>JADILW010000088.1 GCA_017695095.1 Candidatus Cryptobacteroides avistercoris | reverse complement strand
ACCATGTTCACGACGTAGGCCTTGTTCACGTTGCCGGAACCGGTTCCGCCGGCCACGAAGTCAACTGAGGAGATACCGAACATGGCCACGGTCTCGGTGCCCTTGAGAGGCAGCACATTGTCGTCGTTCTTGAGCAGAACCATGGACTCGGTGGCAGCTGCGCGCGCAACCTTGGCGTGGGCCTTGAGGTCGGGGGTGTCGCTGTACTTGTAGTTGCGGAAGTGAGGGGTCTTCACGATGTAGTTGAGCATGTTGCGCACGTTCCTGTCGAGGTCGGCCTCGGAGAGCTCTCCGCTCTTCACGGCGTCCACGATGCGCTGGGTCTCGGTGGCGTTGCCTGGCATCATGAGGTCATTGCCGGCGGCCACGGCCTTCACGGTTCCCTCCTTGCTGCCCCAGTCGGTCATCACGATGCCCTCGAATCCCCACTCGTCGCGCAGGATCTTGGTGAGCAGGTCGTGGCTCTGCTGGGTGTACTCGCCGTTGAGCTTGTTGTAGGAGGACATGATGGTCCAGGGCTGAGACTCCTTGACGGTGATTTCGAAGCCCTTGAGGTAGATCTCGCGCAGGGCGCGGGTGTCAACCTGGGCGTCGTTCTCCATACGGTTGGTCTCCTGGTTGTTCACGGCGAAGTGCTTCACGGAGGTTCCGACTCCGTTAGACTGGATACCGCGCACGTAGGCGGCGCTGATCTTTCCGGCCAGCACGGGATCCTCGGAGAAGTACTCGAAGTTACGTCCGCAGAGGGGGTTGCGGTGGATGTTCATCGCGGGGGCGAGGAGCACGTCGGCGCCGTATTCAAGCACCTCGTTGCCCATGGCCTTGGTCATGTTCTCCACGAGCTCGGTGTCCCATGAAGATGCGATGGCGGTGCCTACGGGGAAGCCGGTGGCATAGTAGGTGCGGCTGTCACCCTCGCGGGTGGGGCTGATGCGGACTCCGGCAGGGCCGTCGGGAAGGGCGGTCGCGGGAATGCCGAGACGGGGGATGGCGAGGGTGGTTCCGGCAGCTCCGGGAACGAGCACGGTGCTGCTGAAGGTCAGTCCTCCGAGCTGGTAGCCGCGTCCTGCGCCTACGCAGAGGGCGGCTTTTTCCTCGAGGGTCATGGCTTTGAGTACCTCGTCAACGTTGTCGGCGCTGAGCTTGGGCTGTGCCGACAGCTGGAAGGCGCAGAGAAGTGCGCCAGCAATCAAAAAGGTTTTTTTCATGATGTTTTAGTGTGTGTATGTAAATACATTTGCTGATTCATGCAGTTATCTTCAAATATAAGCAAAACCCGTGAGATATCAATACTTCATTTTTCTTGGAAATGATTCCGGCAGTTCCGATATTAGGGAAGAATCACAAAAGATAGCCAATCGATGAAAATTCTTGCAATCTCAATGCTGTTCGCCGTCTCGCTGTTCGCGACCGGCTGCGGCGGCCAGAAAGACGGGGCCAGCCAGAAACCGCGCACCATCGTGACCTGCGACCCGGAGCTGGACGACAACAACTCGATGATACGCTTCATCCTGCATTCCACCGACTTCCAGATTGACGGCCTGGTCTACACCAGCAGCCGTTTCCACTGGAGGGGCGACGGCAAGGGCACGACCCAGTTCATCGAGGGTAGCGAATACGACCAGCTCGGACTCGGCCCCCAGACCTCATGGAGGTTCTCGCCCGACGAGCGCTTCATCGACGACATAGTCGACGCCTACGAGGAATGCTATCCGAACCTAAAGGTCCATGACCCGGATTATCCCACGCCCGAGGCCCTGCGCTCCGTGATCGCCTGGGGCAACTGCGACTTCGAGGGCGACTATTCCCAGGACACCGAGGGCTCCGACCTCATCAAGAGGAACATACTCGACGACGAGCCCGGCCCGCTCTTCATCCAGGCCTGGGGAGGTTCATCCTCCATCGCTGCGGCTCTCCGCTCCATCGAGGACGACTACAAGGGTACCGCTGACTGGGATGCCGTCTATGCGAAGGTTTGCGAGAAGGTTGTCCTCTGCCTTTCGGGCGACCAGGACAACGCCTACAACAAATATATCGCCGTCAACTGGCCCGACATCTATGTCCAGAGCCTCGGCGGCTCCATGGGCAGATACGACAACAGCGAGTATGCCTACCTGACCTCTCCCGACTGGACAGCCGAGAACATGCGCATCGGACCCATCGGCGCCCTCGTGAGGTGCTGGGGCGACGGCAAGCAGATGGTGCCCGGCGACGTGATGGACATGATAGGTCCCTACAAGGGCGAGAGCGTGCAGGAGCTGGCCGACATGGGCTACATCGTGTGGACCCGTCCCCAGCCTGTCGGCACCCTCTACAGCGACGGCGACAGCGGCTGTTACTACAATCTCATCGACAACGGCCTGCGCGCCTGGGAAGACCCGACCTGGGGCGGCTGGGCAGGCAGGTGGGACCCCAAGTCCGGCCAGCCCCGCTCAGGACACCCTTCCTATATGTCCACCGACATCATGCGCATGCACAGGATGAATGTTGACGCCGCCAACGGCAAGGGCCAGCCCTACAGCTTCTCCGGCTTCTGTGCCCGGAACTCCGCGGCCGACGAGGCTTCGGCCTTCCCCAACTTCTATCCCGAGAAGAATCTTTCCGAAGCTGCCAGGATGAAATGGTCGGTGACTCCGGACTATGAGGACGCCAACCATTATCCCGAGCTCACCGGACCTTTCGACATTCTTGCCGCTCCCGGCGAGACCGTGACCATCAAGGCGAAGGCGTCCGACCCCGACGGCGACGAGCTCAGCCTGAAATGGTGGTATTTCCCTGTCGGAACCTACGAGGGAGAACTCTCCGTGGACGACCCCTCTTCGGCAAGGACAACCTTCACCGTGCCCGCCGACGCCCTGCCCGGACAGACGATTCATTTCGTGCTCCAGGCGTCCGACAACGGTACGCCCCAGCTCGTCAAGTATCTCAGAACGGTCATAACCGTGGAATAATGGGAATTTTTGCCTATATTGGTACATTCGTGCCTGGCACGCCACTGTCGAAACACAACTGACAACCAAATAATATGACCAACACACATCTCATCGGAACCATGCTGGCGGGAGTCTGCCTGCTGGCCGCCGCGTCTCCCTGCCGGGCCGACGAAGTCAAGGACTACGTCGTGGTCACCCAGGAGGGCGGCAAGACCCTCGGATATTCGCCTTCGTCGGGCGTGAATATCCTCGAGGTCGACGGATTCAGGTTCAAGGACCTGAACCGCAACGGAAAGCTCGACAAGTATGAAGACTGGCGGCTTCCCGCAAAGGAGAGGGCCGAGGACCTCGCCTCACAGCTCAGCATCGACGAAATAGCCGGTCTGATGCTCTACAGCGCCCACCAGGCCATCCCCGGCACCGGCGCCAGGGCGGCGACCTACGGAGGCAAGTCCTTCGAGGAGAGCGGGGCGGACCCCTCCGACATCAGCGACCAGCAGCGCAAGTTCCTCGTGGAGGACAACCTGCGCCACGTGCTGATCACCAGCGTGCAGTCGCCCGCAGTGGCGGCCCGCTGGAACAACAAGGTGCAGGCTCTCTGCGAGAGCATAGGCCACGGAATCCCGGCCAACAACAGCTCCGACCCCCGCAACGGCACCACCGCCAACACCGAGTATAACGAGGGCGCCGGCGGACAGATATCCCTCTGGCCCGGACAGCTCGGCCTCGCCGCCACCTTCGACCCCGACATAGTGCGCCGTTTCGGCGATATAGCGTCGCACGAATACCGTGCGCTCGGCATCGCCACCGCCCTTTCGCCCCAGATTGACCTGGCCACCGAGCCGCGCTGGAGCCGCGTCAACGGCACTTTCGGTGAGGACTACGACCTCGCCACCGACATGGCCCGCGCCTACTGCGACGGCTTCCAGTCCAGCGAGGACAACAACGGAGGCTGGGGCATGTACAGCGTCAACGCCATGGTGAAGCACTGGCCCGGCGGAGGCCCTGAGGAAGGCGGACGCGACGGCCACTTCGACTACGGCAAATACGCCGTGTACCCCGGCAACAACTTCGACAACATCCTGCGTCCCTTCACCGAGGGCGCCTTCAAGCTCGAAGGCGGCACCGGGATGGCGGCCAGCGTGATGCCCTACTACACGATCTCCTACGGCCAGAACGGAGGCACGGGCAGCAACCGCGGCAACAGCTACAACCGCTACCTGATCACCGACCTGCTGCGTGAGAAGTACGGCTTCGACGGAGTGGTCTGCACCGACTGGATGATCACGGCCGACGTGACCGGAGTCTCCAAGTTCGAGGGCAAGTGCTGGGGCGCCGAGAACCTCAGCGTCGAACAGCGCCACTATGAGATACTCAAGGCCGGAGTCGACCAGTTCGGCGGCAACAACGACAAGCAGCCCGTGATCATGGCCTACAAGATGTGGAAGGACGAGTTCGGCACCAAGTCCGCGCGCGAGCGCTTCGAGCAGTCGGCGGTACGCCTGCTGGTCAACATCTTCCGCACCGGACTCTTCGAGAACCCCTACCTCGACCCCGAGGAGAGCCAGAGAATCGTGGGCAACCCCGAGTACATGCAGGCCGGCTATGACGCCCAGCTCAAGAGCATCGTGATGCTCAAGAACAAGGACAATGTCCTCCCGCTCAAGAGCAAGAGGCTCAAGGCCTACGTCCCCAAACGTTTCGTGAAGGGAGTGGCCGACTGGTGGGGCAACAAGGCCGAGGACAGGTGGGAGTATCCCGTGAGTCCCGAGGTGGTCGGAAAATATTTCGAGCTCACCGAGAACCCCGATGAGGCCGACTTCGCCCTGGTGTTCATCGAGAGCCCCAACGGCGGCACCGGCTACAGTGACGAGGACGTCAGGGCCGGCGGCAACGGCTACGTGCCCATCTCCCTGCAGTACGGCACCTACACCGCAACCACCGCACGTGCGGTGAGCATCGCCGGCGGCGACACCTTCGAGGACTTCGACAACCGCAGCTACAAGGACAAGACCGTGACCGCCAGCAACTCCGACGACGCCAGGATGGTGCGTGAAGCCCGCGAGGCCATAGGCGACAAGCCTCTGATCCTCTCGGTGAAATGCTTCAAGCCCTGCGTGCTCGCCGAGGTCGAGCCCTATGCCGACGCAATCGTGGTCGACTTCGAGACCCAGGCCCAGGCCGTGCTCGACATCGTGACCGGAAAGGCCGAGCCGAACGGACTCCTCCCCATGCAGTTCCCCAGGGACATGCTGACCGTCGAGGCCCAGTTTGAAGATGTGCCCCGCGACATGATCCCCTATGTCGACAGCGAGGGCAACGCCTACGATTTCGCCTTCGGAATGAACTGGGACGGCGTGATCAGCGACGAACGAGTTGCGAAGTACAAATAGACCAACACAACCCTCACCGATATGAACAGAATCTACAGATTTCTCGTGCTTCCCCTCGCCGTGCTAGCGGCGGCGGAGGCCAGCGGACAGCAGGCTCCCCAGCTCGGGGAAGCCTCCCTTGACAAGGTCGTGAAGGCCATGACCCTCGAAGAAAAGGCCATGCTGGTGGTCGGAACAGGAATGGAGAGCATGGCTTCCGGCAGCTTCGCCGTGGTCGGCCAGGTCGCCAAGTACGTGCCCGGAGCCGCAGGCTCCACCTTCGGCATCGAGAGGCTCGGAGTTCCCCCTATGGTGCTCGCCGATGGCCCTGCCGGGCTCAGGATCAGCCCCACCCGCGAAGGCACCGACGACACCTTCTACTGCACCCATTTCCCCATCGGCACCCTGCTTTCGTCCACCTGGAACACCGAACTCGTGGAGTCGGTGGGCAAGGCCATAGGCGAGGAGGTGCATGACTACGGCGTCGACGTGCTGCTCGGCCCCGCGCTGAACATCCAGCGCCATCCCCTCTGCGGCCGTAACTTCGAGTACTACTCCGAGGACCCCCTGCTTACCGGAAAGATAGCCGCCTCCTACGTCAGGGGCGTGCAGTCCAACGGCGTCGGCACCTCGATCAAGCATTTCGCCGTGAACAACCAGGAGACCAACAGGCAGAACAACGACGCGAGGGTCTCAGAGAGGGCGCTGCGCGAAATCTACCTCAAGGGCTTCGAGATCACCGTCAAGGAGGCTGACCCCTGGACCATCATGTCGTCCTACAACCTCATCAACGGCGTGCCCGCTTCCGAGAACAAGGACCTGCTGACCACCGTTCTCAGGGACGAGTGGGGCTACAAGGGCATGGTGATGACCGACTGGTTCGGCGGCACCGACCCCGTGCAGCAGGTGTGGGCCGGTAACGACCTGCTGGAACCCGGCACCATGGACCAGTACAACAAGGTGCTCGAGGGAGTGAAGAACGGCAGCATCTCCATGGCCGACCTCGACAGGAACGTGAAGAACATCCTGAACCTCGCCCTGCGTACTCCCCGTTTCCGCAACGAACCCTTCTCCAACAAGCCGGATCTCGAGACGCATGCCGAGATGACCCGCCAGTCGGCCCTCGAAGGCATGGTCCTGCTCAAGAACGACAACGGCACCCTGCCTCTCAGGAATGTCAGGAACGTGGCCCTCTTCGGCTACACCTCCTATAATTTCATAGCCGGCGGAACCGGTTCCGGCAATGTGAACAGGGCCTACACCGTGTCGCTGCTCGACGGACTCAGGAACGTGGGCTTCAACGTTGACGACAGGCTCGAGGCCGACTACGAGAAGTGCCGCCCGGCAGCGACCGACGGAATATTCGACGCGGAGGTCCGCCCCGCCGAACTGCTTCCCGCAGCTGACGTGCTCGCCGACATGGCGGCCGACAACGACGTGGCGGTGATCACCCTGGGAAGGATCTCCGGAGAGTTCCGCGACAGGTCTTCCGACGACTTCATGATCACGCCCTCCGAGAAAGCCATGCTGGATGCCGTGACCGCCGCCTTCCACAAGGTCGGCAAGAAGGTAGTGGTGATCCTCAACATCGGCGGAGTGATCGAGACCGCTTCCTGGAAGGACGTGCCCGACGCGATTCTCTGCGCATGGCAGGCCGGACAGGAGGGAGGCAACTCAGTGGCCGACATACTTTCCGGCAAGGAATCTCCTTCCGGCAAGCTGCCCATGACCTTCCCCGTCTATCTGAGCGACGCCGCGTCTTCCGACAACTTCCCCATCGACCAGGAGTCGGCGATTTTCGTCGACGGCACCACCGGCGCGCACCAGGACAAAAACGTCAGGAACATCGACTACACCGAATATCAGGAGGGCATCTATGTGGGCTACCGCTGGTTCGAGAAGCAGGGCCTCAACGTATCCTATCCTTTCGGCTATGGTCTCAGCTACACCGAGTTCAGCTATTCCGACCCTGTCGCCAGACCCCGTGCCGAGGGAGGCTTCACTGCCAGCGTGACCGTGACCAACACCGGTGACACCGCCGGCAAGGAGGTCGTCGAGGTCTACGTGGCCGCACCTAAGGGCGGACTCGACAAGCCCGTGAAGGAGCTCAAGGCCTTCGCGAAGACCCGCGAACTCCAGCCCGGCGAGAGCCAGACCCTGGAATTCGAGGTCTCAGCCTACGAGCTCGCTTCGTTCGACGAGGCCCAGGACCGCTGGGAGACCGCTGCCGGCGAGTACATAGTACACTTCGGCTCAAGTTCTGCCGACATCCGCGCCAAGGCCGCGTTCAGCAATGCAAGGCCGAGCGCCTATGCCGTGACCCCCGGCCTCTTCGAAAGGAAATAGGCCCGCCCGTCATGAAAAACACCCGGAAGACCGCTCTTCCGGGTGTTTCTTCTTATATGTGGCGTCCGTCTTATTCGTCCTTGTCGTAGATGAGCTCTTCCTCCTCCTTGTCCTCGTCTTCCTCCTCTTCATCGTCCTCGTCGAGATCGTCGAGCTCTTCGTCATCGTCGTCGGCGGCCGACTGTCCGGGCAGTTTCCTGCGCTCTTCGGGCATGTCCTCGAAGGCTACGTAGCCGTTTTCGAATTCAGCCGGCACGGGGCCCTTGCTCTCGATGAGCTTCGGTGCGGTCACATGCTCGCCCGCGGCCTCTCCCTCGAGCGTGATGATCACGCTCTTCTTGTTCTGGATGTCGTAGAAGTACACGAAGCTCTGCACTCCGGCCTTGACGGTGTCGGCGACAGTCACCGAATCTACGGCGCCGTAGCCTATGTCCATGAGCGCGTAGCGGGCCACGACCTGACCTCCGGCGTCAAGTGCCTTGAAAAGAATGGGCTGGTCCATGGGGAATTCGAGGTCCGAACGAATCTGCTTGTGGAAAGTGTAGAGCGAGTTCCCTCCTTCTACGAGGTAGACGCGGAAGAAACCTTTCAGGCCCGCGAGGGTGATTCTATATTTGTAAACCATATTGCGAAGATAGCAAATAATCGCTAATTTTGATTAAAAATGCGGCCTGCGGATACATATCTGAGCATAGCCGGACCTGCGGAGGGCCTCTACAAGGAGAGCGGAAGCAGGTTCATAGCCCTGGCGCGGCCGGTGGAGACCGAGGCCGAGGTCAGGGAGCTGCTCGTGCAGGCGAGGAAGGAATACCACGACGCGCGCCACCACTGCTGCGCCTACAGGCTGGGCTTCGACGGGAAGCTCTGGCGGGCGAGCGACGACGGAGAGCCCGCGGGCTCCGCCGGCAGGCCCATACTCGGGCAGATAGATTCGGCGGGGCTCAGCGACGTGGCGGTGATCGTGGTCCGGTATTTCGGCGGTGTCAAGCTCGGCATACCGGGGCTGATCAGGGCCTACAGGACGGCGACCGCCGACGCCCTCTCCGCCGCGACCGTGGTCGAGAAGGTGGCCGGCAGGTGGATGAGGCTCGACTTCCCGTATTCCTCCCTGCCGTCGGTCATGAAGCTTCTCAAGGACATGTCGGTGCCGCAGCGCGCGCAGTCCTTCCAGAACGAATGCTCCCTCGAGGCTTTCGTGCGGCTTTCGGCCGAACATGATTTTTTGGAAAGGATTAAAAAAATAGGTATATTTAATGACTGACTGACCAACATTAATCAGATCAACTAACCATCAATCATTATGAGCAAGCATGTTTTCAACGCTGGTCCCTGCCTTCTTCCGAAGGTCGCGATCGACAATGCCGTCGACGCCCTCAGGGACTTCAAAGGTACCGGAGTTTCTCTGATTTCCACATCGCACCGCAGCAAGGCATGGGTTGAGGTAATGGACGAGTGCCGGGCGCTCTGGAAAGAACTGCTCAACATCCCTGACACCCATGAGGTGCTGTTTCTCGGCGGCGGCGCCAGCCTCGAATTCCTGATGGTGGCCATGAACTACCTCGAGAAGAAGGCCGGCTACCTTGACACCGGAGTCTGGGCCCACAAGGCCCTGAAGGAGGCCCAGGGGCTGGGAGAGGCCGTGGCGGTGGCAAGCTCCGCCGACAGGAACTACTCCTATATCCCAAAGGGCTACGAGATTCCTTCCGACCTCGACTACTTCCACGTCACCACCAACAACACCATCTACGGAACCGAGCTGCGCGAGGATATCGACTGTCCCGTCCCTCTGGTCGCCGACATGTCGTCCGACATACTCAGCCGCCGCGTGGACGTGAGCAAGTACGCCCTCATCTACGGAGGAGCGCAGAAGAACGCCGGTCCTGCCGGAGTCGCCTTCGTGATTGTCAGGAAGGACTCCCTCGGAAAGGTGAGCCGCCATATCCCGACCATGCTCGACTACCGCGTCCATATCGACAAGGGGTCGATGTTCAACACCCCTCCCGTGTTCTCCATCTTCGTGATGAACGAGACCCTCAAGTGGCTCAAGAGCATAGGCGGAGTCGACGCCATCCACGAAATCGACGTGAAGAAGGCCAAGACCCTCTACGACGAGATTGACCGCAACGAGCTCTTCGTGGGCACTGCAGCGGTCGAGGACAGGTCCATAATGAACGTCTGCTTCGTGATGGCTCCCGGCCGCGAGAACCTGCAGGACGAATTCCTCGCCTTCGCCGAATTCCGCGGAATGGTGGGCATCAAGGGACACCGCTCCGTGGGCGGATTCCGCGCCTCCCTCTACAACGCCTGCACCCAGGAAGATGTCGACGCCCTCGTGGCCTGCATGAGAGATTTTGAAAAACGCGTGAGCTTATGAAAGTCCTTGTAGCCACTCAGAAGCCTTTCGCCCCGGTGGCGGTGGAAGGTATCAGGGAGATAGTCGAAAAGGCCGGCTATGAATTCGCCCTGCTCGAGAAATATCCCGGAGAAGCCGAGCTTGCGGCCGCGGCGGCCGATGCGGACGCGCTGATAGTGCGCTCCGACAAGGTGACCGCCGCCGTGCTCGAAGCCGCTCCGAAGCTTCGCATAGTGGTGCGCGCCGGCGCCGGCTACGACAATCTCGACCTCGCCGCCTGCAGCGCGAGGGGAGTCGTGGCCATGAACACCCCCGGCCAGAACTCCAATGCGGTGGCCGAACTCGCGATAGCCATGATGATCTTCATGGCGCGCGGCCAGTTCACCCCCTCCACCGGTTCGGAGATCAGCGGCAAGACCCTCGGAGTCCAGGCCTTCGGCAACGTCGGAAGGCTCGTGGCCCGCAAGGCCGAGGCCCTCGGAATGAAGGTGCTCGCCACGGACCCCTTCCTGACCCCCGGGCAGATACGCGAGGGCGGGGCGGAGCCGGTGGAGAGCGTGGAGGAGCTTTATGCCCGCAGCAACTTCGTGAGCGTGCACATCCCCGCTACTCCGCAGACCGTCGGCAGCATAGGCCGCGAACTGATCGGCCGCATGCCGAAGAACGCCGTGCTCGTGAACACCGCCCGCAAGGAGGTGATCGACGAGGCGGGACTCGCGGAAGTCCTCGAACAGCGTCCCGACCTCAAGTACGTGACCGACGTGGCCCCCGACGGCTATGAGGCCCTGCGCGAGAAGTTCGGACTGCGCATCTTCGCCACGCCCAAGAAGATGGGCGCTCAGACCGCCGAAGCCAACATCAACGCCGGGCTCGCCGCGGCGCGTCAGATAGTCGCGTTCTTCAGGGACGGCGACGAGAAGTACCGTCTCAACAGATAGGCAGCCATGGTCAGAGTGAAACCTTTCGCGGCACTGCGTCCGCCCAGGGAGCTGGTGACCGAGGTCGCCGCCCCTCCCTATGACGTCCTCAACTCCGCCGAGGCCAAGGCGATGGCGGGAGAGAAGTCCCTGCTGCACATCACGAAGCCGGAGATAGATTTCGACCCCATGCTTTCCGACCACGACCCGAAGGTCTACGAGAAGGCGGTGGAGAATTTCCGCAGCTGGCAGCGGCGCGGATGGCTCGTGCGCGACCCCAAGCCCTGCTACTACGTTTACGCCCAGACCATGGACGGCCGCACCCAGTACGGCATAGTCCTCTGCGCCCACACCGACGACTACGCCTCCGGAGCTATCAAGAAGCATGAGCTCACCCGCCGCGACAAGGAGGACGACAGGATGATACACGTGCGTATACAGAACGCCAACATAGAGCCGGTCTTCTTCTCCTACAAGGACAATCCGGAGCTTACGGAGATAGTTGCCACCGCGGCGGCGGGAACCCCCGAATACAGCTTCACCGACGAGAACGGCTTCGGCCACAGGTTCTGGGTGATCGACGACGATGCCGCCATAGCGCGCATCAGCTCCGTCTTCAAAGGGGAGGTGCCTGCCTTCTACGTCGCCGACGGCCATCACCGTACTGCCGCCGCAGCCCGCGTGGGCGCCGAGAAGAGGGCGCAGAATCCCCGCCACACAGGTGAGGAGGAGTACAACTGGTTCATGGCGGTCTGCTTCCCCGAGAGCCAGCTGCGCATCATCGACTACAACCGCGTGGTCAGGGACCTCGCCGGAATGGACGCGGAGACCTTCCTCTCCAGGCTTTCCGAAGACTTCGAAGTGGAATGCATGGGGGCCGAAGCCTATCGCCCCTCCGGACTCCACAACTTCTCGATGTATCTCGAAGGCCGCTGGTATTCGCTCACGGCCCGTCCGGGGCGCTACGACGACTCCGACCCCATCGGGGTGCTCGACGTCACGGTGCTCTCCAGCCTCGTTCTCGACAAGCTGCTGGGCATCAAGGACCTGCGCACCGACAAGCGCATAGATTTCGTGGGCGGCATACGCGGGCTGTCGGAACTTGCCGGAAGGGTCGACTCCGGTGAGATGAAGGTGGCGTTCGCGCTGTATCCCGTGTCCATGGGCCAGCTCACCGACATCGCCGACAGCGGCATGATCATGCCTCCGAAGACCACCTGGTTCGAGCCCAAGCTGCGTTCCGGGCTGGCAGTTCATACCTTAGACTGATTTACGAAAGATGAAAGCTGATTCCGATCTGATTCGAGTGACCCTAAAGAACTTCTTCGGCTACGACTCCTTCAAGGGCGACCAGGAGAAGATAATCAAGCATCTGACGGGCGGCGGAGACTGTTTCGTGCTCATGCCCACGGGCGGCGGCAAGTCGTTGTGCTACCAGCTGCCCGCGCTGGTCATGAGCGGCACCGCGATAGTGATATCTCCGCTGATAGCGCTCATGAAGAATCAGGTCGACCTGCTCCGCGGCTTCGTGAACGGCGACGAGAGCGTGGCGCACTTCCTCAATTCCTCCCTGAGCCGCCAGCAGCTCGACGAGGTCAGGGAGGATTTGCTTTCCGGCAGGACCAAGCTGCTTTACGTGGCTCCGGAATCGCTGACCAAGGAGGAGAACGTGGCCCTGCTCAAGGAGATAGAGATTTCGTTCTACGCCGTCGACGAGGCTCACTGCATCTCCGAATGGGGGCACGATTTCCGCCCCGAATACCGCCGCATCAGGGCCATAGTGGACCAGATAGGCCGCAAGCCCATAATCGCGCTGACCGCCACCGCCACCCCCAAGGTGCAGAGCGACATCCTGCGCACACTGGGCATCCCCGACGCGGAAGTGTTCAGGTCGTCGTTCAACCGCCCCAACCTCTATTATGAGGTCAGGGACAAGGTCGAGCCCGAGAAGGACATAGTCAAGTTCATCCGCCAGAATCCCGGCAAGTCGGGCATAATCTACTGCCTCAGCCGCAAGAAGGTGGAGGAGCTGGCGTCGCTGCTGGGCATCAACGGCATCAAGGCCCTGCCCTACCATGCCGGACTCGACGCGAAGACCAGGGCCGAGAACCAGGACAAGTTCCTGATGGAGGAGATCGACGTGATAGTGGCCACCATAGCCTTCGGAATGGGCATCGACAAGCCCGACGTGCGCTTCGTGATCCACTACGACATCCCCAAGAGCATAGAGAGCTACTACCAGGAGACCGGGCGCGCCGGACGCGACGGACAGGAGGGCCTGTGCATAGCCTACTACAGCTACAAGGACATACAGAAACTGGAGAAGTACATGCAGGGCAAGCCGGTCGCCGAGCAGGAGATCGGCCGCCAGCTGCTGGCCGAGGTCACCGCCTACGCCGAATCGAGCCAGTGCCGCAGGAAGCTGCTGTTGAACTACTTCGGCGAAAACTACGAGGAGGACAACTGCCACTGCTGCGACAACTGCCTGCACCCCCGTCCCACCTTCGACGGCCGCCGGGAGATGAAGCTGGCGCTGGAGCTCGTGGAGGCCTTGCCCGAGCATTTCAAGATAGAGCATCTGGCCAACATTCTCGCAGGCGTGTCCAACTCCATGATCAAGTCGTACAAGCACGACGAGCTTGACTTCTTCGGTGCGGGCGCCGACCATTCGGTGAAGTTCTGGTGCGCGGTGCTCCATCAGGGCATCATCGCGCATCTGCTGGAGAAGGAGATAGAGGCCTACGGTCTCATCCACGTCACCGAGCTCGGCCGCCGCTTCCTGAAGGAGCCCTGGGAGCTCCGGCTGGTGGAGGACAGGGTTTTCGTCGGGGGGGCCGACTTGGATGACGACGACGAGGAGGCCGCCGCTGCCGCGTCAGCGATGAAGTCCGGAGGCGGGGCCGGGGACCCGGTGCTGCTCGCCATGCTCAAGGACCTTCGCAAGGACCTTTCGAAGCGGCTCAAGCTCCAGCCGTGGATAATCTTCGGCGACCCCGCCCTCGAGGACATGTCGATCTCCTATCCGGTGACCCTCGACGAGCTCAGGAACTGCCAGGGAGTCGGCGACGGCAAGGCGCGCAAGTTCGGAAAGGAATTCGTCGACCTGATCAGAAAATATGTCGACGAGAACGATATCGAGAGGCCCGACGACTTCGTGATCAAGTCGGCCCCCAACAAGTCGGCTGCCAAGGTGGCCATAATCCAGAGCATCGACCGCCACATGTCGCTCGAGGACATAGCCTCGGCGCGGGGCATGGACATGGACGAGCTCATGGGCGAGATAGAGGCCATAGTGGCCAGCGGAATGAAGCTGAACCTCGACTACTACATCGAGGAGAATCTCGACGAGGACATAGTCGAGGATATCTACAACTATTTCAGGAACGACGCCGTCTCCGACGACGTGCAGGCCGCCGTCGAGGCCCTGGGTCCGGACTACTATGAGATAGAGGTGCGGCTCGTGCGCATCAAGTTTTTGTGTGAGATAGCGTCGTGATACCCCAGGAGACCGTCAACCTCATACTTGACACCGCCCAAATCGCGGATGTGGTCGGCGACTACGTGACGCTCAGGCGCCGCGGGGCCAATTATGTGGCCTGCTGTCCTTTCCACAACGAGAAGACCCCGTCATTCTATGTCTCGCCGGCCAAGGGGATATACAAGTGCTTCGGCTGCGGCAAGTCCGGCACCGCCGTGGGCTTCGTCATGGAGGAGGAGCACTGCTCCTATGTCGAGGCGCTGCGCCTTCTGGCGCGTAAGTACAACATAGAGATAGTCGAGGAGGAGGAAAGTCCGGAGGAACTCATGCGCCGCCAGCGCCGGGAGAGCCTTCTGCTGGTGTCGGAATATGCCCAGAAGTTCTTCCATGACCAGCTGCGCTCAGGCGAAGGGCGCGCCGTGGGCTACGCCTATTTCCGCTCCAGGGGCATAGAAGACGAGACCATCGACAAGTTCGGCCTCGGCTGGGCTCCGGGGGGAAGGACCAGCTTCACCGACGCCGCGGTGGCGGCCGGCTACAAGCTGGAATACCTGGTGGACGCCGGTCTGGCCGTGCGCCACGACGACGGCAGCGTGGGCGACAAGTTCAGGGAGCGCGTGATGTTCCCCATACATTCGGTGAGCGGCAGGGTGGTGGCCTTCAGCGGCAGGACGCTGCGCTCCGACAATCCCGCGAAATACGTGAACTCGCCCGAGACGGAAATCTACGTCAAGAGCCGCAACCTGCTGGGCATCTGGTTCGCCAAGTCGGAGATATCCCGCCTGGACAAGTGCATACTCGTCGAAGGCAACGTCGACATGGTCATGATGCACCAGCTGGGCATCTGCAACGTCGTGGCCTCCTGCGGCACATCCCTGACAGTGGAGCAGATACGCCTGATCCACAAGTTCACCGAGAACGTGACCATAATGTACGACGGCGACTCCGCCGGCATTCATGCTGCCCTGCGCGGAATCAACCTGGTGCTGTCGGAGGGCATGAACGTGAAGATAGTGCTGCTCCCCGACGGCGAGGACCCCGACTCCTTCAGCCGCAAGCACACGCTCGAGGAGGTTCAGGCCTACATCCGCGACGGCGAGAAGGACTTCATCGCGTTCAAGACCGAGCTGCTGCTCGGCGAAGCCGGTGGCGACCCCCTCAAGAAGGCCAACCTGATCAACGACATAGCCGACACCATAGCCGAGATTCCCGACGCCGTGAAGCGTTCAACCTACGTGGAGTACACGGCCGCGCAGTTCGGGATAGAGACCCAGATACTCTTCGACCGGATAGCCGGTGTGCGCCGGAAGATGGTCGAGGACAAGAAGGCCGCGATGCGCAGGGCCGAGAGGAAGTCGTCCGGAGCGGAGGAGGCGCAGACTCCGCGGACAGGGGAGGGCGGAACACCGCCTATGCCGCAGGCTCTGCCCTGGACCGAGGAGAACAAGGTCCTGGCAGGCACCGAAAAGGACCTGCTCGCCTTCCTGCTCTCCCACGGCTGCGACGAACTCGTGTTCGAGAGCGATTCGGAGTTCTATGCCGGCCCCGACGCCGGGCGGCCCACCGTGGCCGACTTCATACGCGACGCCCTCGAGAGCGACGGCACGCAGATGGCCAATTCGGCCTACGCGTCGGTCTACAAGGCATATTACGAATGCTACGACCGCGGCCTCTCGCAGGAGGAGAGCGTGAAGGCCCTGCTCGACGCGCCCGACCGTACGGTGGCCGAAGTGACCGCCGCCCTATACTCGGAGAAATACGAGCTCTCGGTCAGCTCGTTCAGGCGCTCCATGACCACTGTCCAGTCGTGGCTGGCCGCCCAGGTGCCCAAGACCATACTGCTCTATGCCGAGAGGAGGCTGCAGGACCGCTACGACACCCTCGTGCGCAGGCTTCCGTCGGCTTCGGAGGAGGAGCAGCTGGACATGCTCAAGGAGATGAAGAAGCTCCAGGCGGCGCAGAGGCGCATCCGCCAGAAGACCGGGAGGGAGAAGCGCTGAGCCCGCCGGCATTTGCTTTAATTGATTTTATACGATAATTTTGCCTTTTGCTTCACGGGTGGCATCGTGATTGCTTGTTGTGCCCGGTCTGCCTCCGGGCTGAAAGAAGAAGAAAATGGATTCAAGATTCAAGAGAACGCTTGTGACCTGCGCCCTGCCCTACACCAACGGGCCGGTGCATATAGGACATCTGGCCGGAGTCTATGTCCCGGCCGACATCTACGTGAGATATCTGCGGCTCAAGGGTGAGGACGTGCTTTTCGTGTGCGGCTCCGACGAACACGGGGTGCCTATCACTATCAAGGCCCGCGAACAGGGCTGCTCGCCCCAGGACATAGTGGACAGGTACCACGGCCTGATACGCGACTCCTTCGCCGGGCTCGGCATCAACTTCGACGTCTACGGAAGGACCAGCTCGAAAATCCACGAGAAGACGGCCTCCGACTTCTTCCGCAAGCTCTACGACGAGGGCAAGTTCATCATGCGCGAGAGCGAGCAGTACTACGACCCCGAGGCGAAGACCTTCCTGGCCGACCGCTACATAGTCGGCACCTGCCCGAAATGCGGCTTCGAGGGAGCCTACGGCGACCAGTGCGAGAAGTGCGGCAGCACCCTGAGCCCCGAGGAGCTCATCGACCCCAGGAGCAAGCTCAGCGGAGCTCAGCCCGTGAAGAAGAAGACCAGCCACTGGTACCTGCCGCTGCAGGACTACGAGCAGTGGCTGCGCGAATGGATACTCGAGGGCCACAAGGAGTGGAGGCCCAACGTCTACGGCCAGGTCAAGAGCTGGCTCGACGGCGGCCTGCAGCCCCGCGCCGTGACCCGCGACCTGGAGTGGGGAGTCCCCGTGCCCGTTGAGGGCGCCGAGGGCAAGGTGCTCTACGTGTGGTTCGACGCCCCCATAGGCTACATCTCCAACACCCGCGAGCTTTTCCCCGAAGACTGGGAGAAATGGTGGAAATCCGACGACACGAGGCTCGTCCACTTCATAGGCAAGGACAACATAGTCTTCCACTGCATCGTGTTCCCTTCGATGCTCAAGGCCCACGGTGGCTATATTCTTCCCGACAACGTGCCCTCCAACGAGTTCCTGAACCTCGAGGGCGACAAGATATCCACCTCCCGCAACTGGGCGGTCTGGGCGCATGAGTACCTGCGCGACTTCCCCGGAAAGGAGGACGTGCTCCGCTACGTGCTCACGGCCAACGCCCCCGAGACCAAGGACAACGACTTCAGCTGGAAGGACTTCCAGCAGCGCAACAACAGCGAGCTCGTGGCGATCTTCGGCAATTTCGTGAACCGCGCCGTGGTGCTCACCCACAAATATTTCGACGGCAGGGTGCCCGCCTGCGGCAGCCTCGAACCCGTCGACACCGAGCTTCTCGGACAGATACCCGTGCTCAAGGCCTCCCTTGAGAAGAATCTGGAAAATTTCCACTTCCGCGAGGCTCTCAAGGACGCGATGTCCATCGCCCGTCTCGGAAACAAGTACATCTCCGACACCGAGCCCTGGAAGGTCGTCAAGACCGACCGCGACAGGACTGCCACGATACTCAACATCTCGCTGCAGATATGCTGCGACCTTGCCCTGGCCTTCGAGCCCTTCACCCCGTTCGCGGCCGGAAGGCTGCGCAGGATGCTCGGCGTCCGGCTGGAGGCCGGCTTCGACCACCGTCCCGAGAGGAACGGCGCGGCGCAGCACACATCCTATTGCAGCACTTCGGTGGCCGACGCGCAGACTTCCGTGACTCCCTCCGGGGAGGGCGAGGTGGTGCTCGACTGGAGCAGCCTAGGCCGCACCGGCATTCTTCCCGAAGGCCACGCCCTCGGAGAAGCCGAACTGCTTTTCGCGAAGGTGGAGGACGACGCCATCGAAGCTCAGACCGCGAGGCTCGCCGCCATCAGGGCCGAGCACGAGGCCGCAGCTGCCGCAGAGGCCGCGAAGAAAATCGCTCCCCAGAAGCCCGAGTGCTCCTATGAGGACTTCGAGAAGCTGGACATCCGCACCGCCACCGTGCTCGACGCGGAGCGCGTGCCCAAGACCGACAAATTGCTCAAGCTCACCATCGACACCGGCATCGACACACGCGTGATAGTTTCCGGAATAGCGGAATACTACAATCCCGAGGACATGAAGGGCCGGCAGATATGCATACTCGCCAACCTCAAGCCTAGGACCATACGCGGCATCGAGAGCAGGGGAATGATACTCATGGCCCGCCAGGGTGACGGCAAGATGCGCTTCCTGACCCCTCAGGAGGTGCTGGCCGACGGTTCACAGATAAACTGACGCAGAGATGAAGGTTCTCATCATAGACGACGAACGCGCGATACGCAACTCCATGGGCGAGATTCTCGCCGACGAGGGCTACGAGGTGGACACCGCCGAGGACGGGGCGTCCGGACTCGCCCGCGTGGAGAAGGAACGCTACGACGTGATATTCTGCGACATCAAGATGCCCGGAATGGACGGCATCGAGGTGCTCGGCAAGCTGGTGGAGATGGGCGTGGACTCCGCCATAGTGATGATTTCCGGCCACGGCGACATCGACACCGCGGTGGAGTGCATCAAGAAGGGGGCTTTCGACTTCGTTCAGAAGCCTCTCGACCTCAACCGCATCCTGATCACCATACGCAACGCGACCGAGCGCACTACGCTGACCATACAGAACAAGGCTCTCAAGAAGAAGGTCTACGGGGCCGACATGATTGGAAGCTCCGCGCCTATCCAGCACGTGCGTGACATGATCGCCAAGGTCGCCCCTACCGACGCGAGGGTCCTGATAACCGGCCCCAACGGTTCCGGCAAGGAGCTGGTGGCCCGCAATCTCCACCAGCAGAGCAACCGCAGCGCCATGCCCTTCGTGGAGGTGAACTGCGCGGCCATACCCGGAGAACTCATCGAGAGCGAGCTGTTCGGCCACGAGAAAGGTTCCTTCACCTCGGCCATCAAGCAGCACAAGGGCAAGTTCGAGCAGGCCGACGGCGGCACTCTCTTCCTCGACGAGATAGGTGACATGAGCCTGGCGGCCCAGGCCAAGGTGCTCAGGGTCCTGCAGGAGAGGAAACTTTCGCGCGTGGGCTCCGACAAGGACATCGAAG
Organism: Candidatus Cryptobacteroides avistercoris; assembly: GCA_017695095.1. Taxonomy (GTDB): domain Bacteria; phylum Bacteroidota; class Bacteroidia; order Bacteroidales; family UBA932; genus Cryptobacteroides; species Cryptobacteroides avistercoris. The sequence goes on along the minus strand of JADILW010000088.1, from coordinate 3,127 downwards.
TGGACGTCAGGGTCATCGCGGCCACCAACAAGGATCTGCTGAAGGAGATTTCCGAAGGACGTTTCCGCGAGGACCTCTATCACCGCCTCAGCGTGATTTTGATAAAGGTGCCTTCCTTGGACGAGAGGCGCGACGACATCCCGCAGCTGATAGATTTCTTCCTGAAGAAGTACACCGAGGGAGGCCGCGTGCGCAGCTTCTCGCCCGAAGCGGTGCAGCTGCTCTGCCGCAAGAACTGGCCGGGCAACATCCGCGAGCTGGACAACGTGGTGGACCGCCTGCTGATTCTCGGCGACGAACCCGTCTCCGCCGACAACGTCCGCGACTACGTGAATCTGTAGGTTCCGGCATCAGCCGGAGGAATCACTTCTTCCGTATTATCGACAGCCCGTCGCGCAGCGGCAGCACCACGACCTCCACGCGCGGGTCGGCGGCTACGAAGTCGTTGAACTCCACGAGCCCGGAAGTCTGCGCGTCGTGCGGAACAGGGTCGGCGTAGACCTTGCCGTCCCAGAGCACGTCGTCGGCCACCATGACCCCTCCGCTGCGCAGCAGCGGCAGCACCAGCTCGTAGTAGCGCAGGTATTCCCGCTTGTTGGCGTCGATGAAAGCGAAGTCATACGGCTGCCCGTCGCCGGCGATTTCCGGAAGCAGCCGCGTCGCGTCGCCCAGGTGGAGGCTTATCCTTCCACCGACGCCCGCCTTCTCCCAGCCTTCACGCATCAGGTCCTCGAGCTCGTCGTTGACCTCGAAGGCGTCCAGGTGTCCGTCTTCCGGCAGGCCGAGTGCGATGCATGCGCTGGAATATCCGGTGAAGGAGCCGATTTCCAGGGCTCTGCGCGCCCCGGATATCTGCACGAGCAGCTTCAGGAGCTCACCCTGCACGGCGCCGGAGAGCATCTGGGGGTATTTGGTGCGGATGTTGGTCTGCTTCTCTATCCATGCGAGCGCTTCGCCTGGAAGGCTGCTGTGCCCGCGCAGGTATCTGTCAAGGGATGATTCCATTTCTGCGTTCGAATTGTCGGATTTCAGCCGCCGTGAAGGCTCCGTCAGAGGCGTCCCTGTATCTGGCGCGGCTGAAATACAGGATTTCATGGGTGTCGGGGGTTATCAGCATCTTGTAGCAGTGGTCTCCCGGCGCGGAGGGGGTGATGACCAGGCCCGTCACGACTCCGGAGTCTCCGGCCTGATATGCCGAGTCGGCTTCGTCGGGGTCGAGCAGGACCTTCCTGCCCTCAAGGCTGAGCCTGTTGTTGAACCTGAGCCCCGCGTAGGCCGCCTGTTCGGACATCACGGCCTCTCCGGCGAAGTTCTGCAATATGTCTACGAAGGCTCCCATGTACATCAGCGCCCTGCCGCTCGGGGCCGCCGCCTCGGCGATGGGGATCCTGACCACCTCGAAAGGCTTCTTCAGGTTGTCGCTCTCGTCGTCGCGGCCTCCCTTGCTCAGCGAGAGGAAGGCTATGCCGTCCAGGGTGCCTACGGTGAGGAAGTAATAGCCGTTGTCCTCGCGGAGCTCCCGGTATTCGTCGGCGGTGCAGAATTCGAAGGGTGAGACTCTCCAGCGCGAGGACACTTCCTCCCTCAGGCAGAGCTCCAGCAGCGACTGTCCGCCGGCCACCACCTTGAGCGTCCGGGCGGGGAAGTCCTCGAGCCTTGCCTTGCGGGTGTACATCTTCTGACCCTGGGACGGGAGGCAGATGAAGAGCAGGGCCAGAGCGATAAAAATTTTGGTCAGGAGAGGTTTCATAGCCCAAAGTTACGAATTAATCATTACATTTGTAATCTATGTCAGACTATGTAGTATCAGCCCGCAAGTATCGTCCTGAGACCTTTGAATCGCTTATAGGTCAGGACAATATAGCGAAGACGCTCAAAAACTCCATACTGCGCGGGCAGCTGGCCCACGCGTACCTGTTCTGCGGACCGAGGGGAGTCGGCAAGACCAGCACGGCGAGAATCTTCGCCAAGACCATCAACTGCGCCCACCCAGGCCCCGACCTCGAACCCTGCGGAGAATGCGAGTCCTGCATCTCGTTCAAAGAGGGCCGCTCCTACTGCATACACGAGCTTGACGCCGCCTCCAACAACGGGGTCGACGACATCAAGAACCTCATGGACCAGGTGCAGATTCCGCCCCAGACCGGCAGGTATTCCGTATACATCATAGACGAGGTCCACATGCTGTCGGCTGCCGCCTTCAACGCCTTCCTGAAGACTCTGGAGGAACCGCCCGCGCATGCCGTCTTCATACTCGCCACTACCGAGAAGCACAAGATACTCCCCACCATCCTGAGCCGCTGCCAGATATACGATTTTAACCGCATCAGCGTGAACGACATGGTAGAGCATCTGGAAAGCGTAGCCTCGAAAGAGCACATAGACGCGGAACCCGAGGCACTAACGGTTATTGCCCAAAAAGCGGACGGAGGAATGCGCGACGCATTGTCTATCTTCGACCAGGTGGCAAGCTTCACCAACGGACACATCACTTACCGGAGCGTCATCGAAAACCTGAATGTGCTGGATTACGAATATTATTTCAAACTGACGGATTTCATTCTGGAGAACAAAGTGCCCGAATGCCTTCTTACATTCAACGATGTATTGCAGAAAGGATTCGACGGCAACCATTTCATCACAGGGTTGGCTTCGCATTTCCGCGACCTGCTGGTAAGCCATGACCCGTCTACCCTCCCTTTGCTGGAAGCTGGCGCTTCTATCCGTGAAAGGTATCTGGCACAAGCACAAAAATGCACCGCTCCGTTTCTTTTCAAAGCAATGAAGCTCTGCAACGATTGCGACCTGAACTACCGGGTGAGCAAAAATAAACGTCTGCTAATAGAACTGACCCTAATCCAACTGGCACAACTTACCGAGCCCGATACAGAAAGTGAGGGGCGTAGCCCTACGCAGACTCTCAAACCCTTATTCAACCAAGCCCGACCCGTCCAGGCCTCCCAGCCTGCGGCACAAACGTCTGTAGCTTCCGAGCCTCAACCGGCTTACCAACCACCCCAAGCCGCTCCGGCTCCTCCGGTACACCCGAATCCGATGCAAAAGATAGACACAGGCAAAAAGATTCCTGTAATGCTGTCTCTTATACACATCTGACGCTGCCGACGAA
>JADILW010000009.1 GCA_017695095.1 Candidatus Cryptobacteroides avistercoris | reverse complement strand
GGAGCCGATCGAGGGAGTGAGCTCCGCACTGATATTCAAGGACGTGAACTGTCCGGAGAAGGTCATGATCACCAAATCGGAGCTCATGGACTTCCTCGCGGACGAGAATATCGACGTCCTGATGACCCTGGGCGCAGGCGACATCGACCGCTTCGTGCCTCAGATCACCGACATGCTGGAAAAAAGATAGGATGCCATGAAGAGGAGAACCCGATATGCCATTGCCGCCATGCTCGCTCTGCTGCTGTGCTCCGGCCTCGCCCTGCTGCTCCGTGCGACCAGGGCGGAGAGGGCCATGCTGGCATGCGAGCACGTGGAGGTGGAATTCCGGGACAGCCTCAAGTTCGTGAACTCCGCCGAAGTCAGGAACTGGCTCGACCGAGACTACGGCATCTGCACGGGGCGCAGGCTCGACAGCCTCGACCTCGGACGCATCGAGCAGCTGCTGCTGAGCCGGGGGCCCATAGTGGGCTGCGAGGCCTGGACCGACGGAAAGGGCGTGCTGCACGTCGAAATCAGCCAGCGCATGCCGGTGCTGCGGTTCAGCTACGGCGAGGGCCAGGGCTATTACATCGACGCCGAAGGCTGGATCATCCCGCTCCATAGCAGCTACACTGCCGACGTGCGGGTGATCGAAGGCAGCATCCCGGTGCGGCCGGCAGCAGGATTCAGCGGCCTGCCCGAAAGCGAAGCCGACAGGAAGTGGCTGCAGGGTATGCTGAAGCTCCAGCGGGAGATAGACGGCTCGAGGACGTGGAGCCCGCTGGTACGCCGGACCATCATACGCAGCGACGGCGACATTGCGCTCACCCTTGGCTCGGGCGACGAACTTTACATCATAGGCGGGCCGGAGAGGCTCGAGGAGAAGCTCTCGGGCATCGAGGAATATCTGCGCAACATCGTCCCCCTGAAGGGAGAAGGCTACTACAGGACAGTGAATCTAAAATATAAAAACCAAATAATATGCAGGCAGAAAGATACATAGCGGCGGCGGACATAGGGACCTCCAAGGTCGCTCTGAGCGTCGCCAAGGTGGATGGAGAGAACATCCAGATCATCTGGTACAAGGAAGTGCCTTCCGACGGCATACGCTACAGCGCGGTGTTCAACCCCACCCGCGCGGCGGTGCCTCTCAAGGCAGTGATCCAGGAAGCCGAGAAGGAGCTGAACATCAAGATTCTGCAGCTCGTGGTCGGCCTTCCCAGGTACAGCATCCGACAGGAGACGGCAAGCGCCCTGATGAAGCGCAGCGACCCCGACTCCTGCATCACGCGGGAGGAGATCAACTCCCTGAAGAGCATAGCGATCGACTCATATCCCCTCGAGAACGAGGCCAAGGAGGAGATCTACGGCGCGGTGGCCCAGTCGTTCTCAGCCGACGAGGACCTCGTGTGCGCCTGCGAGAACGACGTGGTCGGAGTCGCCGCAGAGAGCATCGAAGGCCACTTCAAGATCTTCATCGGCAACAAGAAGGCGGTGCACGACATCGACAGGACCCTCAACGAGGTCGGGGTCGCCCCGGCCAGGAAGCTGTTCGTGCCAGGCGCCGTGGCTCAGGCCGTGCTCACCGACGCCGAGAAGGAGAACGGAGTCGCGCTGGTGGAGGTGGGGGCCGGAGTTACCTCCGTGACCGTCTACAAGGGCCGCCTGCTCCGCCATTATTCATCCATCCCCTTCGGCGGAAAGAGCATAACCAACGACATCAAATACGAATGCGGCTTCACCGAGTCCCTGGCCGAAAACATCAAGCTCGCGTTCGGGGCCTGCCTTCCCGACAAGCTCCAGACCCTCGGCGACAAGGTCATCCAGATCAACGACGAGGAGAACGGCACCTACGAGCAGCTGCCGGTGAAGTATCTTTCCGAGACCATCACCTACAGGGCCAGGGAGATTATCGAAGCGGTGCTTTTCCTGATTCAGCAGAGCGGCTATGCCGACCTGCTGCGCAACGGAGTGGTGCTGACCGGAGGCGGCTCCAGCCTGGTCAACTTCGCCCAGATGTTCAAGGAGATGTCGGGCTACACCGTGCGCATAGGCTACCCCCGCACCCAGATCTTCAGCTCCGGCGGATGCCCGGGCGCCACGGAGGCCTCGGCGGCGGCATCGATAGGCATGATACTCGAGGCCCGCAGGGACAGCTACCTCAACTGCATCGAAGACGCCGGCATGCCTGCCTCAGCTGACACGGCCGCACGGACCGACGGCACCGACGGCGGACAGGAGACGTCCGGCACTGAGGAGCAGACACCGAGGGACGGCACGCTGTTCCCCGACGAGGAGATCATAATGCCCAGCAAGGGACACAAGAAAAAGGAGAAGAAGGAGGGCGGTTCCGTAATCTGGGGCAAACTCCGCCGCAAGATCAGCAGCGGGCTCGAGGGCGCCTTCGACAACACCGTGGGAGATTTGTTTGACTCAATGAAATAAGGACTATGGAAGAAGACAAGATACTGGATGCGATCGCCCCCAGCAACTGGGCGACTTCCGACGAGATAATCAAGGTGATAGGAGTCGGCGGAGGCGGATGCAACGCCGTCAACTACATGTACAACGAGGGGATCAAGGGGTGCAGCTTCGTGGTCTGCAACACCGATTCCCAGGCGCTCAGGTGCAGCCCCGTGCCCATCCAGATCCAGATGGGACGCGGCCTCGGAGCGGGCACCAACCCCGTCAACGGGCGCAACGCCGCCCTCGAAAGCCAGGACCAGATAGAGAAGATCGTCCTCGGCTCCAACACGAAGATGCTCTTCATCACGGCCGGTATGGGAGGAGGCACCGGCACCGGAGCCGCCCCCGTGATAGCCAAGATGGCCAAGGAGAAGGGTATCCTGACCGTGGCGGTGGTGACCCTGCCCTTCCTCAACGAGGGCAACGAGTCGCTCTCCCGCGCCATCGACGGCATCCACGAGCTCGAGAAGAACGTCGACAGCCTGCTTCTCATCAACAACGAGAAACTCCACGAATACTACGGCAACCAGCTGATCCAGGACGCCTTCCCCAAGGCCGACGAGGTGCTGGCCACCGCCGTGCGCGGAATCATCGAGATCATAAAGAAGCCCGGCTACATCAACGTGGACTTCAAGGACGTGGAGACCATGATGCGCAACAGCGGCATGGCCCTGATGGGCAGCGGCGAGGGCAGCGGCCCCGACCGTATCGAGAAGGCCGTCAAGGCCGCCTTCGAGTCGCCCCTGCTCAACGACTTCGACCTAAAGTCGGCCAAGAAGGTGCTGATCAACATCACCTGCGGCCACAACGAGCAGGGCCTCACCATGGACGACCTCAACGAGATCAACAAGAAGATAGACGAATACACCGGCAAGGCCAACAACTTCAAGCGCGGACTGATCTGGGACGACGACCCCGAAATCGGCGACACGGTGCGCATCACCTCGATAGTCACGGGGCTGCGCTTCTCCGACGTGATCGGACCGACCAGGGACATAGGCAACTACATAATGGTCAGCAAGAACTTCGTCTATGACAAGTCCGACGCAGCCCAGGGCGAGGGCATTCCCCTCTACGAGGACATGAGCTCGCAGCAGATTGGCTACAACACCAAGAGCAACGTCCGCACCTTCAACTTCGACCCTGACAACAAGCCCTGCCTCGTGGTCAAGCCCGACGAGAATATCTCCGACCTCGAGAACGTGCCGGCGATCCGCCGCGTGAAATGAAAAATTGCGTAATTTTGCCGGACATTTTCGCATGACTATGAGAAGGACAAGAGTAAGATTCGCGCCGTCACCGACCGGCCCCCTGCACATGGGCGGGGTGCGCACGGCGCTCTACAACTACCTCTACGCCAAGCAGCACGGCGGCGACTTCATCCTCAGGATAGAGGACACCGACTCCAACCGCTTCGTGCCCGGGGCGGAGCAGTACATAATCGAGGCGCTGAACTGGTGCGGCATCGTACCCGACGAGGGGGTCGACGCCGCGGGCAACGTCGTGGAGACTCCCTCGGAGAGGCACCCCCACGCCCCCTACCGCCAGAGCCAGCGGCGCAGCATCTACCGCAAGTACGCCGAGCAGCTCGTGGCCTCGGGCAACGCCTACTACGCCTTCGACAGCGCCGAAGACCTCGAGCTGATGCGCTCCCGCGCCGAGAACGCCGGACAGACCTTCATCTACAACTACAGCACCCGGGGCGGCATGTGCAACTCGCTGACCCTCGACGCCGAGCAGACCGCAAGGCTGCTGGAGGAGCGCGACGACTGGACCATACGCTTCAAGATGCCCGAGGACCGCACCGTGGCCATGGACGACCTGATACGCGGGCACATGGAGGTCAACACCTCCACTCTCGACGACAAGGTGCTGTGGAAAAAGGCTGACGAACTGCCGACCTACCACCTCGCCAACATAGTCGACGACCACCTGATGGAAATCACCGAGGTGATTCGCGGAGAGGAGTGGCTGCCCTCGCTGCCGCTCCACTGGCTGCTCTACGAAGCCTTCGGATGGACAGACACGATGCCGCGCTTCGCCCACCTCCCGCTGCTGCTGAAGCCCGTCGGCAACGGCAAGCTCAGCAAGAGGGACGGCGACAAGATGGGCTTCCCCGTGTTTCCGCTCGAATGGACCTCGCCCGACGGCGAGAAGAGCCATGGCTACAGGGAGGACGGCTACTTCCCCGAGGCTTTCGTGAACATGCTCGCCATGCTCGGCTGGAATCCCGGCACGGAGCAGGAGATATTCTCGATGCAGCAGCTCATCGACGCCTTCTCGCTCGAGAAGGTCGGCAAGTCGGGGGCCAAGTTCAATCCCGAGAAGGCCCGCTGGTACAACAGGGAATACCTGCGCATGCGCTCCGACTCCGAACTCGCGGAGCTGTTCATGCCGATTCTCAGGGAGAAGGGAGTTGAGGCCGAACCCGTCTTCGTGGAGAAGCTCATAGGGCTGATCAAGGAGAGGGCCACCTTCGTGGCCGATTTCTGGGACATAGCCTCCTGCATCTTCGTGGCTCCCGAGAAGTTCAAGGACCACGGCATCAAGGCCGGAGCCGCGTTCGAGAAGCCCGCGACGGGCAGGCCGGCTGACCCGAGGGCCAAGGTCTACGACGACTCCGCCACCGAACCCTTCCTCGCGAAGGACGCCGACAAGTTCTGGAAAGAGGAGTACTGGAGAGCCGCAAAGGACGCGCTCGAGCACTGCGAGGCCGGTGAGATCGAGGACTACGTCAGGTCGAAAGGGCTGCCGCTCGGCAAGGTCATGAACTGCCTCAGGCTTGCGCTGACAGGCGCGGCCAGCGGCCTCGGAATCGCTGACATAATTTCATTCATCGGCAGGGACGAAGCCCTTTCACGGATGGAATTTGCAATAAGAAGACTTGGCACGGTATTCGCAATAGAATCCGTCGAATAGTTTTTTCATAGGTTTAATTTTAGGTTAGAATGACGTTACGTCCCGATGTGATATCGGGACGTAATTTTTTGTATGCATCTGCGTCCCTGCGTTGCAGCAGATTTGCAATCTGCTGCCATCCAGCCGCCGGCGGAGCTCGGCCTCCGGCAGTAAGAACCACCGCACAGCCCTATACAGCCGGCCGATCCACCGCGACAGTAAACAGTTGCGGCGGAACAATATAGATTTGGCAAAAGCGCGTTTCTTTGCTTAAAAACGGAAATATGTGACGAACGGCGGCGGACGGGTGTTGCCGTTGCGGATTCTGATTCGCACCTTTGTCTGCGCCGCCGGGGCGCACCGCCCTGACGTGCGAAGAGAAATCAAGTACAACCAAAAACATTACGACTATGGAAATTTCAACACCGAAGTATGTGAACCCGCTGTCGGACTCGGGGTTCAAGGCGCTGTTCTGCGACCCGAAGAACAAGCAGGACCTGATAGCGCTGCTTAACGCTTTCCTCCCGCCGGAAAGGCGGGTGTCAGGCCTGGAGTACGCCTCCACGGAGTTGCCGGGCGTGACCCTCTCGAACAAGGCGTCGCGCGTGGACCTGCGCTGCACGGACGAGGCGGGCCGGGAGTTCATCGTGGAGGTCCAGCGGAGCGCCCAGCCACACTTCTTCCGCCGCTGCGTGTACTACGCGTCGCGGATCTACACCCTCGGCTCGGAGAGGGGCGACAGACAGCGATACGACCTGCCGCCGGTCTACCTGATTGCGCTGACGGACCGGGACTTCGGCTTCGGCCGAACCGCCGCCGAGTGGGAGGGGCGCTACACGTCTCGCTACACCTTCCGCGAAAGGGAGAGCGGACAGGTGGAGGAAGAGACAATTTCGATTATATTTGTGGAGTTGTACCGGTTCGGGAAGCGCGGCTACGAGGAGTGCCTGACGGACGAGGAGCGGTGGTGCTGGACGCTGAAGAACATGGGGCAGATGGAGCGGGAGCCGGGGAACGGCGCCACGCTGATGCTTCCGGAGCTGGAGCACCTGCTGGAGTCTGGGCGGATAGCCGGGTTCGGCACGGAGAAGAGGGCAAAATACGATGCAGATATGATAACTGAAAGGGACATGTACAACATCCTCGAGACGGCCAAGGAGGAAGGATTCGCCGAGGGTAAAGCCAAAGGCAAGGCCGAGATCGCCAGGAAGATGCTGGCGGCAGGGATGCCGGCGGAGCAGATAACCGAGTTCACGGGGCTCACTGCCGAGCAGCTCGCGGCACTTAAGTAGCGCCAGCCACGACTCCGCCGTAAATCGCCAGCCGGCCATATCATCCACGAGCAGGCTCTTCTCGCCTGCGAGGGATGCTTATGGCCGGCGGCAGATTAAAAACAATTGTTTACATGAAGAGCCTCGGGGCCAGGTCAAGCACACACTTGCGCCAGGTCTCCCACTGATGTCCGGGCACGTCGCCATAATAGACATAATCCATGTCCAGCTCGTTGAGGCCAGCAAGCAGGCGCTCCGCATTGCTCCAGGCGATGTCGCTCTCGCCGCAGCAGACATAATAGAGCTTGTAGCCCGCATCCTTCACGGGAGTCAGCTGGTCCACCGCCTTCTTCTCAGGAGTCGTACCCATGCTGAGAACACCGATGTAGTCAAAGAGGTCGGGGCGCATCTGGGTGAGGTTCAGAGTATAGATTCCGCCCATAGAAAGACCTGCGATGGCCCTGTTCTCCTTACCCGTAAGAACTTTGTAGTGACTCTCCACGAAGGGGATGATGTCCGTGTACATGCTCTTCACGTGGCTTATGCCCTCGGCGAAATCGGGGTCAGCCATGTTCTCCGGATTCCTGTCGGGCAGAGTGACCTCATGGCTCGCGGCCACCACCGGGTTGCAGTTCGGCATCACGACCACCATGGGCTTGCAGAGACCGCGCTCAATCATATAGTCCATCAGTTCGCAGATCCGCCCGAGTGTCGGCCATGCCTCCTCGTCGCCTCCGCCGCCATGCTGCAGATAGAACACGGGATATTTTCCGTCGCTCTCCTCATAGCCGTAGGGCAGATAGACTGAAAGCCTGCGCTGCTTGCCATAGACGCTGGCGTCGTACCACACTTTCTCGAGCTTGCCATGGCGTGTCGAGGACTCGAACTCATAAGGAGCGGGTTCATCCTCCCCCTTGACGGCAATCCAGGTACGATAGGAGGCCCCGTCCCTGACATGATTCAGGCAGTTCGGGTCCGCCATCGTGACGCCGTCGACGTTGAATGTGTACTGATAGAGGTCAGGCTCCAGCCCGCTGACGGTGTACTCCCATACGCCGTCGGCGTTCCTGGTCATCTCGGGATTCTCCATGAAGCTCATCCAGGAGCCGTTGAACGTAACACGTTCAGCATTGGGAGCCTTGATTCTGAAAGTGATCTGATCGCCGTTCTTCTCGGGTGACACCACGGGAGCGGCCGGCCACGCCGCCCTTTCCTGGGCACCTGCGTCCATCGCGGACGCAAGTGCCAGCAGCGAAAGAATAACACCAACTGTAAACTTTTTCATATTCTGTGAAATTATTCTGTCCATCCGGGGTTCTGCTTCATATTGGGGTTCACGTTCATCTCGCGCTCGGGTATCGGAAGCAGGTTATGCTTGCCTTCGACGAACCCGTAGGTAGCATTCACGTTGATGTCGGGATACTGAAGGACGTATGATCCGTCAGCGGCTTTTCCAGCAAAATTCGGAATGCGCTCCCACTGTTCGCCAAGCACTTCGGCGGCGTCTCCCCATCTGATGAGGTCCTGATAGCGGCATCCCTCCAGGCAAAGTTCGAGCCGCTTCTCCTTCTTGAGGTCGTCCATGGTCGCGCCGGCGAGACGAGGCAGGCCCGCCTTGTCCCTGATCATGTTGATATACTGGTCTCCGAGACCGTCGTTGAGCATGATGTGGGCCTCGGCTGCGAGCAGAACCACTTCCGCGTACCTCATCACCACGTCATTCTGCCATGAGGAAGTGGGGTTGCCGAGCAGGTCGGCGTTGCGCAGGCGCACCTTCCAGTAGCCGTAGCCGCAGTGGGCGTAGGCCGCCATTCCGGTGTTGAGGGTTATGCCCATCTCCAGCATGTCGTCGTAGGACTTGAGGGTCTCGCGGAAACGCTTTCCTCGCGCGTCGCCCTCCCCTTCCATCTCGATGAACGCATCCACCAGGGACTTCGAAGGCGAGAAGAAGCCGAAGCCGAGAGAGCCGAGCTCGTTGTTCAGGCCGAGGCCGCTGAAATACTGGTTGTTCCAGTTGTAGAGCACCAGCATGAAGGAGCCCTCGTTGTTGGGGTCGTTGTTCTTGTTGTCGGAGAATATGACCTCGCGGTTGTTGTTGTTCGACGCCTTGGCATACTCCTCATAGCTGTCGAGGAAGCCGTAGCGTCCTGAAGCGATCACGGCATCCAGCTGCTCGGCAGCTTCCGACCACCTATCAAGGAACACGTATGTCTTGCCGAGCATGGAGCGCGCGAAATCCTCGGTCACACGTATGCCGGTGGTACGGTCGTCCGTCCCGGTCTTCACCGGAAGGACAGCTGCGCCGATGGCCTCCTTCAAGTCGGTCTCGACCTGTCCCCAGATGGCCTCGGGAGTGCTGGGGCCGGCCTTGTAGTCATCCCGCACCGCCTCGGTGATCAGAGGCACGTTGGCGAAGAGCGTCACAAGATGGAAATAGCTGTAGGCCCGGAACACCTTGGCCTCCGCCACCGCCCTCTTCTGGATGTCGCTGGTGCCGTCCTCGAAGTTGTTGATCACGAGGTTGCACCTGTATATCAGGGCGTAGAGGCCTTCGTAGATATCCTCGACGACCGGATTGGCGGCGTCGTAGCGGTATTCGTTAATGCTCTCCTTGTCGTCGGAAGCATAGCGGGCCGAGGCTCCGGAATAGCAGTCGTCGGAAAGGAGGTTGGTCACGAAGACGGGGCTGAACTGACCCTGGACGAGGTTCTTCATCGAGGCGTACATCGAAGTCACCGCCTCCTGGCAGTCCTCGTCGGTCTGATAGAAGCCCTCCATGGGACGGACACCCTTCTGCGGTATGTCCAGAAGACTTTCGCAGGATGACAGGCAGGTCATGCCGGCCAGGGCGACGAACAGGTATAATATTTTTCTGCTAGCTTTCATTTTGATTCATTTTAGAAGGTGACATTGATACCGAACACGACCTTGCGGGACTGGGGATAGTTTCCGGTGTCGACTCCGATTCCGTTCATGGAGCTGATGGACGCCGACTCGGGGTCCAGTCCGGGATAATTGGTGAAAGTGAAGAAGTCGTCGAGCGACACGTATGCGCGGATTTTCGATATATGTGCCCTGCGGGTTAAGTTCTCAGGTATGGTGTATCCGAGCTGAATCTGCTTGATCTTGAAATATGAGCCGTCGAAGACGTAGGCGTCGGACGAATAGTACTTGTTGACTTCGTTGGTTCCGGGGCGCGCGATGCTCGCGTTGCGGTTGGAAGGAGTCCAGCGGTTGTCATAGAAGTACTTGAGGGTGTTGGCTCCCGTCACGTTGTTGTAGGTGCAGGCATACCAGATGTCGTTGCCGGCGGCGCCGGAGCCGAACAGCACGAAGTCGAAGCCCTTGTAGGCAAGATTTATGGTCAGGCCATAGTTGAATGTCGGGATTCCGCTTCCTATCATCTGCAGGTCGTTGGCGTCGATTGCATTGTCGTTGTTGACGTCGTCGAAGATGGCATTGCCGGTCTCAGGGTCGACCCCGATCACGTGATAGCCGCGCATGTACCATGCAGGATAACCCTTCTCGAAATAGATTCCCTGACCACCCTCGCCGATGGGGCCGCGGCTTCCGGAAATGCGCTCGATGGTGGGGTCGAGATAGGTCACCTCGTTGTGGAGGGTCGAGAAGTTGCCGGAAATGCTGTACTGCAGGTCTCCGATGTGGCTGCGCCAGCTCAGGTCCACCTCTATTCCCCTGTTCTCGATATTACCGGCGTTGATGGGTGAAGGAGTGTTGCCGGCGGAGAGCGAAGGAGTGCTGTTGTTCACGATCAGGTCCTTGGTCTTCTTGATGTAGGCGTCAAAGGTGAGCGAGAGCCGGTTGCTGAAGAAGCGGGCATCGAATCCTATGTCGGTCTGCTCGGAGGTCTCCCATTTCAGGTGGGGGTTGCCGAGCGACGAAGGAGACGAGCCTACCGAATAGCTGCCGTCGAAGGGATATTTGTCATTGGACTCGATGGCGGAGGCGTACATGTAGTTGGAGAGGTTGGCGATGCTTCCGTTCTGTCCCCAGCTGGCCCTGAGCTTGAAATATGACAGGACGTCGTTTTTGGGGATGAACTCCTCATTGGTGAGAACCCAGCCCGCTGACACTGCGGGGAACACGCCCCAGCGCTCGGCGAGAGGGAGCACGGAGAGGTCAGCCGCGTCGGCGCGCACCGAGGCCTCGATGAAGTACCTCTCGTCGTAATTGTAGTTCAGACGCCCGAAGTAGGAGAACTTCCTGGTCTGGGTCTCGATTCCGGAGATGGTCTTGGTGGCGTTGCCGCCGGCAAAGTCGATCCACGCGAAGTTCTCGTCGTTCATGCTGATCTCGTTGATGGAGGTCGACAGCGACTGGCTGGTGTCTTCGGAGTAGGATATTCCGACCATCGCCCCGAGATTGTGGCGCCCGAAGCTCTTGAGGTAGTTGGCGAAATTCTCCCACTGCCAGTATGCGCGCTGGGGTGAGGACTGGCTGACTGTAGGTTTCTCGGCGTTCGCCCACTGGTTGTTGTAGTAGATGCGGCTATAGCTGTGGCTGTAGCTGTCGTTGAAGGAGAAGCCGAAGCGAGAAGTTATCGTGAGCCCGGGCAGCGGGGTCAGGTTTGCATAGACGTTGCTGCGGATGGACTTGGCGGTACGCTCGGAATCGCTGATGTCCACGAGCTGGAGAGGGTTGATCTGTCCGGAAGGATAGAAGCCGGAAATTCCGTAATAGTAGCCGTCGGCGTTGGTCATCAGAGGACGTCCCTCGGCGAGCAGGTCGTTGACGAACTGGGGAGGCGTCTCGTAATAGACAGGGGTCAGAGGGTCGAGCTCGAGCACCGCGGTCATGATGCCGCCTCCGACACCGCCGGCATTGGCTGATACCGAAGACACCTTGCTGAAGGAGATGCTGGAGTTCGTTCCGAAGGTCAGCCACTTGAAGGGCTTGACTTCGGCGTTGACATTGAAGTTGTAGCGGGTGTACCTGTCCTTGTCACCGGTCACGATTCCGTTGTTGTCGAGATAGTTGAGCGACATCATGACGCTGCTCTTCTCGCCTGCTGTCTGGAAGGAGATGCCGTGCCTCTGCATGTGGCCGTTCTCGAAGGCGACAGCGCCCCAGTCCGTATCGGTCTCGCCGTCCCAGAAACGGTTGAGCATGTCCTGGGTCACGTGGCCGTATTCGCTGTAGTACTGGATGTACTCCTCGGCGTTCAGCACCTCGGGTATCCTGTTCACCGACTGTATCGCATACTGGAAATCGTACTGAATGGTGGTCTTTCCGGCCTCGGCGCGCTTGGTGGTTATGATGACCACTCCGTTGCCCGCTTCGGAACCGTAAATCGCGGCGGAGGCGGCGTCCTTGAGGATTTCCATGCTCTCGATCTCGGAGGGGTCGATATCACCTATGCTCCTGACCTTGAGTCCGTCGACTATGTACAGCGGTTCGGAGGAGTAGTTGGAAGAATATCCGCGCACGCGGATAACCGGAGACTCTCCCGGGGCGGCGGAGGTGCTCAGCAGCTGCACACCGGAAGTCTTGCCGCCAAGGGCGTCGACCGCCGACGTGACCGTCCTGTTCATGAGATCCGAGGACTCGACCTTGGAGATGGCTCCGGTGACATCGCTCTTGCGCTGCACGCCATAACCCACGACCACGGTCTCTTCAAGCTGAATGGTGTCTTCCTCCATGACCACATTCATGTCGGGAGCCGCCTGGAGTTCCCTGGTGACATAACTGATGGAAGAGAACACCAGCGTCGCGCCTTCCGGAGCGCTGATCTGGAAGTTTCCGTCGATGTCAGTCGTGACACCGGTGCTGGTGCCCTTGATCATGACGGCGCAGCCGATCACGGCGTCACCGTTTTCGTCAACGACCTTACCGTTGATCTGGACGTTCTGCGCGAATGCCGACGCTGCGGAGAGCAGAATGGCGCCGGCAAAAAGCAGCATCCGTTTCTTTAGATTGGTTAGATTCATAATAGCGATTATTTAATTAGTGGTGATTGTTCTTTATCGTGAGAGGAGCGCAAGACCCTCCCTGTCGGGACTGTCCATCACCCGACACTCGTCGCCGAGGAACATGGTCGCGCCTTCCTCAGGAGTATATTCCGGCCACTCCGGAAGGCCCTCCCCGTTGGGGTCGCCCGTGCGCATGAAGCGGAGCAGGGCGTCCGCCATCTTGACGGAAAGCGCTCTCGGACGGGCGCCGCCTCCGGTGTGGGTCAGCATGAGGTCGGTGTTCATGAACCAGTAGCAGATGTCCGAGCAGTGGGTGGCCCTCATCCTGCCGTCGAAGAGAGGAGGATTGAAGCCGAACCAGGCGAGATACACGGGGGCGTCCTGCACGCTCTTGGCGTCGGCCGCCGCCAGCACCTGCGCCCTCGAGCTCTGCACGAGGCCGACCACCTCGATCGGCTTCTGGCCGGGGAAGATTCCGCTGTAGGCGTCGTACACTGCACCAGCATTCCCGATGCCCGATTCTTCCAGCAGCTCCACGGCTCCTTCCCTGGAGATCTCCTCCAGCTCCGCATTCGTCTTGCTGAGCGAGAACTCGCAGGTGGTGGTCGAGAATATCATGGGGATGTCGTTGGAATGCAGGTTCGTGTCGCTGAAGAAAGTGCCCATCGGAACATGCATGCCGTCGCCCACCGGGCCGAAGGAACCGCGCATCATGCCGTTGGAACGTGTCCTGGAGAATTCCGCGGCCGCATGGTCGGCGAAATCGAGATACTCCTCCCAGGGCATTTCCTGAAGCCTCTTCATGCTGCGGCCGGCCTTCTCGTAGATGTACTTCCCGAGGTCGCGGCTGTAGTTGGCGTCAATCGCTCCGGTGATGTTGCCGCTCAGCGCCACAGCCTTGCTTATCAGGCCGTCGGTTTCCGCCATCGATACCAGCGTGCAGACCTTTGCGCCGCCGCCGGACTGCCCCATTATGGTCACATTGGAGGGGTCTCCGCCGAAAGCCGCTATGTTCTCGTGCACCCAGCGCAACGCGGCCACTATGTCAAGTATGCCGACGTTGCCGGAATCGGCGAAACGCTCGTCAACTGCGGAGAAATCCGTGAAGCCGACGGGGCCCAGCCTGTGGTTCACAGAGACGAAGACCACGTCGCCGTAGCGGCTGAAATTCTCCCCGTTGTAGCCGTCCTGCTCGATGGCGTTGCCGTTGGTGAAGCCGCCGCCATGAATCCAGAACAGCACGGGACGCTTCTCCGAGTCCGTGCCGGGAGTCCAGACATTCAGCGTCAGGCAGTCCTCCCCCACGTCATAATAGTTCCAGTGGTCGGTGAAGGTGGAGTAGCTGTTTGTGTACTTGCCGTCCACCCTCTGCGGAGCGACATTGCCATAGAACACGGCAGGGCGGATATCGTCCCAGGGTTCCACAGCCTGGGGCGGCATGAAGCGGTTCTCCCCCGCTGCGGAGGCTGCGTAGGGTATTCCCAGATAAGTGTAGACTCCTCTGAGGATATAGCCGCGGACGCGTCCTGCCGAGGTGTTGACGACGGCGATCGAGTCTCCGATGAACAGCTGCTGTCCGTCGGGGCCCGCGGGAAGTCCGTCTCCGGATGCCGGACGGCCGCCGCAGGAGCTGAGCAGCAGCGCGCCTGCCAGGACCGCGGAAACGATGAGATGTCTTGAGTGGAGCATGGTCATGTTAGTTTTAATGTCTGACACAAATTTAGTCCATACCCCGCCGCCGGGCTGTTCCGCGTGTCTATTCTTCTCTTCCGGAGCGACTGACTGCTGTTCCTGATGTCCGGCAGTTCTTCCTGATGTTCAGACCGGCGTCAAGATGTGGAGGATTTTGCTATATTTGGTATATGCGAACACTAGCCACAATCCTGATGCTGTTCGTGACGGCGGCAGCTCTGCATGCCCAAAGTCCGGCAGCCCGCAACCAGTCCCGGCTGCCCATAAGCCGAGTCCTGTCAAACCCCCATATCTCCTCTATCGTGGAAGACAGCGAAGGCCACATCTGGATAGGCACCCGGAGGGGACTCAACCGATACAACGGCAACACCTACAAGTCCTTCTATGCGGCGGACGACAGCCTTTCGCTCAGCAGCGACCGCATCCTCTCCCTGCTTCCCGACTCCGACGGAAGACTCTGGGTGGGCACCGACGCGGGAATCAACCTGGTCAGGGGTCTGAAGGTGGAGCGCCGCGCCGGACCGGCGTTCTTCCCGATAGGCGCCATGGCAGACTTCGACAGCCGGCATCTCGTGCTCTCCTACGATGACGGGCTCGCGCTCTACGAGAAAGACAGCGGCAGAATCGTGCCCGTCCCCACCGACGCCGGAGCCTCCTTCTCCCAGATGATGCTGATGAGCAGCGACTCCCTGCTCTGGGTCGTCGGAAGAAACTACTCTCCGGAAGTCTACATCTACGACAAGGCCTTCCGGCTCAAGAAGAAGCTGTCGCTCGACGAAGACCTCGTGATACACTCTCTGATGGAATCACCTGAGAAAGACGGAGTCTTCATCGCGACGGACGGAGGGCTATGGCTGGTCTCTTCGGCTGACTACAGCCTCAAGCCCCTGAAGGAAGAATTGAGACGCATGACCGAGGGGGAGAACATACTATTCTCCGCAATGGACGCCGACAGGATGATACTGGGACTTGCAGGCAAAGGCATCTGGTCGGTCCCGCTCTACGACGGAGGCGTCTCAGAGCATCTGTGGGCCGAAGAGAAGCTGGAAAACGGAAACGACGGACTCTGCCTGCTCACCGGCGACAACTTCATCTACTCGAAGAATCACATAGACTTCTCCGTGAAGCTGCGTTTCCAGAACCTGCACCGCTTCTCGCCAGAAGGCTTCAGGCCGAACGAAAACATTCTGCACCTGCACCAGAGCGGAGACACCCCTCTCATTGCGGTGACCACACGCGGAATCTACCTCATATTCGCAGAAGACGGGCACAAGGGGTTGCGCTCCGTACGCCACGAGTTTACGGAATGCCCGCTGATCAGCAACTCCTTCCTCGACGGGCGGCAGCGGCTCTGGATTCTCGGCAGCGACAACGTCATACGGCTCTACCATATCGAAGAAGAGCGGCTGGTCAGGGAGGAGGCGGTCAGAGTCTCCGGCGGCGGATGCTTCTTCGAAGAGACAGACGGCACGGTGTGCTTCCTGCAGAACGGCGGCATGCTGCTGTTCAATCCGGACGGCACACGGCAGTCCCTTCCGTCCCCGCTGTCCTTCCAGTTCGCACAGAACCTGCCGTCGGGCGACATCTACCTCATGAGCGAGAACAACGTGTACCGCTTCACCCGCGACCGCCAGTTCCTGCGCATCCCCGTGGATATCGTCTCCCCCGTAACTGTCGCGGAAGACTGGATGGGGCGGCTGTGGATAGGCAGCATCTCCGACGGCCTGATATGCTGGGACCCCTCCGACAACAGCGTCTTCAGCTTCGGAAAGGAGAACGGGCTCACCGACGAATCCATACGCACCCTTGTCGCAGACGGCCTGGGCAACTTGTGGTGTACGACGCGCAGCGACCTGTTCCTCATCGACGTGGAGAAGCTGACGGCGACCACCATGCAGTACTCCGAAGCACCAGTGCTCAACTTCCTGACAGACGCCTCCGCCACCGATTCCGACGGAAGAATAACTTTCGGAAGCATGCGCAGCATACTCTTTCTCGACCCGCTCCTTCCCATCAACGACAAGCAGATTCCCGTGGAAATCGAAGCTGTGAGCGTAAACAACGGCGAGATACCGCTCGACTCGGACAGGCTGATCCTGAGTCACGAACAGAATCTGCTGTCCTTCTATTATTCTGCCTGGGACTACCCCATAGGCGCAAACCTGAACTACTCCTACAGACTGCTCGGCCTCGACAAGGAATGGGTGAACGTCGGAAACTCCCAGCAGGCCCACTATTCGAACCTTTCCCCCGGACGCTACACTTTCCAGGTCAGGGCACAGCGCCTGGACGGAAACTGGCAGGAGCCGGGGGCCTCGCTCCAGATAAGGATACGGCCTTCGTTCTGGGCCTCGACCGCAATGAAAATCTGCTATTTCGCGATTCTGGCGGCCGTCCTGGCCTTTTTCCTGAAAAACCGAATCAGCAGCAGGCTCAAGCAGGACAAGCTGGACTTCATCACCAACATCTCCCACGAATACCGTACGCCGCTCTCCCTGATCTACGGCCCTGTCAGGGAACTCAGCGCCAGCGGTTCGCTGACCGGCCGCGACCGGGAACTCGTCGACATCATCGCCCGCAGCGCCGAAAGGCTGCACAGACTGTCCGGGCAGGTGATGGACCTCAACCGCTTCGAGAACGGAAGGGAGTTCCTCGAAGTCTCCCGCTGCGACCTGTCGCCCATACTCAACGACATAGCGTCCAGCTTCTCCTGGCAGATGGAGCGGAAACGACTGGACTGCGTCCGCAAGCTTCCGGAATCGCTGCCGGCATGGTGCGACGGTGAGAAGATCGAGAAAATCGTCTTCAACCTCTTCAGCAACGCGGTCAAATACACCCCGGAAGGCGGAAGAATCACCTTAGGCGCCACGAAGGACGGCAACAGAGTCACGATAAGCGTGCAGGACAACGGAAACGGAATCTCCGACGAGAAGAAGGCGAAGATATTCAAGCGCTACGAGCGCCTGGCAGGCGACAGCCGCGGACACCTTGCCGAGGGCTTCGGGATAGGGCTGAACTATGCCCAGCACCTCGCAAAGCTCCACAGGGCCGAACTGCGGATCAGCGATGTCAAGCCGCACGGAGCGGACTTCTCGCTGAGCTTCGCCTCCGACAAAGAATCCTACTCCCCCGAAGAACGGCTCGACGTCCGGAAAGAGAAGGTGAGCGAGCTTCCGGTTTCCGACATGCAGGCGGCAGAAGAGAAAAAGGACATACGCATACTGATCGTTGAGGACAACATGGAGATGCGCTCCTACCTTTCGCAGCTGCTGGGCCGGCAATATGCCACATCCACCGCGGAAAACGGCGTCCAGGCCCTCGGCCTCATCGAAAAGGAGCAACCGGACATCATAATCAGCGACGTGGTGATGCCCGGGATGGACGGATTCACCCTCTGTTCCACCCTCAAGGGCAAACTTGATACCTGCCACATCCCCGTGGTGCTGCTCACCGCGAAAACGGACATGCAGAACCGCATCGCCGGCATGGAGAACGGCGCCGACGCCTACATCAGCAAGCCTTTCGACCCGTCATACCTCCTGGCCGCCGTCGCCAACATCCTGGAGAACAGGAAGCGCACCCAGCAGGCTCTCGACGGAAGGAGCGGGGCCATATCGGAATCTGCCGGGAAAGAGCTGCAGGTGAGCTCGCGCGACAGGGAGTTCCTCGACAAGGTCTTCAGGCTAATCGACTCCCACCTCGACGACGAGAATTTCAGCATCACGCAGCTTTCGGAGGAACTGCATATCAGCAGGTCGAACTTCTTCTACAAGATGAAGTCCCTGACCGGTCTCTCGCCTCAGGAGTTCCTGATCTCCTACCGGCTCAACCGTTCGGTCGAACTGCTCAAAACCCGCGAATACAGCGTGAGCGAGGTGGCCTACAAGGTCGGCTTCAGCACCCTCAACGGCTTCTCGAAAGCCTTCCGCAAGAAATTCGGCACGCCGCCCAGCTCGGTCTGAGGCGAGCAGCCGCGGCGGAGTCGGCCTCACTCATCTGGATGAAGGCAGCGCGCAGTACGGAATTTCCGCTGAGGAGGCTAGCCGTCCGCGGCTGTGAGCGGACGATGTCCGGAGCGTAGCGAAGGGCATCGATGAAGCGGAGCGGAACCTCCGAAGCGGATTTCCGTACTGCGGCTACCAGGAAAGTCGCCATGCCGGCAGTATAGGGCTGTGCGGTGGTTCTTACTGCCGGAGGGTGAGCTCCGGTGCGGCAGCAGATTGCAAATCTATTGCAACGGAGCGGCGGCACAAAAGAGTAGCGGCGTAACAATAAAAAAGTTGCGGCGGATTTGAAATCCGCCACAACATAAACTTAAATCAACAAGCCGGAAGCTACTTCAGCTCGCGGAACTTGTCGGAAGTGATCTTGGTTGACTTGAGGGTGATCTCCTCCTTGAGCTTGCCCATCACCTTGCCGTCCTCGACCTGCTCG
Source organism: Candidatus Cryptobacteroides avistercoris (assembly GCA_017695095.1). Taxonomy (GTDB): domain Bacteria; phylum Bacteroidota; class Bacteroidia; order Bacteroidales; family UBA932; genus Cryptobacteroides; species Cryptobacteroides avistercoris. Next base: position 7,262 of record JADILW010000009.1, on the reverse strand, counting down.
GCGAGACGCTCCACCTGGCGGCGGTCATGCAGCATGTTCACCACGGCCTCGTCGATGATGTCCTTGGGGGCGTCGGTGATGCCGTACATCGCATACTGATATCGGATCATCGACTCTGCGGCGTCGCGCAGATCCTTCTCCTCCACCTTGAACTCATACTTGCGCATCAGGAATCCGCGCACGAGCTGCCACTTGAAGTCGGCCGCGAAGCCAGGGAAATCCTTCTCCACGTCCTCGGCGGTCAGCTTGTCGCCGTTGGCGACCACGAGCCAGCGCTTCAGGAAAGCCTCCGGAAGCTCGATTCCGGCCTTCTTCACGAAATAGTCGCGGATGTCCTTGTTGAGCCTCCACTCCGCCTCGTTCTTGTACTGTGCGGAAAGACGCTCGTCGGCCTCCTTGGCAATGTCCTCGTCGGACTTCTCCTCCTTCTTCTCCTCATAGTATTTCTTGAGGCTCTCGACCATCTTGGACTTCTCGTCGGCGGAGACGCTCACGTTGTAGGAAGGCACGGTGTCCTTCTTCTCGACCTCGAGCTTCACCTCGGGAGAGAGGGCCACGTCGAAGACGAAGGTGAAGGCGTTGCCGTCGACCCACTCTATCTCAGGCTGCTTCTCGGAGGTGAGAGGCTCGCCAAGAATGTTGAGCTTGTTCTCGCTGATATGCTTGTCAAGCGCCTCGGAGAGCACCTGGTTGACGGATTCGGCGAGGCACTGCTCACCATAGACCCTCTTGATCATGGTCAGAGGAACCATTCCCTTACGGAAACCCTTGAAATCGGCGTTGCGCTTGCGCTCCGCAAGCTTCTTCCTTTCAATTTCTGCGTAATCCGCAGCTTCAACCTCCACGGTCAGTTCGAGATTGAGGTCGTCGATCTTGTTCTGTGATACTTTCATAATTATTTGTTGTTCATTTTGGTCCTGGGATAAACCACGCGCTCGTGGTTAAGCTGTGCAAGGTATTGCTTGAGCGTCTCCTTGACTATGTTGAGCTCGCTGATCGTGATGTCGGCGTCGTCGAACTGGCCTTCCGCCATCTTGCCGGCGACTATGCGCTCCACGAAGTCGGAATAGGCCTGCGGGGTGTTGGCCCTGAGAGTGCGGGAGGCGGCCTCGATGCTGTCGCACAGCATCAGTATGATCTGCGGCTTGGTATGCGGCTTGACTCCGGGATAGGTGAACTCGGACTTCTGCGACGGGTCGCCGCCCTCCTTGAGGAACTTGTCGTAGAAGAAGCTGACGACGGTGGTGCCGTGGTGGGTCACTATGAAATCGACCACAGCCTTGGGAAGACGGTTCTTCCTGGCAATCTCCACTCCGTCGCTCACGTGCCGGATTATGTCATGGGCGCTCTGCAGGGGAGAGAGCCCGGTATGGTATTTATGCTCCTCGTCGTCCTTGGGAACGATGAATTCGTTCTCCACGAAACACAGAGGGTTGTTCATCTTGCCAATGTCGTGATAGAGGGCGCCGACCCGCACCAGCTCGGGGTTCACGCCCACCGCCCTGGCCACGAAGTCCGCCATGTTCATCACCTGGAGCGAATGCTGGAAGGTGCCTGGAGCCTTCTGCTCCAATTCGCGTATGAGAGGGCTGGAGGTGTCGCTGAGCTCAATCAGACGCGAATCCGACACCAGGTTGAACAGCCTCTCGAAAAGATAGGTCAGAGGGTAGCCGGCCACGGTGAGCATCGAGCCCACGAAGAGGCTGAGCAGGGCCGACCACACGTTGCCGGCCACGAGGTCGGCGCCCCTGAAGCCGAGATACAGCAGGGCCAGCACGCCGAAGGTGATGGCGGCAGCGATGAACTGGCGCCACCCCTGCTGGAAATACTTGAACACGTAGAGCACCACGAGGCCGGCGACGAAGAACATCACGAACAGCACGGCGCCGTCGTGGCTGAACAGCAGCAGCGGCGACAGCATGGCCACATAGAGCGGCACCACCTTGCGCATCGGCAGGAAGGTCTGCATCATCAGGGCCGAGAGCGTGAAGGGCACGGCGTAGAGCAGCTGCTCGTTCGCCTTGAGCACCAGCAGCGTCAGACACGAGAACAGCAGATAGAGCAGCAGCAGATAGGGGTAGCGCGAGTCGTGGAAAATCTCGGGGCAGCCGAACCACACCATGAAATACAGCAGCACCACGAGGGCGGCCGCTATCACGAGATTGCCCAGCAGTATCAGCACCGGCGGGCCGAGATAGCCGACGTTGGCCTCGAACTCCTTCTTGTAGGAGTCCAGCATCTGCTCGATCTCGGCGGTCACTATCTCCCCTTCCGAAACTATCAGCTGGCCGGCGGTCACATAGCCGGAAGTCGGGGACACTCCCCCTCCGGACTCCTCGTGGACCAGTTCGGTGGCCTGCTCGTCGTAGACCAGGTTCGGGACAATGAGGTCATACACCCCGTTCTTGCGGAGCAGCGAGTCCACATTGACCCCGAGCGCCATCGCGCTCAGGTCGGAAAGCAGCTTGTTCCTGGCGTCGGAGAGCGAATAGACCTCGGTGGAAGGATATTTCACGGCCCGCTTGTCGCGCTGCACGTAGATCACCTCCGACTCAGGGAGCTCATCCCTGAGGCTTCTGTCCTCGATGACGCCCTTGTTGTAGATGGAACGCACCTGCGACACCACCACGCTCCGGAGACTGCCGAGCGGCAGACGCTCTATGGAGCTGATGGACTTGGCGCTGGCCTCCTCGGAATATCTGTAGTAAGGGACCACTGAACCGGACGAGCTGTTCCTCTCCTCGCGCATCTGCTCCTCGGTCTTGTAGATCGGGAAGTCGAACTGTGCGAAAAGCGTCTCGTATTTCCACTCGCGCCCCTTCCTGTAGTCGTAGGGGAACTTGGAGTTCCTCGGCATCAGGAAGAACACGACAAGGAATATGATCACCAGAGGAAAAATCCTGGCCAGTCTGTCTCTTTTCATGATTCTGCTATTTGAAGGGGCTTCCGGCCTCGCGGGCGATATAGGAATATGTCAGTCTGTCTGTCAGCCTCGGGAACAGCCTGTGCGCAAGCACCGTGACCTTGCCGAGAGCGGTGAGTATGACTTCCGACCTGCGTCTGCGCAAGGCCTTCGCCAGCTTCTCCGCCACAGCCTCGGCGCTCATGAGCTTCCCCTCCTCGAGAGGGGTCTCCCCCTGGGCGGAACCGTCGGCGGTGAGAGCCGCGTTGCGCACGTTGGACGAAGTGTAGCCGGGGGCGAACACCAGCACGTTGAGCCCGTCCTTGAGATGCTCTATCCTCAGCGTGTCGAGGAAACCGCGCACCGCATATTTGGACGCGCTGTAGCCGGTACGCGCGGGCAGAGCGGAATATCCGGCGATCGAAATCACCCCGACCACCGAGCCCCTGCTCTCGAGCAGCCACGGCAGCGCATACTTGGTGCAGTTGACCGTACCCCAGAAGTTGACGTCCATCAGGGAATGGATGACCTTGAGGTCAAGGTCCCTGAACATCGCCCTCATCGAGATTCCGGCGTTGTTGACAAGTATGTCGATGCGTCCGAAACGCGCGACAGCCGCCTCAACCATACTGCGGCAGTCCTGCTCCGAAGAGACGTCGCACCTGACGCAGAGCACCCTGTCGGCGGGGGCGACGCTCGGAGCAAGGGCTTCGAGCCTGTCGATCGAACGCGCGGCCATGACGACCTTCGCGCCCTCCCTCCCGAAAAGGCGGGCGGAAGCCAGTCCGATTCCGGAGCTGGCTCCCGTCACGATTATCACCTTGTCAGCGAACCAACTCATTCTATGGTCATGCCGGCTATGTCGTCACCGTCGTATTCGCCGGCGTCGAGCTTGGCCCTGATTTCCTTGAATGCGTTGAGCGTATAGTCCACATCCTCCATGGTGTGGGCTGCGGTGGACACGATGCGGAAAATCACCATGCCCTTCGGGATCACGGGATAGATGACTATGGAGCAGAAAATCTTGTAGTTCTCCCTGAGGTCCTTGGCCATCTTGGTGGCCTGTGCCACGCCTCCCTTGATATGCACGGGGGTCACGCAGGCCTCCGCCTCTCCGATGTCGAAGCCCTCCTTGCGGAAGCCGTCCTGGATCGCATGGGTGATTGCCCAGCACTGCCTGCGGCGCTCGTCGCCCTTGGGAGAGTCGATGATCTCCATACGCTTGATGTTGCCCTCGACCAGAGCCATGGGCAGCGACTTGGCGTACATCTGGGAGCGCAGGTTGGCGCGCAGATAGTTGATGATGTAGTGGGGTCCTGCCACGAATCCTCCGATCGAAGCCATGGACTTCGCGAACGCGCCGATGTAGAGGTCGACCTCGTCCATGCAGCCCAGCTGCTCGGAGGTTCCGCGTCCGTGCTCGCCGAGCAGGCCGAAGCCGTGGGCGTCGTCTATCATGATGCGGAACTGGTATTTCTTCTTGAGGGCGGCGATCTTGTCGATGATGCCCATCGCGCCGGTCATTCCGAACACTCCCTCGGTGATCAGCAGCACTCCGCCGCCGCCTTCCTCGGCGACCTTGCAGGCGCGCGCGAGCACCTTCTCGCAGTCGGCGATGTCGTTGTGGCGGTACTTGAACTTCTCTCCGATGTGCAGACGTATGCCGTCCATAAGGCAGGCGTGGCACTCGGCGTCGTAAACTATCACGTCGTGGCGTGCGGTCAGGGCGTCGATGGTCGAGAAGATGCCCTGGTAGCCGAAGTTGAACAGGAAGGCGTCCTCCTTCTTCTCAAACTCGGCGAACATGCGCTCCAGCTTCTCATGGAGACGGGTGTGGCCGGTCATCATGCGGGCGCCCATGGGATACGCCAGACCCCACTTGGCCGCAGCTTCGGCGTCGGCCTTGCGCACCTCGGGGTCGTTGGCCAGGCCGAGGTAGTTGTTGAGGCTCCAGTTGAGCACCGGAATGCCGTTGAAAGTCATGTGGGGGCCGAGCTCTCCTTCGAGACGGGGGTACATGTAGTATCCGAAACCCTGGTTGAAGTACTGGCCGATGGGGCCGCCGCTGTCCTTCTTTATTCTGTCAAAAATGTCCAACATATCTGTAAGTTTTTAAGCGTCGATCTTTGCGTAGTGGGCGTTCTCCTCGATGAACTGGCGGCGGGGCGGCACGTCGTCTCCCATGAGCATGGAGAAGGTGCGCTCGGCCTGGGCCGCGTTCTCGATGGTGATTTTCCTGAGGCGCCTCTTGGCGGGGTTCATCGTGGTCTCCCAGAGCTGGTCCTCCGACATCTCGCCGAGACCCTTGTAGCGCTGCACGGTGTAGCCGCTGTCGGAACCCTTGCCGAGCTTGAGGGCCGCCTCCTCGCGCTGCTCCTCCGTCCAGCAGTAGATCTCCTCCTTGCCCTTCTTCACGAGATAGAGCGGAGGGGTGGCCAGGTACACGTAGCCGTTCTTGATGAGGTCGAACATGTAGCGGAAGAAGAAGGTCAGGATCAGGCAGGCGATGTGGGAGCCGTCCACGTCGGCATCGGTCATGATGACCACCTTGTGGTACCTGAGCTTGCTGAGGTCCATGTGCTTCTCGCCGGTCTCGTCCTCCTGCGCCACGGTCACGCCGAGGGCGGTGTAGATGTTGCGTATCTCCTCGGAGTCGAAGGCCCTGTCGCCGGACGCCTTCTCCACGTTGAGGATCTTTCCCCTGAGGGGAAGTATGGCCTGGGTGTTGCGGTCGCGGCCCTGCTTCGCGGTTCCGCCCGCCGAATCACCCTCCACGAGGAAAAGCTCGCATTTCTCGGGGTCGCGGTTGGAGCAGTCGGCCAGCTTGCCGGGCATTCCGCCTCCGGCCATGTAGCCCTTGCGCTGCACCATCTCGCGGGCCTTGCGGGCCGCGTTCCTGGCGGTCGCCGCGAGGACTATCTTCTCGATGATGAGCTTGGCCTCCTTGGGATGCTCCTCGAGATAGGACTCCATGGCCGCGGAGGTCGCCTGCGACACCGCCGAAGTCACCTCGGGGTTGCCGAGCTTGGTCTTGGTCTGGCCCTCGAACTGAGGCTCGGCCACCTTGACCGAAATCACCGCGGTGAGACCCTCGCGGAAGTCCTCGGGGGCGAGGTCGCCCTTGAACTTGTCGAGCAGCTTGTTCTTCTCGGCATACTGCTTGAGCGAGCGGCTGAGGCCCATCTTGAAGCCCTGGAGGTGGGTTCCTCCCTCTATGGTGTTGATGTTGTTGACGTAGGAGTAGATCTTCTCGGAATAACCGTTGTTGTACTGCAGGGCTATGTCGATGGGAATCACCTTGTCGGAAGTCACGCACACGGGATCCGGAATCAGGGTCTGGGCGCCGGCGTCGAGATACTCGATGAACTGGCTCAGGCCCTCGGTGGAGTGGAACACGTCGGTGCGGCACACCTTCCTGCCGGTGGCCTTGGACTCGCCCGACTCGGGGTCGGTCACGAACTCGTCGACCATCTCCCGCCTGTCGGTCAGGGAGATTCTGATGCCCTTGTTGAGGAAAGCCAGTTCGCGCAGACGCGCGGCCAGAGTGTCGTACTTATAGACTGTGGTCTGGGTGAAGATGGACGGGTCGGGATGGAAGGTGATTATGGTTCCCGAATCCTTGGCCTCACCGACCACCTCGACGGGGCCGAGAGGCTTTCCCTTGGAATATTTCTGCACGAAGACCTTGCCCTCGCGGTGCACCTCGGCAATCAGGCTGTCGGAGAGCGCGTTCACGCAGGACACGCCCACGCCGTGCAGTCCTCCGGACACCTTGTAGCTCGACTTGCTGAACTTTCCTCCTGCGTGCAGCACGGTCAGGACCACCTCCAGGGCGGAACGGTGCTCCTTCTCATGCATGCCGGTGGGGATGCCTCGGCCGTTGTCGGTCACCCTGATGGAATTGTCCTCCAGAATCTCCACGCCGATGCTGTCGCAGAAACCTGCCATCGCCTCGTCGATACTGTTGTCGACAACCTCGTACACCAGATGGTGGAGACCCCTCTCGGAAACGTCGCCTATATACATCGAGGGACGCTTGCGCACGGCCTCCAGACCTTCGAGCACCTGTATGCTGTCGGCGGAATACTGCTCCTCCGCCATTCTCATCACTGCTTCTTTCTCAGTCATTTCCAAAACAAATAATCCTGCAAATTTAGTAAAAAATTTCTTATAAGTTCAGAGTGGCGCCCACGGTGAAATACTGCCCTGAAACCACGTAGCCGGGATGCCTCTCGATGTCGGAGCCGAGCAGGTTGCCGAGCTCGAGCCATGCGCCGAGCCTGCTGTTGATCCTGTATTCCCCGAAAATGCGGAGATCGGCATAGCCGGGCACGTCGGGGGCCGCGGATACCTGCTGCGC
>JADILW010000008.1 GCA_017695095.1 Candidatus Cryptobacteroides avistercoris | reverse complement strand
ACCATGTTCACGACGTAGGCCTTGTTCACGTTGCCGGAACCGGTTCCGCCGGCCACGAAGTCAACTGAGGAGATACCGAACATGGCCACGGTCTCGGTGCCCTTGAGAGGCAGCACATTGTCGTCGTTCTTAAGCAGAACCATGGACTCGGTGGCAGCTGCGCGGGCGGCCTTGGCGTGGGCCTTGAGGTCGGGAGCGTCGCTGTACTTGTATCCCTTGAAGCGAGGGGTCTTCACGATGTAGTTGAGCATGTTGCGCACGTTCCTGTCGAGGTCGGCCTCTGAGAGCTCCCCGCTCTTCACGGCGTTCACGATGCGCTGAACCTCCACGGTGCTTCCGGGCATCATGAGGTCATTGCCGGCGGCAACCGCCTTCACGGTCCCCTCCTTGTTGCCCCAGTCGGTCATCACGATGCCCTCGAATCCCCACTCGTCGCGCAGGATCTTGGTGAGCAGGTCATAGCTCTGCTGGGTGTACTCGCCGTCGAGCTTGTTGTAGGAGGACATGATGGTCCAGGGCTGTGACTCCTTGACGGTGATCTCATAACCCTTGAGGTAGATCTCGCGCAGGGCGCGGGTGTCGACGCGCGAGTCGTTCTCGGCGCGGTTGGTCTCCTGGTTGTTCACGGCGAAGTGCTTCACGGAGGTTCCGACTCCGTTGGACTGCACTCCGCGCACGTAGGCGGCGCTGATCTTTCCTGACAGCACGGGGTCTTCGGAGAAGTACTCGAAGTTACGTCCGCAGAGGGGGTTGCGGTGGATGTTCATCGCAGGTGAGAGCAGAACGTCCACTCCGTACTCGAGCACCTCGTTGCCCATGGCCTTGGTCATGTTCTCCACGAGTTCGGTGTCCCATGAGGATGCGAGAGCCGTGCCCACGGGGAAGCCGGTGGCGTAGTAGGTGCGGCTGTCACCCTCGCGGGTGGGGTTGATGCGGACGCCGGCAGGGCCGTCAGCGGTCACGGTCATGGGGATGCCGAGGCGCTCCACGGCTCTGGTGGTTCCGGCCGCACCGGACACGAGCACGTCGCTGCTGGAGGTGATGCCGAGCATCGAGTCCCAGCCGCTTCCCACGCAGAGAGCGGCCTTCTCCTCGAGGGTCAGGGCCTTGAGTACCTCGTCGACATTGTCAGCGGTAAGCTTGGGCTGTGCCGACAGCTGGGTGGCGCATGCTGCTGCGCCAAGCAACAAAAGTGTTTTCTTCATAAAGATTGTTTGGTTGATAGTTTATGGTGTGTAAATGAGTTCGTAAGTCTTCTGGTCGCGGGAGAAATGCTTGAAGAAGTCCCACATCACGCGGGCGGTGGGCTTGAAGTTCCAGTGGCCGTAGTCGTTCACCGCGACGAGCCGTATCATCGGGACCTCGCCTTTGCGGATGACTCCGGTCTCCATGGAGATGCCAGCACCCTTGAGCGTGGTGACGGTCTCCCTGTCGCTGAGGCTGAAACCGAACACGGGGTCGACGTCGAAGTCTATGCTGTCGATAGTGTCGAGCCCGTTCATGGTCAGGTAGGCGTTCCAGGCGAGGATATAGTTGTTGTCCCTGAAGTTGTCCTCATTGTAGAAAGGCACCACGTCGTCGGCGGTGCCGAGCACTCCGCAGTAGGGCATCTCCACTCCCCCGCGCTTCTGGGCCGCCTCGGCGAGTATCGAGCGCAGCCCGTAGGCTCCGCGGTTGAAGCTGCCGAGCAGACCGCCCGAATGTCCGCCCACTGCGGCGAACACATGTGACTTCACGATGCCGAGCTGGGTGGAGGTGATGGAACCGGCCGAAAGTCCCTCGCAGTAGATTCTCGAGGGGTCGAGCTGGGGATATTTGTCGGTCAGTTCATAGAGCACCGCCTCGACTCCGTCGTGGCCCATGGCCCCGGCGCTGCGGCTCCCCTGCCACTCCATCTCCACCACGAAGAACTTCTCCTCGGCGGCAAGCTCCACGAAGCCGGAAGTCTCGGCCTGGGTGCGGGGATCGTTGGTGTTGCCGTGGAGCAGGACCACCACGGGCACGCTCCTCTCGGGTGCGCCGTCGAGCAGCTCCTCGGGCCAGTATTCGTACCAGAGCCAGGGCAGCTCCTCTCCGGGACGCTCCTTGACCACTATGTTGCGGACGATGCCGAATTTCTCAGGTATCATGTAAGGCTCCAGCTCGTAGGGGCCGAACTGTCCGAACTGCGCGCCCATGTACTGGGTGTGCTTATAATTGTTGAAACGGTAGTTGCGGCAGAGCAGCTTGTCCCAGGCGTCGGCGAAGACGGCCCCGAGATCCTCCGCGGGGGCGGAGTTGACCACCACGCGCAGCAGGGTCTCATCGGGGTTCTCATAGATCTCCACCCCGTCCTGCTCTCCGCAGGCGACGGCTCCGTCGGCGGCGATATACGCCTTTGCCGCACGCGCCGCGTTCTTTCCGGCCACATAGGCGGGCACACCGTAGGATTTCTCCCTGCCGGGCTTCACGGCCTTGCCGTCGATGGTCAGGATGCCCGCGATATGGTCAGCGGCCCTGGGGAGCAGCACCTCGTTCACGAAATCGGCGCCCTCACCTATGCCCACCACCTTGAGGTTTCCGGAGCGGGAGGCACGGTTGAAAAGTTCCACGAACACCTCGAAATCAGCTTCGGAATCATATTTTGCTCCGGCGGGGTTGATGACCATCGCGCCGGCGTGGTCGCTCTTCGAATAGGCGGGAATGCCGAGTTCGTCCACGAGGGCCTCGGCCTCCTTAGCGTCGAGCGCTCCGTCGGGATAGATGAAGAACTGGGGCGCGAAATTGTAGGAACGGCCGTCGAAACCGCCGCCGTAGCTTGCAGGGAGGGTGTAGACCACGCTCTCGGGAAGAGGGGGCAGCTGGTAGGCGGGGCCCCTTCCGTGGGGGTCGGGGACATGCTGGCCGGACGCCGGAACACAAAGAGCCGCGGCGCACAGAAGCGAGGCTGCGGACATCAGACAGTTTTTATTCATATTCATCTTTTATGTGGTATGCAGAATTCAATCCTGCGAATTTACGAATTTAGCGGCAAATTTATAGTATCTTTGCGTTGCGCATTTGAATTGACCGATGATTTTCTATTTCTCTGCCACAGGCAATTCGCTCTGGGTCGCAAGACAGTTCGGCCAGCACTTCGGGATGACCCCCGTCTCAGTGGCCGACATCATGAAGAAGGACGACTGCTGCATCGAAGCAGGAGCATCGCCTTTCGTGATGTTCGTCTTCCCCGTACACTCCTGGGGACCCGCCGTCACGATGCTCAAGTTCATAGAGCGCATGAGCCTGCGCGGCGCGGAGGGCAAGCCGATCTACGCAGTCTGCACCTGCGGCGACGACTGCGGACGCACCGACGAACTGATAGAGAAGGCCCTGGCGGACAGAGGTCTCAGGCTCACGCGCTGCTTCTCGGTCACGATGCCCAACTGCTACATCCTGCTGCCCCTGTTCGACATCGACTCGGAGGAGGTCGAACGGCGCAAGCTCGAAAACGCCCCCGCCCGGATTGAGGAGATAGCCGCGGCAATAGAAAAAGACGAGCCCGCGTCCGGACTCTACAAGCGCGGCTCCGGCTCCTGGTTCAAGACCCGGGTGATCAACTACGGCTTCCGCCGCTACATGCAGGGCGAAACCGCATTCCGGACCACCGGCGACTGCAACGGCTGCGGCCTCTGCGCCGAAGTCTGCCCCGAGGGCAACATCCGCCTCGGCGAAGACCGGCTCCCGCACTGGGACAAGCACTGCGTACAGTGCCTCGCCTGCATCCACCGCTGCCCCCGCCGCGCCATCGAGTACGGCACCATCACCGTCAAGAAGGGGCGCTACCGCAACCCGAACGTATACTAGGCCGCCGGGCGGCGGAAAAAAACTGCCGGAACCTCAACGGCTCCGGCAGGCGGATAATCCCTACTTTGCTTACCAAACAATCAATATTTCAGAATTATCACAGTTTCCTCAGCGGCGGAAGAGAGGGGAAGCTTCACGCTCGCCTCGCGCGTCTGCGCGTCGTAGCTGCATTCGAGAGCCTCGCCGTCCAGGGTGACTGACGCCGGCTTACGGGAAAGGCCTCCGAAAACCACGGTCACTTCGCGGTCAGAGGGCATGTCCTTGTAGTATCCTTCCCTTGCGGCAAGAGTCAGAGTGCAGCCGGAGGCGCTTGCGTTCTTCTCTATCAGGGTGCTCGCATATTCGGTCTTGTAGGCTTCGCTGACTCCGTCGTCCTCATAGTAGACGGCGCTGCTGCGGCCGCGGCCGGGAGCCACGTAGACGCGGAAGGCGTTGCTCTTCTCCTGAAGGCTCTGTATCCCCTCCCGGGCCATGGGAATCACCGCTCCGGCCCTGACGAACCAGCAGTTCTCGGCTATCGAGTACTGCAGCACCTCCGTCCTGCCTCCCTTGATCATCTCGTGGTGGGCCATGTCGTACCAGTCGTCGCCGGCGGGGAACCACACCTCGCGGTCGGCGAGTCCGCTCAGCGAATCGGCAGGCTCGCAGACGGTGGCCACGAGGATGTCATCGCCGAACATGTACTGCTCCTTGTAGTCGTAGGCCGCGTCGGCCTCGGGATAATCATAGTACATGGGGCGGCAGAGCGAGACTCCGGTGTCGTAAGCCTGCCTGGCAGCTCCGTAGATATAGGGGGTCAGCGCATATCTGAGTTCGAAGGCGTCCTTCATGTACTCGTAGTGGTCCTCGAACATCCATATCCTGCGCTCGATGATTTCGGAGCTCGTGCAGTGGGTCTTGAAGATGGGAGAGAAGACGCCGTACTGCAGCCAGCGGGTGTAGAGTTCGGGATCAGTGGGGATGTTGCCGCGCTGCATGTGTCCGCCGAGGTCATGTCCCCAGTAGCCGTAGCCCACGTTCGAGGCGGTGGCGGTGAAATACGGCAGATACCCGAGCACCGACCAGAGGATGTGGGTGTCGCCGGAGAAGCCGAGCTGATAGCGGTGGCTTCCGAGTCCGCCCCAGCGGTGGTAGATCAGGGGGCGCTGCACGTTCTCGGGGTCAGAGAGGTCGGCGTCGCGCAGCTTGTCGTTGAAGAAGGTGTAGTTGAGCCAGAAGGTGTTGCTCAGCCCCTCGGTGTACTTGCTGGTCTTCCACTGCTGCCAGTCGAGCCACCAGAAGTCCACTCCCTGCTTCTCCATGGGGTGCAGCACGGAATTGAAATAGGCGTCGGCCCATTCGCGCTGGTCGATTCTGAAAGGCACCGGCGCGTGGTAGCCCTTGCGGCCTACCTTCCCATTGGCCAGCTGCTCCCCGCCCTTGTAGACATAGCCTTCGGGGCCGTCGTAGTCGTCGGTGCGGGAGAGATAGTCAGCGACGAATTCGGGATAGCAGTCCTCCCTGACTCCGATGCCCGAAGCCGGATGAAGGTTCAGGGCGGTCTTGAAGCCCATGTCGTGGAGTTCGCCGAGCAGGCCCTCAGGGTCGGGAATCAGGTCGCGGTTCCAGGAATATCCAGTCCATCCCACGTTCTGGCCGAACTCGTCCTTCCCTGCCCTCGCGCTGCGCTGCCAGGTCTCGTGCCAATCCATGTCGATGATCATCACGTCCATAGGAATCTTCCTGTCGCGGAACTCCTTGCCGAGAGCCACGAGCTCGTCGGCCGTGTAGGCCTTGAAGCGGCTCCACCAGTAGCCGAACACGAACTTAGGGGGAAGGGGGATTTTTCCGGCGATTTTCGTGAAATCGGCGAGCGCGGCCTCATAGTCGTGGCCGTAGGCGAAGATGTAGAGGTCCTGCACCTCGCCCTCGGGGCGCGAAGCCACCCAGTGACCCCAGTCGGAGCCGTCCTCGACGAACAGATGCCGCTCGCTCTCGTCAACTATGGCCCAGCCGTCTCGGGAGAGGACACCTGTCTCCATGGGGTCGTTGTTGTTGATCTTGTCGGGGCCCATGCACCCGTCGAGAGTGCGGGCGGTGCCCATCAGATTGCCTTCGGACGACATTCCGGGATGCCATTCGACACGGCGCCCGTTCATTCTGAAACTCACGCTCAGGTTGGACTCGTCGAAACGGCCCTCGCCCGAATAGTCGAGGGTCAGCGCGGAAGTCCTGATCCTTACCGCATCACCATCACGGGTGACCCTGAACTCGGGGACGGGGAGGTTGCGGTTGATCACCGCAAGCGTGGCATTGTCCTCGAACACTCCGTTTTCGGACCATTCCATGCGCACGAGCCTGTCGGTCAGCACCGTGAAGCGGGCGTTTCCGGCAACCACGCAGGCGTCGGGGTTCGCTACCGGATCCATTTCGTCGGCTCCGGACGGCAGCGCAAAGGCTGCGGCGGCGAGCATGGCCGCCAGTATTTTCAGAAATTTCATATTCTATCGCTTATATTCAATCACCAGGGTTCCGAGAGGCGGCACCACGGTGGCGTCGGAAACCACCGCCGGCTCTCCGGTAATCACGTTCACGCCCTCGCCGAGGCCTCCGGTAAATTCGGCATAGTTCGACCAGGGCACCTTGGTCTCGTTCTCGGAAGAGACGTTGATGAACACGAACACCGCTTCATCGTCGTCATAGCGGAAATAGCCGTAGCCGCTGCCCTCGGGCAGGAAATGCAGGGTGCGTCCGTTGTGGATCACGTCGGCGTCCTTCCTCCAGCGGAACAGGGTGCGGCAGTAGTCATACACATCCTGCCTCATCCCCTTCTCGATAGCGCTTCCGTCGAAGTCGGTGTCGGCGGCGAGCCTGCCCTCTTCGGTGAAGAGGTCGAACTCATCGCCTTCCCAGCCTCCGGGGAAATCGACCCTGAGGCCGCCGTGGCCCTGACGGAGGTCAGACGAGGTGAACATCATCTCGTCGCCGTAGAGAATCTGGGGTATGCCTCTCGCGGTGGCGAACAGGGTCATCATGGCCTTGAAGCGCTCGGGATTCTTGCCGGCGATGTCGCCTGCGCGGTCAGTGTCGTGGTTGCCCGGGAAAATCAGCATATTGCTGAGATCCTGATATGCAAAGTCGTTGGCGAAGGCGTTGTAGAGGGTTCTGGGCCTTCCGCCGCGCTCGGAGAACACCGAGGTGGCAGCGTCTCGCAGAGGGAAATCCATTATCGAGGGCAGGTTGGAATTGAAACCGTCCTTGTTGGGATTGTCCTTCTGCCAATAGGCGAGCTGGGGCACCGAACCGGTCCAGCATTCGCCGACTATGTTGAAATTCGGATATTCGTCGGTCACCGCCTTGCACCATTCCGACATGGGGACCTTCTCGTTGTAGGGATAGGTGTCCACGCGGAAGCCGTCGAGGCCCGACCACTCTATCCACCATATCGCCCACTGCTTGAAATACTGGAGCAGGTAGGGGTTGTCGAGGTTCATGTCGGCCATTCCTCCGGTGAACCATCCGCTGTCCATGCCAGCGAGATCCCTTGCCGAAGCGTTGGGGTCCATCTCGGTGGAGAAGCAGCCGTTGGAGCCGGTGTACTCAGGCCACTGATGTATCCAGTCGTTGAAGGGAAGGTCGTCCGCCCACCAGTGGGTGCGGGTGCCGCTGTGGTTGGTCACGATGTCCATTATGACCTTGATGCCTCTCTGATGAGCCTGGTCCACGAATTCGCGGTAGAGCTCATTGTCGCCAAAGCGGGGGTCTATCTTGTAGTAGTCGGCGCAGGCATAGCCGTGGTAGGAGCCGCGGCTGTCATCGTCGAGCAGCAGGGGCGTGCACCAGATGGCGGTGGCGCCGAGGTCCGCGATATAGTCCAGATGGTCGATGATGCCCTGGATGTCGCCTCCGTGGCGTCCGCCCTCGCGGCTTCTGTCAGCCTTCTCGGCGGTGTCGGGTGTGTCGTCATTCGTCGGGTCGCCGTTGGCGAAACGGTCGGGCATTATCAGGTACACGAGGTCGGCGGTGGTGAAGCTGGAGCGCTGCGCCGAGCCGTCCTCGCGGGCGGCGATTTCGTAGGCATAGCGGAAACTCTCGCTGCCGTTGTCGAACACGAGCCAGTAGGTGCCGGGCTCGGCGTTCGGCGAAACCGAGATGTCGACGAAGAGATAGTTGGGGCTTTCGGCCTTGTGGACGGCCTCGACCTTCACTCCCCTGCCGCCGGCGATGCTGACATCACAGGAGGAGATTCCCTCGCCGTTCACAAGCAGCTGGAGAGGGCATTTCATTCCTGTCCACCAGGAGAGGGGTTCGACATGCGCCAGCTGGGCGGCAGTGGCGTCGGGGACTGCCGGAGGCGTACTATTCGTGCAGGCGGCGAGCAAAAGCAGCAGCGCCGCAAGGGTTATCGTATGTCTTTGCATGGTTTATTCCTTTATCATTCCGCAACGGGGAATATTGTCATTCGCAGAGTCGTGCTTCCGTATGGCACGAGCTCTATCCAGGAGACCTCACCGTCTTCGGGCACGACTTTGTCCGGAAGAGCGGGAGTATATCTGTCGTCCTCAAGCTCCCAGCCGCTGACTCCGACCACGGGCACGCGGATCTTTCCGGGCACGGTGGAGAGGTCGAAGGGGAAGCCGTCGGAAGAGGCGGCGACGTATTCAGCCTGGTCCAGCATGTCATCGACAAGGGCGTAGTTCCACTTGCCGGCGGGGGTCATGGTCCAGCTCTTGAAATCGGGGTTGCCGGAAACCTTGCCTGCCAGGTTCGCGTAGACGGTCGTGTCCTCCACGCAGTCCATGGGTATCGCGTATGAGTACACGAGGGGTCCACGGACTATGCTCTTGCCCTCGACGGGGTTGTCCACGACCTCGATCTCCATCGGGAAGTCGACGGAGAACACGTCGCCGCTCTTCCACTCGCGGCTCTCGGTCACGAAGCCGGGCTCCATCGCGGCGCACCAGCCGGGCACGCGGTAGGTGAAGTCCATCTCGACGGGGGCCTTGGTCCTGCGACCGTCCTTATAGAAGGTGAACGCGAAGTCGATCTTCCCGCTGAAGGGGTAGTCGGTACGCTCGTCAATCTTCACGGTCACGCCGTCGCCGAGGTCATAGACCACTGACGAAGGGCCGTAGAGCGCGGCAACCGGCTCGCCGTCGGCATCCTTGAGCCACATGCGCGACACGTAGTTCGGAAGGAACCTGTGGACGTTGCCTATGCAGCACTCGGTCTCGTGGATCGGCCTGTAGGCCATCCAGGTAAGACCGTGCTTGAAGCTGTTGTGGTCGGAGTTGCCGGTGGCGATGAACTGGTTGGGGCAGGAGAAATACTGCATGGAGCGGAAGTCCTTGGTGATGGCGCCGAGACCGGCGTTGAACACCGACTTCTCTATCCTGTCGGCCCACTGCGCATCTCCGGTGGTCGTGAGGAAATAGCCCATGGTCCAGCCGTAGTCGGTCACGTCGCAGGTCTCGTGGCTCGCGAGGGGGTCGTTTCCGGCAAGATGCTCGGTGCTGGAGTTGACTCCGTCGATGAGCATGTTGGCCTTCTCCATCTTCGCGTCGGCCTTGAGAGCCGCCTGGAGGTACTCGGGCTTGCCGGTGTAGGCGTAGAGCAGCATGGGTACCTTGAGCAGTTCGTTCATGGTCACTCCGTGCATGTGGAACTGACTGTCGTCGAGGCAGTTCTCCTGGGTCAGCTCGGCCCCGTCCTCGGCCCAGACGGCTTCGGCGAGTTCAAGCAGCTCAGGGTTTCCGGTAATCGCGTAGGTCCAGAGTATGCCCTCCACGTTGACGGGGCCGCGGTCCATTCCGAGCTCCTCGACGGTGAAGGAGAGCCAGTTCTTCTCGAGAGCTGCGGGTATCCTCTCGTCACCGGTGGCCTCATAGCAGGCCTTCGCCGCCCTGAAGAACACCGCCAGCGGCCAGGCCATGGAGTTGGCGTCGGCTCCGAGGCGTCCTCCGGGCCTTCCTGCCGACATTATCTTCTGCATCTTCTCCATTCTCGCCCTCGCAGCTGGATTGGAGGGGCGCCGGCCCGAAGCCGGCAACTCTACGGCAGTCCCCTCCTTGGCAGGGAGCGGATGGTCGAGCACGTAGTTTATGTTCTCGTTCCAGACCGCGAGCAGGTCCTCGTCGTCCAGGATGTAGGCGAGTCTCGCGAGACCGTCGAGATAGTAGGCGGTCTGCTCATAGCGCCACCAGTCGGCGCCCCTGTTCTCGGAGTCCCTCTTGAGCTCACCGGCCCACAGAGGGGAATCGTAGGGATAGGCCATAGCCTCGGGATGACCGGTGAGGCCGTCCCTCTGCCTCTGAAGCATTTCGAGCAGCCAGCCCTGAGGTTCGATGTCGGCTATCAGCCCCTCCTCGAATACGGCATGAGGGGGTGCGGGCACATCGGCGGCCTGCACGGCGGGAGCGTCTGACTTGCAGCCTGCGAGCAGCATCATGCCCAGCGAGGCCAGAATGAGAGTAAGTCTTTTCATATATCTATCAATTATGCAGTTCCAGGATATACGCCCCTCTCGCAGGCACGGGAAGCTTCTCCGTCAGGGAGAAGGTCTGTCCGGTGACCACGTCGGTACCCGCCGTATAGTCGCGGATGACATCGGAGTAGCGGCCCATCTCCAGTTCGGTCGCCGGGCATGTCCTTCCTGATGATGCCGTCGCCTTCGTTCTTGGTTCCGGTGAAGAGCAGCTCCGTCCCGTAGTATATCTGGGGGATGCCCCTGGTGGACAGGATGAAGGCCACTCCCTGACGGTACTTGTCGAGTCCGGAGTCATCTTTCCGGGCAAAGCGCGAGAGGTCGTGATTGTCGAGAAAGATAAGAATATTTTCCGTATCCTCGTACAGGAAATCGTTGGCAAGGGAGACATAGATGTTGAAAAGTCCCTTCGACGCCCCGTCGGAAGGGTCGTTGGCCTCGTTGAAGGCGTCCGGCACGATGAACGCGAGGTTGAAGTCCATCACGGTCTTGAGCCCGGTGTCCATGGTGGTCACGGAATTCGGCAGGGCTTATCTTCATTCGCTTCTCAATTCAAAAGGAGGTGCCCCATGCCTGCGATAAGCCAGCAGACCGGGAGCTTCGTCGACTGCCTCGACCTGCTCCGGCAACTCTCCGAGAAGCTCACCGAAGCCATGGAGAGAATGTACTACCAAAGCGACGCAGACTCCATCCTCGAGAAGGAGTTCTATCCGGCTTACGAGGAACTTGAAAGCCGCATCTGGAAACTTGCCGCGGAATCCATGAGGGACAGGGCGGCGGTCACCCGGATGAGGGAAATCTGACAGAAAGGCGGGGCTGCGGCTCCGCTTTTTTTTATGCCCATATTTAACATCTTTTTACATCTCCGTCAAAAAATCCGTACAAAAATCCGTACAATTATAGATGGCTTGGCTGGACTTTTTATTCGTAACTCATTGAACGACAAAAGCCTGTCATCACGACAGGCTTTTACGGTTAGTTAGTAGTGTATTACCTTATAGAAGGTTAATTATTGTTGGTTAGAAACCTTCGGCACAGAACCGAAGTCGAGTTGTTTTCATTTCCGAAGGCAAAGATACATAAATTTTCAGATATACAATAATTTTTCAAAAAAAATTCAAGAAAAATATTTAGTTTTTAAAATTCTTTATTAATTAGCTCCGGTCTCAGACGCCTGGTGCGCTCCAGGGCCTGTTCGTCCTGCCACTGGCGTATGAGCTTCGGATTTCCGCTCAGCAGCACGTCCGGCACCTTCCAGCCGTTGAACTCGGCAGGCCTGGTGTAGACCGGAGGCGAGAGCAGATTGTCCTGGAAGGAGTCCGACAGCGCCGAGGTCTCGTCGGTGAGCGCTCCGGGAATCAGGCGGACGAGGGCGTCGGCCAGCAGGGCCGCCGGAATCTCGCCGCCGCTGACCACATAGTCGCCTACCGAAATTTCGCGCGTCACCAGATGCTCGCGTATGCGCTGGTCTATACCTTTATAATGACCGCACAGGATTATGATGTTCTCCCTGAGCGAGAGTTCGTTCGCGATGCCCTGGGTCAGCCTCTCGCCGTCGGGCGACATGTAGATGACCTCGTCGTAGTCCCGCTCCGCGCGCAGCTCGGCGATCATGTCGTAGACCGGCTCGACCCGCATGACCATGCCGGCGTCGCCGCCGTAGCTGTAGTCGTCTACGTTCTTCCTCGGGCCGATGCCGTATTTCCGCAGGTTGTGGACCCGGATGTCCACGAGCCCCTTCTTTATCGCCCTGCCCACTATCGAATGCCCCAGAGGGCTTTCGAGCAGCTCGGGCACGACGCTCAAAATATCTATGCGCATGACGTTATCCGTTGGTGTGCCGCAAAAATACCCTTAAAAATTCATTTCCGAGACATTTTTATGAAAAAAGCCAAATTCATCACTATATTTGTAGTCTGTAATCAACGTGAATTCACTATGAGCGAAAACAACTTTCAAGAGAAGATGCAAGAAGTCCTTGCTGATGCCGCCGAAAAGGTGAGCGATGCCGTCGAGACCGTGAGCGACAAGCTCGAAACGGTCGCCGACAAGGTGGAGGACGCCGCCGGGGACGCGGCCGACAAAGTCGAGGAACTTGCTGACAAGTCTCTGGCCGAGTTGTCAGACATGTTCGTCAGACTCAAGGACAGCGCCGACAGCATGTCGCGTTCCAAAGAAGCGGAGGCCATCAAGTCCGCGTTCTACAAGCTCCTGACCAAACTCAAGGGCGAGAATCCCGACATTTCTGCCGACGACGCCCGCAGCAACCCCTTCGAGGCCGTCGAGCAGAACTTCAAGGCTCTCTACGCCGACTACAAGAAGGAGAGGGCCGAATACAACAGGCAGCAGGAGGAGCAGAGGGAGGCCAACCTTGCCAAGAAGCAGGCCATCATCGAGGACCTCAAGACCCTGGTCGAGGGCCAGGACGACATGAGTTCGCAGTTCCCCGCCTTCCGCGAAATACAGAACCGCTGGAGGGAGGCCGGCCCCGTGCCCGCCCAGTCCTTCAGGGACATCAACGACCGCTACCAGTTCTATGTCGAGAAGTTCTACGACATGGTGAAGATAAGCCGCGACCTTCGCGACCTTGACTTCAGAAAGAACCTCGAGGCCAAGGAGGCCCTCTGCGAGGCGGCCGAGAAGCTCGCCGAGAACGAGAATATCGTGAACGCCTTCCACGAGCTCCAGAAACTCCACGAACAGTGGAAGGAGTACGGCCCCGTGGCCAAAGAGAAGCGCGAGGAGATATGGGACCGCTTCAAGGCGGCCACCGCGGTGATCAACAAGCGCTACCAGGCTCATTTCGAGGAGCTCAAGGGCCAGCAGCTCGAGAACCTCGAGAAGAAGAAGAAGCTCTGCGAGCGCGTCGAGGAAATCGCGGCGCGCGAGGTCAGGAGCGCTTCCGAGTGGAACGCCTTCTCCAAGGAGATAGAGGACATCCAGGCCGAATGGCGCAAGATAGGCTTCGCCACCAAGAAGGAGAACCAGAAGATCTACGACCGCTTCCGCGCGGCCTGCGACGCCTTCTTCGGACGCAAGCGCGAATACTACAACGGCATCAAGGGCGCCATGAACGAAAACCTTGAGAAGAAGCAGGCGCTCATCGAGCAGGCCGAGGCCCTCAAGGACAGCACCGAGTGGAAGAAGACCACCGACCAGTACATCTCCCTGCAGAAGCAGTGGAAGGAGATCGGCCCCGTGCCCCGCAAGAAGTCGGAGCAGCTCTGGAAGAGGTTCCGCGCGGCCTGCGACGAGTTCTTCGCCAGAAGGGACGCCAACGCCTCGCCCGAAAACGACTTCTACGGCAACCTCAAGGCCAAGAAGAAGCTCATCGAGGAGATCAGGGCCTACGTGCCCGGCGATGACGAGACCGCCAACGCCGAGATGATGCGCGAGTTCAACGACCGCTGGCAGGCCATAGGCCACGTGCCCTACAAGGAGAAGGACGCAGTGCTCGGCGAATTCCGCGAGGCGATGCAGGAGAAGTTCCCCCTCTTCAACCGTCAGAGAGGCGGCAGGCAGGGAGGCTCTTCGAACCAGCACCGCAGTCCCAAGGACAACCTCATCGCCAAGTACAACACCCTCCAGCAGAACATCATCACTTACGAGAACAACATAGGATTCTTCTCTTCGTCCAGCAACAGCAATCCGCTCATCCAGCAGATGCAGGCAAGGATAGACGAAGCCAAGGCAGAACTCAAGAAGCTCGAGGAGCAGATCAGGAACGCCGAAGAAGAAAGCAAATAACTATAGATGGACAAGAACACAGTAATAGGATTCCTCCTCATAATTCTGATTTTCGTCGGCTTCTCGGTCTTTGAGACCGGCCGCGCGCGCAAGAATGCGGAACTGCAGGCACAGGCCGACTCGATAGCTCTGGCGATGAATCCCGTGAGGGAGATGCCGGACGTGGCGGAGGAGGAAGAACTCAGGAACGGCGGCGTCGTGCCCGCATACAAGGATTCGGCGATACAGAAAGCCTACGGAGCCGAGGCCCAGATCGTGGCGATAGAGAACAGCAAGATCAGAGTGGAGTTCAACACCAGGGGCGCGCAGCCCCACTCCGTGATGGTCAAGGACTACTACAACTACGACAGCACCGCGCTCTATCTCTTCAAGCCAGGCGAGGCCGACTATGCAGTCAGCGTCTACGCCGGCGAGTACCTCCGCACCGACAACTTCACCTTCCAGCTCGCCGAGAAGACCGACAGCAGCGTCACGATGCGTCTCCCCTTCTCCGGCGGCGGATACATCGAGCAGAAGTACACCCTCCACGAAGACAGCTACCGCATGGACAACCTGCTCTCGTTCGTGGGCATGGGCGACGTGATCCCCGGCAACGTGAGCTCCTTCGACATCGACTTCAACGTCACCGTGCCGAGGATGGAGAAGGGCTACAGGAACGAGTCGCAGTACTCCAAGCTCAACTATTACTATGAAGGCGACAAGAAGCCCGAGGCAATAGGCAACGGACGCAACGGAGAGCGCCGCATCGACTCGAAGCTGAGCTGGTTCGCATTCCAGCAGCAGTTCTTCTCCGTGATCATGCGCGCACCCGGAGAATTCAGCTCCGGAGAGCTCGCAGTCGACTTCTTCCAGGAGGACGACCCGAGCCACAACCTGATGAACTGCAGCGCCAGGATGCGCGCCGACCTCGCCCAGGGCGGCAACTCCAGCATTCCCTTCGAGTTCTACCTGGGACCCAACCATTTCCAGACCCTCAAGAGCTACGACCACAACTACGAGAAGATCATCCCTCTGGGAGGCTGGCTGGTCGGCTGGTTCACCAAGTACGCCATCATCCCGATGTTCAACTTCTTCGGAAGGTTCATCAACAGCTTCGGCCTCGTGATTCTCCTGATGACCATCGTCATCAAGCTCGTGGTGCTCCCCTTCACCTACAAGTCCTACGCTTCGTCGGCGAAGATGAGCGCGCTGAAGCCTGAGATCGACAAGATAAACGCGAAATTCCCCCACATGGACAACCAGCAGGAGCAGCTCAAGAAGCAGCAGGCCATGATGAACCTCTACAAGAGGGCCGGAGTGAGCCCGATGGGAGGCTGCCTGCCCATGCTGCTGACCTTCCCCATCCTGTGGGCGATGTTCCGCTTCTTCCCCGCGTCCATCGAGCTCCGCCAGCAGCCCTTCCTCTGGTGCGACGACCTGTCGGCCTACGATTCCATCATCGACTACGGAATGCGCATCCCGATACTCGGCGACCACCTCTCGCTGTTCGCCCTGCTGATGGCCGTCACCATGTGGGCATACTCCAAGTTCACACTGGCCTCCCAGCCCAACGGCAACGACCCGACCGCGGCCAGCATGCGCTTCATGAGCCTCTGGATGATGCCTATCATGATGTTCTTCATCTGCAACCAGCTGTCGGCCGCCCTCAGCTACTACTACCTGCTCTCGCAGCTGATCTCCATCGCCGAGACGCTGATCATCCGCAAGAGCGTGAACAAGGAGGCCATTCTCGAGAAGGTCAGGGCGAGCGAAGGCAAGCCGATGCCCAAGAGCAAATGGCAGCAGCGCATCGAAGAAGCCCAGCGCATCCAGGAGCAGCAGCTCCGCGAGCAGCGCAAGAAGCAGGGCAGAAGATAGAAGCTCCCACAAAGCAGAACGATGATAAGAGAGAATCTGCAGAATATCTACAAGGAACTGCCACCCGACGTCAAGCTGGTGGCAGTTTCCAAATTCCACCCCGTCGAAGCCATGCTTGAGGCCGTGGATGCCGGACAGCTGCGCTTCGGGGAGAACCGTCCGCAGGAATTCCAGAAGAAGGTACTGAGCTTCCGCGAGCAGCATCCGGAGGTCGCCGGCAGGCTGGAGTGGCACTTCATCGGCCACCTGCAGACCAACAAGCTCAAGATGGTGCTCCCCTACGCCGACCTCGTGCAGTCGATCGACAGCCTGCATCTGCTGCAGGCCGTGGACGCCTGGGGGAAGACGGCGCAGAAGACGGTGAACGTGCTGCTCGAGCTTCACATCGGCGCAGAGCAGACCAAGCAGGGCTTCGTGGAGGAGGAGGCCCTCGAGATACTCTTCAACGCCTCCAAATACAGGAACATCCGCTTCCGCGGCCTCATGGGCATGGCCTCGCACACCGACAACGAGGACGATATCCGCGCCGACTTCGCCCGCATCTCCGCCTTCTTCGGCTACTGCCGCGACCTCTTCCCCGAGCTGGACAGCTTCAGCGAACTCTCCATCGGCATGTCCGACGACTGGAGGCTGGCGCTCGACTATGGAGCCACCATGGTCCGCATCGGCACCGCAATCTTCGGCCCGAGGGAATATTGATTTCCAAGGGGTGTTATCTTGCGCCGCCGGCCCGCAGCTCCCTTATCATCGCCGCTGCGACCTTGCGGGAGGCTCCGCTGCCGCCCAAAGACTCGCGGATCGCGGCATAGTCGGCCAGCATGCGCGAGCGGTAGGCCTGGTCCTCGTTGAGCCTGCGCACCTCCGCCAGCACCTCCTCTATGTTGAAATCCTCCTGGATCAGCTCGCGGAAGGCCTGTCTGTCGATGCACAGATTGCCGAGGGAGATATATCTGATGTGGTCTCCGACGCGCAGCACGTTCTTCGCCACGAAATAGGTCAGCGGAGAAGTGCTCCAGCATACCACCTGCGGGGTGCCGATGAGCGCCGCCTCGAGCGACGCGGTGCCGGAATTCACCACGGCGGCGTCGGCGAACTTCAGTATGTCGTAGGTTCGGTCGAACATCAGCTCCACGTTGGCGCGGCCGCCGATATACGGAAGATAGTCCTCCCTGCTCCTTGCGGGCGCCCCCGCCACCACGAAGCTGTAGCCCTCGTAGCGCGGCAGTGCGGAAAGCCTGTCGGCCAGTTCCATGCACACGGGCATCGTGCGGGAAATCTCCGCCTTTCTGGACCCGGCGAGCAGAGCGATGTAGGGCCCCTCGACAGGACGGACGAATTCGTGCGAATCCACGGCGTCCACAAGCGGATTGCCCTCATAGACATAGCTTATGCCGCGTCTGGAGAAATACTCCTTCTCGAAGGGGAAGACGATGAAGAGCCTGTCCACCCAGGCCTTGAGCTTCCTGTTGCGCCCCTCGCGCGAGGCCCAGGTCTTGGGGGCTATGTAGTAGAACACCCTGATGCCGTGCCTGTGACAGAATTCGGCGATCTTCATGTTGAAGCCGGGATAGTCTATCAGCACCACCACGTCGGGCTTCCAGGCGAGGATGTCGCCCTTGCAGAACTCCACGTTGCGCAGAAGACGGCGGCCCTTGGCCAGGACCTCGGTGAAGCCCATCACGGCGCCGTCGCGGTAGTGGCGCACCAGTTGCGCCGGAACGCCGTTCTCGCGTGCCGCGGCGAGCATCATGT
>JADILW010000087.1 GCA_017695095.1 Candidatus Cryptobacteroides avistercoris | reverse complement strand
GGCCTATCTTGATATGATAGTCCGAGGCGTTCTCGCTGTAGAACGGATAATATCCATATTCCAGATATTCGTCGAACAGCATCAGAGGCCTGCATCCGGCGTTCACTTCGGCGCACAGGCGGGCGTTGTCGGACAATATGGTCTCCAGACCGCATCTCCCGAAGTCAAGGCCCTTGTAGAACCTCAGGAATTCCCGGAACGACAGACCGTACATGGAGTACCTTACGCACCTCCTCGACAGATCCGCATCCGCATTCAGAATATGAAGCAGAGACGAACCGCTCAAGACAATCTTCAGCTCGGGATAGAGCTCGTATATTTCCTTTATCTCACGGCTCCATCCGTCATATTTGTGCACCTCGTCAAGCAACAGCCTGCGTCCTCCTCCTGCCACGAACCCTTCGGCGAGTTCAATGACCGTATGAGTCGAGAAATATACCGAATCCAGGGAACAATAGAGGACCGACCTGTCGTAAGGCTCGAAATTCAGCTTCACATACTGGCGCATCAAAGTGGACTTCCCCACACCCCGGGCCCCGACTATGGCGATCAGCCGGGAATCCCATCCTATGTCCTGCATGGTCTCGCGGACAATGTCCATGGGCGTCTTCGCGATATACTGGTCATGTCTTCTGAACAGAGTCTCCATATTAGAATCTGATTAGTCCGGACAAATATAGCAAAAGTGTTGCATACGCGCAACACTTTTAGTCATTTTATGTTGCTTGCGCGCAACACAAAATACGCATTCAAAGCCCGTTTATGCAAAAAGTGTTGCGCATGCGCAACACTTTTTGCATAAATCCGTATGTTATAGGCAACACATGCCTGGTCTACTTCCTCTTTCGCGAGGAGGCTTTTCCGGACTTGGGGCCGGCGGACTTGCCCTTCCTGCCGCGTCCACCTCCGGAACGGAGCCTGCCGGAATGCTCCCTGACGGGATTTTCTCCGCGGAACTCGTCACCGTCCACGGGATTTCCGTCGCCTGCCGTTTCTCCGGCGATGTCCTCCACGAGTTCATAGTCGAGAAGGCGCTGCTCCAGGTTGGCGTTGGTCACCTTGATGCGCACCTTGTCGCCGAGGCGGAAAATCTTGTGGGTGCGGCGGCCGACGAGGCGGTAGCGGGGCTCGTCGAAGAAGAAGAAATCCGACTGTATCTCGCGCAGGGAGACCATGCCCTCGATCTTCGTGGGTTCGATCTCCACGTACATGCCCCATTCGGTGATGCCCGACACGGTGCCGTCGAATTCCTGGCCTACCTTGTCCTGCATGAACTCCACGAGTTTGTATTTCACTGAGGTGCGTTCCGCGTCTGCGGCCACCATCTCGCGTTCGGAGGCATGGCGGCACTCCTCCTCGTAGACCTCTTTCCTGACGCTGTCGCCGCCTGCGAGGTACCTGGCCAGCAGCCTGTGGACCATGAGGTCGGGATAGCGGCGTATGGGCGAGGTGAAGTGGGTGTAGAACCTGAATGCGAGGCCGAAGTGGCCGATGTTGTCGGTGCTGTAGACCGCCTTGGCCATGGAGCGCAGCGCGAGATTCTCGAGCGCCGCATATTCGGGCTTGCCCTTGGCGGAGTCGAGCAGGCGGTTGAGTTCGGCGGCGATGTCGTGGCCGGTGGCGTTCTCCACCCTGTAGCCGAAGCCTTTGGCGAATTCGCGCAGGCCTTCCAGCTTGACCTCGTTGGGTTCGCCGTGGATACGGTAGACGAAGGTCTTGGGGTTTTTGGCGGGCACGCCGTTCATCTGGCCGGCGGTGGCCACATACTCGGCCACCGTGCGGTTGGCGAGCAGCATGAATTCCTCGATAAGCCAGTTGGCCTCCTTGGAAATCTTCTCGTAGACGTCTATGGGCTTGCCGTTCTCGTCGACCAGCACCTTCATCTCGGGCCTGTCGAAGTCGATTGCTCCGGCCTTGCGCTCGGCGGCCTTCATGATGCCTGCGAGGCGGTTGAGCTCGCGTATCGCGAATGCGAGTTCGTCGGATTCAGGCACGCTTTCGGCCTCGATGATATGCTGCGCGCCGTCATAGTCGAGACGGCGGTTGGAACGTATGATGGCGCGGCCTATCCAGCGCGAGCGCACTTCGGCTTTCGGGCTCATCTCGAACACGGCGGAGAACACGAGCTTGTCTTCGTCGGGACGCAGGGAGCAGAGCTTGTTGCAGAGCTTCTCGGGAAGCATGGGCACGGTGCGGTCGACCAGGTAGACCGAGGTTCCGCGGGTGCGGGCCTCCTTGTCCACGAGACTGCCGGGGGTCACGTAATGGGAGACGTCGGCGATATGGACGCCTATCTCGTAGTTGCCGTTCTCAAGCCGGCGGAACGAGAGCGCGTCGTCGAAATCCTTGGCGTCGGCCGGGTCGATGGTGAAGGTGAGGCGGTCGCGGAAATCCTTGCGCCCCTTGAGGTCTTCGGGGCTTATCTGGTCCGAAATCTGGTCGGCGGCGTTCTCCACCTCGGGCTCAAAGCGGTAAGGCAGGTTGAATTCGGCGAGGATGGCGTGCATCTCGGTGTCGTTGAGCCCGGGCATTCCGAGCACGTCGCTGATGTAGCCGTGGGGGTTGTTCTCTCCCCTGCGCCAGCCTTCGACGATTGCGGAGACCTTCATTCCGGGCTGGGCGCCCTTGGCGGCGGCCTCTGCGGGGTCGACCGCGATGTCATAGGGCATGGAGCGGCTCTGCATGAGCACCCACGCCTGGTCTCCGGCGGTATGGTATATGCCGACGAAGGGTCTGCCGGAGCGCTCGAGTATCTCCACCACTTCGCCTTCGCGGCGGCGCTTGCTGTCGCCTGCGGGCTTGTCTCTGGTCACCACCACCTTCACGATGTCGCCGTCGAGGGCGTGGCGGGTCTTGGACGCCTTCACGAAGACGTCGTCGTCCTGACCTTCTATGATCACGAAAATATACCCTTCGCGGGTCATCTGAACCTTGCCGGCGAACTCGGGCAAGGACTTGCGGGCCTCCTGCTTCTTCCGGCCCTGCCGCATCTGCTTGCGGCCTTTGCTGAGCTTCTGCTTCATAATCAGCACAAAGTTAGCAAATAGTTCGATAGAACTGAAATAATTGGCTTTTATTCCTGCAGCGGCGGTCGGGCAGGGGTGCTGCCTCACGGGAGGCTAGCCGCCCGCGGCTGTGAGCGGGCGATGCCCGAAGCGTAGCGTAAGGGCAGCGATGGAGCGCAGCGGAACCTCCCGTGAGGCAGCACCCCTGCCCGACCAGCTATAATCAAATTTTTATAACTTTGCGCCCATTATGAGAAAGACGATATTCTACGCCGCGGCGGCAGCGGCAGCGCTGCTCGCAGGCACCGGAGCGAAAGCCCAGACCAACATCCAGATACAGTACGACTTCGGCTCCGACCGCCAGCACATCACCACCACGCTCGAAGGCCTCTACAACGACGCCTGGGGCAATACCTTCTTCTTCATCGACCACGACTTCAACACCCGCAACGCCGCCGGCCAGGTGGTGGCGCCGAGCGGGACCTACCTCGAAATCTCGCGCTGCCTGAACTTCTGGCAGGACAGCGCGCTGGCTCCCCTCAGCCTGCACGTCGAATACGACGGAGGGGCCTACCGGGGCTACACCATCAACAACGCCCTGCTCGCCGGAATCGACTGGTTCCTCCACAGCAAGGACTTCCGCAACACCCTGAACCTGAAGGTGCTGTACAAATACATCGCCTACACCGACCCTGAATTCAGCAGCCGCGTGCCCATGCAGTTCACGGCGGCCTGGACCATGAAGGACCTCTTCGGCCTCACCGGGCTGACCTTCACCGGCTTCGCCGACTTCTGGTGGGAGGACCACACCCTGCTCAGCGACCGCTACGGCGAAATCCTGCCCCAGACCTCGCACTGCATCTTCATCTCCGAGCCCCAGCTCTGGTACAATGTCGGACGCCATTTCGGCTGCGACAACCTCAGTCTCGGAGGCGAGGTGGAGCTCTCCTGCGACTTCGGGACATACAGAGGCTTCCGCTGCCGTCCCTGCGCCGGACTCAAATGGGTGTTCTGACAAAAAAGGCGGCGCAATTTCCTTCGATCTGAACCTTGGTGGCGGTGCCGAAAATCTTTCCGGCCTCATTGCCCCAGGCGTTCTGGGCGAAGTATTTCGCTGAAATGTAGTCATATCTGAAACGTCCGCCTACGGTCGTTCCGTCCTTCTCCTCTACGGCCGTTCTGGTCGGTCACCGTACCTTTAACCGAATCCTGCTGGGCGAATGCCGAAACACTCAGCATCAGCAACAACGATAGAGTTAGAAATTTCCTCATAAGCGTACAGTTAATAATTTAGTGTTATGTAAGTTCTCCGAACTTCCGTCAAATAAAAAAATGAATGCTTCCGTATGTTCACAGGTCATACAAAAACAATCATTTTAGTACACGCGACATAATTACAAAAATTCGGCAGCCGTCGTACAGTTTTTTAAGAATTTTGCAGCATTTAGTAAAATTCATCAGGGAAATCGGTCCTGACACATAAAAAAAAAGAAGCCGGACGGGGAAGATTCCGTCCGGCTTGTAAGAATGCGGGAAACCCGTCAGATCAGCGGTTCGGCTGTCATCGCCGCGGGCTGGGGGATTCCCATGAGCTTCAGTATCGTGGGGGCCACGTTGCAGAGGGCGCCGTCCCTGACGCTCTTGACCTCGTCGCCTGCTCCTATCACGATGAACTGCACGGGGTTCAGCGAATGGGCGGTGTTGGGGGTTCCGTCCTCATTCACCGCGTGGTCGGCGTTGCCGTGGTCAGCGGTCAGCAGAACCACGTAGCCGTGGGCGAGAGCGGTGGTGACCACAGCCTCGACGCAGCCGTCGATGCATCCCACGGCATTGCGTATCGCGTCGTAGACTCCGGTGTGTCCCACCATGTCGCCGTTGGCGAAGTTCAGGATGACCATGTCCTCCTTCTCCTCGCGCAGCGCGGCGCAGAGCTTGTCGGTCACCTCGATCGCGCTCATCTCGGGCTGAAGGTCGTAGGTGGCCACCTTGGGAGAGTTCACGAGTATGCGGTCCTCGTTCTCGAACGGGGTCTCACGGCCGCCGTTGAAGAAGAAGGTGACATGGGCGTACTTCTCGGTCTCCGCTATGCGCAGCTGGCGCTTTCCAGCCTTCGCCACGGTCTCGCCGAGAGTGTCGGTCACCTCCTCCTTGTCGAAGAGGATGTGGACACCGGTGAATGAAGCGTCGTAGGGGGTGAGGCAGCAGTAGTAGAGAGGCAGAGTGTGCATTCCCTCCTCGGGCATGTCCTTCTGGGTCAGCACGGCTGTGAGCTCGCGGGCGCGGTCGTTGCGGAAGTTGAAGAAGATCACGGCGTCATTGGCCTCGACCTTGGCGACGGGAGCTCCGTTCTCGCATATCACCGCCGGCTTCACGAACTCGTCGGTCACGTCGGCGTCGTAGGATGCCTGCATAGCCTCCACGGCAGAAGCGAACTGTGCGCCCTTGCCTTCAACGAGCATGTCGTAGGCCTCCTTGACGCGAGCCCAGCGCTTGTCGCGGTCCATCGCGTAGAAACGTCCGCACACGGTGGCTATCTTTCCGGTGCTTGCGGCCATCTTCTCCTCAAGCTCCTTGATGAAACCCATTCCGCTGTGGGGGTCGGTGTCGCGGCCGTCCATGAAGCAGTGGACGTAGACCTTGTCGAGACCCTCCTGCTTCGCAACAGCCAGGAACTCATAGAGATGGTCCAGGCTGGAGTGCACGCCGCCGTGGGAGCAGAGGCCCATGAAGTGGAGCTTGCCGCCGCTGGTCTTCACATAGTCGTAGGCGGCGCGTATCTCCTTGTTGTCGAGGAGCTTGTGGTCGCGGCACGCCATATTGATCTTCACGAGGTCCTGATAGACCACGCGGCCGGCGCCGAGGTTCATGTGTCCCACCTCGGAGTTGCCCATCTGGCCGTCAGGCAGACCCACGTACTCGCCGCAGGCCTGAAGGTGCGACATGGGGTATTTTGCGCGGAGGCTGTCGATGAAGGGCGCGCCCTGCGTATAAATTGCATTGGAGTGGTCGTGCTTTCCTTCGCCCCAGCCATCCAGAATCATCAGAAGTACTTTTCTGTTCATGATTGTCTATAGTTTTTTATTCCGTTTCTTCTTCATCGAGCAGGCCGCGGCCGACGAGCATCGCGCGCGAGTCGGGTTCGCGTCCCATGAACTCCTTGTAGAGGACCATGGGCTCCTCGGAGCCGCCCCTCTCAAGGAAGGTGTGCCTGAACTTCATCGCGAGGTCCTTGTCCCAGATTCCGTTGGGAGAGTTCTGGAACGCGCTGAAGGCGTCCTTGTCGAGGACCTCGGCCCAGAGGTAGCCGTAGTAGCCGGCCGCATAGCCGCTGGAGAATATGTGGTTGAAGTAGGTGGTGCGGTAGCGGGGCGCGATTTCGGGGATCAGACCCATCTCCTCGCACACCTTCTTCTCGAAGTCGGCGACATTGATGCCGTCGACGCTCTCGAGTTCATGCCATTTCATGTCGAGAATCGCCGCGGCGCAGAGCTCGGTGGTCATGAAGCCCTGGTTGAACTTCAGGGAGTTGTTGATCTTCTCAACGAGCTCCACGGGAATCACCTCGCCGGCTGAGTTCTTCGCATACACGGCGAGCAGGTCGGGCTGGAAGGCCCAGTTCTCGTTGAACTGAGAGAACATCTCAACGAAATCGCGGGTCACGTTGGTTCCGCTGACAGAAGGATAGGTGCACTTCGAGAGCAGGCCGTGCAGGGCGTGGCCGAACTCGTGGAACACGGTCTGCACCTCGTCGATGTTCATGTCGCGGGAGAGGTTGCCCACGTTCACGATGATGGGTCGCACGTCCTCTCCCTCGGCGTTCACATACTGCTGGCGTACGTTGTTCATCCATGCGCCGCCCCTCTTGCTCTGGCGGGGGAAGTAGTCGGAGGTGAAGATTCCGACGAGCGAGCTGTCGGCGTCGGTGATCTTGTAGGTCACCACGGCCTCGGGGTTGTAGGACGGAACGCCCTCAAGCCTCTCCACGTTGATGCCGTAGAGGGTCCTGGCGGCCATGAACACTCCCCTTCTGACATTGTCCACGTTGAAGTAGCTGCGGACTTCTGCCTCGTCGAGGTCATACTTGGCCTTGCGCACCTTCTCGGCGTAGTACCACCAGTCCCAGGGCTCGATCTTCGAGCCTTCGGGGAGCTTGCCCTTCTTCACGTCCTCGTCCATAAAGGCCTGCATGTCGGCGAGTTCGACCTTCGCCTTCTCCACGGCGGCCTCCATGATGCCGCTCAGGAAGGAGTCGACGGTCTCGGGGGTGGAGGCCATCTTGTCGGAGAGCAGGTAGGCGGCCGGAGTGTCGTAGCCGAGCAGCTTCGCCTTCTCTATGCGGAGGGCGACCACGTCGAGGATGAGCTGGTTGTTATCGAACTCATTGCCGTTGTTGCCGCGGGAGGTGTAGGCCTCGTTGTACTGGCGGCGGAGCTCCCTGTCCTCGGTGGTGGTCATCTTCGAGGGATACTCCGACACGCTGAAGCCGAACTTCTCGGCGAAGGCGTTGGACTCGGCGAGTATGTTGTTGCTTATCTGCTGGGTCTTGGTGGCCATCTCGGCGTTGATCTCGCGGAGCCTGTCCTGGGTCTCCTCGGGGAGGTCGATGCCGTTGCGCCTGAAATCGTCGTAGTACTTCTTGAGCACCACCTGCTGCTCTCTCGTGAGACCGGACTGGTCGCCCTCATAGACGGCTGCCACGCGGTTGTACAGGGCCTTGTTGAAGGCGATGTTGTCGCTGTGCCCGCTGAGCAGTGGGAGCGCCCTGGCCACCACCGCGTCGAGAGAATCGGTGCGGTCGGTCTCGCTCACGTTGTAGAGCACTCCGGTGACCTTGGAAAGAATCTCTCCGGAGAGTTCGAGAGGAACTATGGTGTTGTCGAAGGTGGGGGCGTCGGGATTGGAGGTGATGGCCTCGATCTCGGCCTCCTGCTGCGCTATGCCTTCCTGGATGGCCGGGATATAGTCCCCGACCTCGATCTCCTCATAGGGAGGAATGCCGTAGGGAGTGTCCCATTCGGCAAGAAAAGGGTTCTTTTCGCTGCAAGCTGTCATAATCAGTGCGATGCTGGCGATGGAAATGATTTTCTTCATATTAACTCGTTACTTTATCACTACATACGTCGGATAATGGTCGGAATAGCCTCCAATGAACTCACCGTAGGAGAAGCTGCGGAAAGGCGTGCCCTTGTACTTCCCGTCCTGCTGCGTGAGGAACGGCCTCTTGAACACGTAGCCGTAGTAGCCGTCGGCGGTCTCGCATATCTTCAGTCCCCCGTCGGGAGCCGCGGCCAGGCTGTAGTTCACGAGAATGAGGTCGTAGATGTTCCACTCGCCCCTGTAGGAGAGCGAACCATAGCCGTCCTTGAACATCTCCTCGAAAGGAGAGAAGTAGACCTCCTGCGAAATCACCCCGGCGATGTCGCCCTCGGCGTGCAGCCAGACCTTCATGCTCTCGTCGGTCGGATTGTCATTCATGTCGCCCATCACCACGATCTTGATGCCGGGATACTTCTCCATCATCTCTTCGGAATGCCGGTAGATGATTTCGGCGCCCACCGAGCGCAGGTCGCCTCCCTTGCCGCCTGAGCGGGAGGGAAGATGCGCGACGTAGACCGCGAACTGCTCTCCGTCAAGCAGACCGCGCACCATCAGGATGTCCCTGGTGCGGAAGGCCTGCTGCTCTTCGGGCGAAAGCGACACCTGCACTTCCGTGCCCTCGAAGGTATATGGGATGGATTCGCTTTCCAGGAGCTCGAACTGGTCGGGCCTGTATAGCAGGGCGACGTCTATGCCCCTGCCGTCGGGACCCTCGTGATGCACTATCCCGTAGCCGGCGGAAGCTATCTCCTCCTGGGCCACAAGATCCTCGAGCACCTTCCGGTTCTCGACCTCGGCAACTCCCAGCAGGGTGTGGAAGGCGCCGTTCTCGTCTTTCATCGCCCTTATCACATGGGCGATGTTGCCGAGCTTCTCCTCGTATTTGTCCTGAGTCCAGTGATTCCTGCCCTCGGGAAGGAATTCGTCATCGTCCTTGAGGGGGTCGTCGCTGGTGTCGAACAGGTTCTCGACATTGTAGAAACCTATCACATACTTCTGCTCCTGAGAACAGCCGCACAGCACGGCGGCGAGCAGCAGGAGGGAAAAAAGCAGCCTTCTCATACTCACCACCTGTCATCAACGACGGACTCCACTGCCGCGGCGCCTTCCTCGCCTATCATGTCAGGCAGATTGACGAAGAAGTCGTAGCCGAGCTTCTCCTCCAGGGCGTCGATGCTCATGGACTGCTCCATGATGGTCTTTTCGCCGGTAGGGTACACCTTGTGCTCGAAATAGAACGCGATTCCGCGGTATGTCTCCTCGGCGTCGGCGTCGTAGCTCAGCAGGGCCTTGAAATATCCCGTGGGCACGGTCACCTCGTTGCCGTCGTTGTCCTTGACGGTCTCGACGGCACCCGCCAGATCCACGCCGGTCACCACATAGAGGGTGTCGACATCGTTGGACCAGTCACGCACCATTTGCTCGAGGCCGCTCCACGCCTTCCCGTTGAGGTCGGCGAGCTGGGGAGTCATGTTGGAGAAATAGAAAGTGGCCTCGTTGGCGTCCTTCTGCAGCCTGTCGGCCGAAGGCAGCTGGTGTCCGCGCTCATAGTCGCCGCCGTAGCTCCTGTAGTTTATGGACTGCACGTCTCTCGGCAGCTTGGGGTCGAGCTTCCATTCGTCGGAGCGCGATCCGGAGCCGCGCAGGGACCTGTTGAGAGGATAGGCCACCCAGTAGGCGAGCCTGTCGTCGACGCTGTAGCTGTAGGAGTAATTGCGCACGGTGGCGCCCTTCAGCTGCATGTCGTGGGTGATGAACAGGTCGTCGGCACTCACCGCAGGGAGCTCGAGCCATTTGCCGGGAGTGTCGGACACGGGCTCCGCGGGAGGAGCGGTCCTCGTCACGGCCACGTTCTTCACCTCCCAGGTGCCGGCCTTCTCCTCGGTGCTCTTGTAGGCGAACGCGAACTGCATCTTCTTGCCGGTATAGTCGTTCAGGTCGGCATATCCGGCCTCATAGAAAGTCCAGCCCATGGAGCCGGGATAATAGAATCCGTCGAGCGGATTCCAGTCTCCGCCCTCTTCCCTGGCCCACACCGAAGCCTCCTCCGGAACCACTTCCAGGCTCTTGAAGAAGTTCGTCGCGTGCTCGAAGGTCAGATAGGCCTCAGGTTCGGAGCTCAAGTCTATCACGGGCGACACGAGCCAGCTCTCGGAAGCATAGTTCACTTCGTCGGCATAACCGGTCCCCACCATGCCGTACTGGGAACTCTGCGTCCACACTGCGGCGAGTTCGGCGGGCTTCGACTTGTCTTCGATGGTGAATCCGCCCTTGTCGCTCAGGAAGGATATCGAATATATGTCGCCGTCGGGGTCGGGGTTCACCTCCCCTGCTTCGGCCTTTCCCTGAGTTATGGTCAGCGAGGCGCTGCAGTCCTTGCCGTAGAACTCGAGAGTCACCGTGCGCTCATCGCCGTCGTTCGCGGTGGCCTTGACGCTTATCGTCTGGGTGCCGGCCGAAGCTCCCCCGTTGGCGGGGCTGATCTCCAGCCACGATGAGACGGCGGCATAGCCGCGTATCTGCCATGCCACGTTGGAAGTCAGGCTCACGCTCTTCTCTTCGCCGTCGGCGGAGAATTCGAGAGTTGAGGGCTCTATGCTGATTTCTCCGGTCTCCGGAGTCTCGGGTTTCTGGCAGGCGAACGCCATGAGCAGAGCCGCCGCCAGTGCGAATAAGCTTTTGTTTTTCATAACCGAAAAATGTCTGATATTGCCATTTGGCAAATATAATCAAATAACTGACATCTTTCTGCTCCGGCGTTGTGAATTAATCATTAAGACCACCGCAGCCAGCGCGATAGCTCCCCCGACATAGCCGATGGACCGGATGCCCGCCCCGTCGCAGACCGAACCGCCCACGAGGGCGCCCGCGCCTATGCCCACATTGTATATCCCGGAATATATCGACATCGCGACCTCGGTCCCCTGCGGAGCGCACCTGATCACCTCCGACTGAAAACTCAGGTTGAAGCAGCTGATCGCGAAACCCCAGAACACGCAGAGCAGCACCGAAGTCCACACTGAGACCGCGGCAGCCTGCAGCAGCAGGAGGCACGCGCAGATGCCCCCGACCGCATACATCAGAAACACGGAGGGCCGCCTGTCGTAGCAGCGGGAGAACACGAAGCTGCACGCTATGCCCACCACGCCGAACAGGGTCAGCACCATCGTGATCCCGTTCCCTCCGATTCCGGCCACCTGCGCGAGAAACGGCTCGATATAGCTGTAGCCGGTGAAATGCCCGGTGATGGCAATCACGGTGAGAAGGTATATCCGCTTCAGCGAGGGCGACTTCAGCAGCGCCGGCAGTTTGCGGAGCGTGAAGTTGCTTGTGCCCGGGTTCCTCCGGAGCGTCAGCGCGAGCACGCAGAAAATCAGCGCCGCGGCCGCCGCGATGATCAGGAAGGTCGTGCGCCAGCCGACATACAGGCCGACGGTCCTGCCGAGCGGAAGCCCCACTATCATCGCGAACGACGAGCCTGAGACTATCAGGCCAAGGGCCGTCGAACTCCTTCCCTCGGGCGCCATCCTCACCGCGAGAGGCGTGACTATCGACCAGAATATCGCGTGTGAGCACGCGACCCCGATGCGCGAGAGCATCAGCATGTTGAAGCTCGTGGAGACGCCGGACAGCACGTGGCTGGCGACGAACAGCGCCACTATCGACAACATCAGCTTCTTGCTCTCCGTCCGGGCGAACACCAGCATCAGCGGCAGCGAGGCTATCGCCACCACCCATGCATAAATCGTAATCATCATTCCCGCATGCGACTCGCTGATTCCGAAATCAGCGGCGATGTCGCTCAGAAGGCCGATCGGAATGAACTCCGAAGTGTTGAATATGAACGCGGCCAGCATTAGGCCGGCCAGAGGGAGCCATTGTTTCATAAAATCTCCATTCGTACAAGGTTGCTCACATCATTTCATCTTCCTCAGCACACTCGTCGTCAGCGGGATGGCGAGGGCGAGGGCGCACAGGTCCGCCGCCGACTGGGATATCTCCACGCCCAGCAGGCCGAAGTTCGCCGTCAGCAGGAAGATCAGGGGTATGAAGAACAGCCCCTGCTTGGCCGAAGCCAGCAGAATCGCCTTCCCCGGCTTGCGTATGGTCTGAAGCATCATGTTGCTGATTATCACCCAGGTGGTCAGGGGCATGGTCGCCAGCTGGAATCTCAGGGCCGCGGCGCCTATGCGCACCACCTCCGCATCCTCCTTACGGAACAGACGTACTATCTCCGGGGCAAACGCTATCCCGACCACGGCCACCACGAGCAGGAACAGCGAGCCGAACTTCACGCAGAACCAGAAGCCCTGCTTCACCCTGTCGTACAGGCCGGCGCCGTAGTTGAAGCCGCAGACCGGCTGGAAACCCTGGCCGAAGCCTATCAGCGCCGAATTAAGGAAGTGGCAGACACGGCCGACTATCGACATGCCGGCGATCGCTGCGTCGCCGAACTGACCGGCGGCCACATTCAGACACACCACCGCAAGCGCGCCGAGGCCCTGCCGCACGAACGACGGCAGACCACCCGCGAGAATCTCCTTGAAGAATGCGAAGCCCGGGGTGAAATTCTTCAGCCTGATCGGTATCCCACCCTTCCGCGAACTGAAATGCCACAGCAGGCAGAAGCTGCACACCTGGCCGATCACGGTAGCCCACGCGGCCCCGGCAATTCCCCAGCCGAAAACGAAGATGAACAGCGGGTCGAGCACGAGGTTGAGCACCGCGCCGGAGACTATTCCAATCATCGAATAGCGGGCGTTGCCCTGGAAGCGTATCTGGTTGTTGAGCACCAGCGACGGCACCATCACCGGAGCGCCCAGCAGCACTATCCCGAGATATTTCTCGGTATACGGCAGTATCGTGGGAGTCGAACCGAGCAGCACGCACAGGGGCTTCAGGAACAGCAGGCCGAACGCGGCTATCGCGACTCCGGCGAGCAGCCCGTAGACGAAGCCCGTGGCCAGCATGCGGGCGGCCTCGTCGGTCTGCTGCGCGCCGAGCTTCCTGGACACGAAATTGCCGGAGCCGTGGCCGAACATGAAGCCTATCGCCTGCATGACCGCCATCACGGCGAACGAAACGCCGACGGCCGCAGTCGCCTGGGTGCTGATCCTGCTCACGAAGAAGGTGTCGCCGAGATTGTAGAACGACGTCACCAGCATGCTCAGTATCGTCGGAGCCGCCAGCGACAGGATAAGCCCCGGCACGGGTCGGGTGGTCATTTCTATGTAGCGCGAATTCTCCATCTCCAGAATTTCCCGGCAAAATTACTGCTTTTCCCGGGAAATTGTCCCGCCCGGGCGCAATTGACATTTTGGGTTGGAGAAAATAGCAAAAGCTGTTAATTTTACATTGCAGCAGGCTTCGATGTTGCGGCAGACGTTAATTATTCGTTGTTGCAGCTGGTTCCACGTTGCAGCACATTTGCAACCTGCTGTTTAGCGCCGCAGCGCGTGGCAGGTGCCCGGCAGCAGATTATTAATCTGCGTCTACTTGCAAATCAGCCAGTGTGTGTCCCTCAACGGTCTTTTCCGGCGTCCGATTAATTCGGGGATACTTGCGCTGTAACTGGCTGTCCGGTCGGATTTGAAATTCATTGGTACCAGATGCAGCCGTTCTGCGGCGGTGTATGGTAGCATGATGGTCCTGCTGGAACCAATTTGGTTCTATTAGGACCAGCCACCGGCCCTGGAATGGCCTCTGCACTGTCCCGCCGGGACTACTGAATTTCAACTTTACCTTCGTGCAATTCACCTGCGTCCCTGATGTGCCCTGAAGGTGTCCTGAATGGCTGCCGGGCGCCGAGGTGGAAGGGAAATGGTTACACCTGCGCGGAGTGTATGCCACAGAATGACCTGCAGAGCCATTCCGGGCAGCAGGTGAATTTCTTGAAGCGATACGGCGGATTGCAAATCCATTGCTTCTGCTGCTTTCCGGTCGCAGGCGGAGTCGGCCTCAGGCAGTATAGGGTTGTGCGGTGGTTCTTACTGCCTGAGGCCGAGCTCCGCCTGCGGCTGGGCGGCAGATTGCAAATCTGCTTAAACAACGAGACAGGTTGCAGATTGCAAATCTGCAACAACTTGGATTACAAATCTGCAACAACAAATATTCTGCAACGACGAATACGCAAAAAAGAAGCCGTCCGGCGGTGCCGGACGGCTTCGATTATGGTCTGCTGAAGAATTCTTCAGCTTCGGCTCTATCGATTGAGCGAGTAGATGTAGCCGTTGGTGATCTCGAAGGTGCCGTTGTAGTCCTGCATGTTACCGCGGACGACTACCTCGTCGCCGACCTGGAGCTGGTCCTCAGAAGTGAACTTCTCTTCATCGAGATACTTGCTGCGGAAGATGTAGAGCCGGTCTCCGTCGTTGGAACCGTCAGCCGAGATGTAGAAGGTGGCGTTGCCGTAGCTGGTCGACAGATCCTCGATCTCAGTGACGATACCCTTGAAGTAAGCAGTCTCGCTTGAGTATACAGTCCATGCGCCGACTTCGAAAATCTTCAGAGCGGAAGCCACGCTGTAGGGATCATCCGCAGTTCCCTTCTCGGCAAGATCATCAGGCAGCTCGACAGCCTTCTTGTCAACCTTCACGAAGAACGCGTCGGCAACCTGGGCCTCGCCCTTGTATGAAGAACGACGTCCCACGATGGTGAGGGTGTCGCCTGCAGCAACCTCAAGAGAAGCGAACTGTCCCTGTGAGCTTGCGCCGTCATATCCGTATCCGGTCTCAAGGCCGTAGGTGTAGACGGAGCCTGTCTCGTCAACCAGGTCGAAGTTGCCGTACTTGGTGTTGGTGAGGTCGGAAACCTCGCCGCGCAGGAGATACCAGGTGTCATCCTCGGCAGCTGCGAGGAACTCGGCCACGGTGGCAGCGGTAGGCTTGATCACCACTTCCTCCACCCTGGCGGCCACGAGCTGAGGGTCATTCTTGTAAGAGCTCTTGCGGGCTACGAGTGAAACCACGTCGCCAACCTCGACTCCGAGGCTCTCCCATGCGTCGAGCTCCTCACCGTCCTCGTCGAGGGCGGGAACAACCTCGTATACGAGAGCGTTTCCGGTATAGTCGGTGAGATAGATGTCGCCTTCCTCATCCTGAGAAAGAGTTCCCTGCAGACGGTACCTTGCAAGGCCGTCGGCGAGAGCGTCGAGATCCTCAACCTTCACGTCGGTGATCACGCCGTCCTGGGTGAAATCAGCGGAGATTGAGTACTCCTTGGGCTCACCCTCTTCGGGAGAATCGTGGGTGATGAAGGTCAGGGTGGCGGGACGGTCGATGCCGGGATTGGCCTCGGCCCTGAAGGTCACGACAGGGTTAGAGGTGGTTCCTCCGATTGAAACCAGGGAAATCCAGCTCTTCACATCCTCGGGAACCTCCACTGAGATTCCGTCGCCCTTGTTCTCGAGGGTCACTGAGAACTCTCCGCCCTCGATGGGGATGACCGCATTCTCGGGCTGGGTGGAAGCCACCTTGATCAGAGACTTGTTGGTGCTGATCCAGAGAGCGTCGATGAACTCGAGGGTGGTTCCATAAAGCGTGCTGCGGCCCTCTACGGTAACCTCGTCGCCGACTTCGATGTCGAATGACTCCCAGTCGTATGAACCACTGGCGTTCACGGTACCGTAGATGTAGATCTCGCCGGTGCCGTCGTTGAGATACCAGTTACCGTAGTCGGTGTTGGCGATTGCAGTCGCGATACCGGTCACACGATAGAGCTTGCCCACGGTGCCGTTGTTCACGTCCTCGATAACCTGAGAAACAGGCACGGTCTGAGCGGTCACGAGTCCCTGGATCACGTTGATGACCTGCTGCTGGTTGCCCACGTTGATGTAGAGGGATCCCTGACGGCCAGAATCGTTGGCCTCAGCGCTGAAGGTCAGGACGATGTCCTCGCCTGCCTGGCCTGACATGGGAGTGACTGTCACCCAGTCGATCTCCTTGTCACCGGTGCCCACGCCCGTGATGTTCCAGTCGCCGGTGGCGTTGAGAGTGATCTCGACGGAACCGCCTTCCTCGGGAATGGCCACGTATGAAGAGCTCACCTTGATTGCGTCAAGATAGGTAGGCTCGAAAGGCTGCTCGCAAGAAGTAACGAGTGCTGCGCCTGCCACGAGAGCTGCGAATAATGCTTTGAATTTCATATTGTTGCGGCAGAATTAGTTAAACATGTATTTGATGCCGATGGAAGCGTACCAGCACTGGCCGAGCGAGTGGTTGGGAGTGAAGGTCTGGGTGCTTCCGCTGATGTATTCAGGTGTTGAGAACACCGCGTAGCCGTCCTGGTCAACATTGCTGTAGGTGAGGATGCGGGCCTCTGAACCGATTTCGGGGTTCAGATACTTGGCCACTCCCCATGAAGAGTTGAACAGGTTGAGAAGGTTCTTAATGTCGAGGCTGAGCTGCAGGGTGTTGGTGCTGTTGCCGGTCCTTACCTTGAAGTCATGCTTGTAGCTGAAGTCCACACGGTGCACCCAGGGTGAGTATACGCTGTAGGGCTCTGCATACTGGCCCTGATGCTTGCTCAGGTAGGGGTCGTTGTGCACGAAGTCCATGAAGCGGGCCTGGTCGTCGGGTGAAGCGAACCTGAAGTCTCCGTTGGCCACCTGCTCGTCGGTGGGGATGTAGATGGAGTCGTAGTTGTAGCCGTCACCGTTGATGTCGTTGGTGGTCATGTAAGAGTAGCTGTAGCCGCCCCTCCAGGTCTCGTAGATGAAGCTGAAGTGGTTGCCGCTCTTGTCGCTGTGGCTGAGTGACGCAACGAAACGGTCAGGGGTCACGTACTGTGAGTTGTGGAGCCTGATGTTGTTGGGACCCTCGACGGTGGGAACGTATGTGAAGGCGGACTCGGCGTTGGAACCGGGCATACCGGTGAGCTCCTTGCTTACGGTGTGGGTGTAGGCCGCCATGAAGTTCAGACCCTCGACGGGCTGCATGTTGAGAGAGAGGCTGGCGGAGTAGCCATAGCCCTTGTTGGTGTTCTCAAGCACGAAGGCGGGGGTGCCGTTGCGCATGTTGCCTTCGGGGTAGATAGGACGGTTGTCAACTCCGTTGAACCTTGCGAATCCTCCCACGGGCTTGATGCTCCAGTCGGAGATGGTCACGCCGTTGACGGTCTTGTTGTAGATGAACTCACCGCTTACAGAGAAGGGGAATGAGGTCGGGAAGTTGTAATCGAGGGCGATTGAGGTCTTCCATACCTGAGGCATCTTGAACTTGGGATCCACGGCTGAGATAGTGGAAGGAACGGTTCCGTCCTCGGGAGATACGGTTGAAGGATATCTGAGCTCTCCGGTCAGATAGCTGAGGAGTCCGTTGATGTTGGCCTTGCCGTTCTCGTCGGTGACCAGGCCCTTGAATTTGCCGAAGTAGTAGTCCATCGCGCTGCCGCGGGGGTCGTCGTCAGCCCAACCCATCTGCTTCCTGAGGTTGGCCTCGTTGATCTGGGCCTGGTACTGAACCATACCGCCGTTGGTAGGCATGTTGGTGAAGAACACGAGAGGCAGACGTCCTGAGAACAGACCGGTACCTCCGCGCACCGTCAGGCTGTTGTCGCCGAATACGTTCCAGCTGAAGCCCACGCGGGGAGAGACGGTGAGATTGGAGTTGGGCCACTTGCCGGTGTCGATGTGACGAACGTTGCCGTTCTCGTCATAGTAGTCGAGGGCGAGGATGGCCGCGTTGGTCATCAGGTCGGAGTTGTCGAAGAAGAGTCCGTCGAGACGAAGACCTGCGGTCAGGGTGAAGTTGTCGCTTGCCTGCCACTCGTCCTGAGCGTAGATGCCGGCCTTGTAGAACTGAACCCTTGCTGCAGGATTCAACTCTCCGTCATAGCCATAGGTGAGGTTGACGATCTCGGGGGCTGCTCCGTCGATGAAGTCGTCGACGCTGGCATAACGGTAGTATCCGGTACCGTTTCTCATGTAGGCGTTGTCGGCGAGCTGGTACTCGAAGTTGAGGCCTCCGGTGATCTTGTGGTTGCCGAAGAAGTAGGTGAGGTCGTCCTTCACGCTGAAGTGGGTGTTGTGAACCGCGTTGTTCCAGGTGAAGAGCTCATATCCGAGAGCCATGTAGTTTCCGTTGGTTCCGGTTCCGTCGAGGATGTCGATGAAGGGGAACTCGTCGGAGGTGCTTCCGCGCACGTCGTCAAGCTTCGAGTAGGTGACGAGCAGCTGGTTCGACAGGTTGTCGGAGAAGCGGCTGTTGAGGTCGAGGGAGACGGTGCTCACGATGTTGTTCATCGAATACATCGAGTTGGCGTAGCTCATGGAGTACTGCGACATACGTGAGTATGCGGAGCGGGTGCCGCCGTCCATTGAGGTGGCGTTGGGAGAGCTCCAGTACTTGTTGAGGGTGTAGTTGTACCTCAGGGCGAGCCTGTGGTTGTCGTTGATGTTCCAGTCGATGCGGGCGAGGAGCTTCATGTTGCTCTCGTCTGCAGGCCAATCGGTATAGGAACCGGTGTCATAGCCATACTTTTCCATCACGTGCTTCTTGACCCTCTCGAGGTCAGCCACTGTAGTGCGTGAAACGTAGTTGTCAGCGTCGGCGACTCCGTCCTCGGAAGCCCTCCAGCGGTTAACCACGGTAGGGGTCTTGATGTACTCGGCGTTCAGGAAGAAGAACAGCTTGTTCTTCACGATGGGTCCGCCGAGGGTGAAGCCGTAGGTGGTCTTGCGGTCTACTGCGCGGGCGCCGGAGATCTGCTCGCCATACACGCTGTCACCCTGAAGGTTCTCGTTCTGGTGATATACGTAGGCGCTTCCCTTGAAGGTGTTGGTACCTGACTTGGTGATGGCGTTCACACCACCGCCGATGAAGTTGGTCTGACGTACGTCATAGGGGGAGATCACAACCTGGAGCTCCTCGATGGCGTCGAGGGAGATGGGGTTTCCGCCTCCGGGGAGACCGTCGCTCAGACCGAAGTTGTTGTTGAAGTTGGCACCGTCCACGGTGAAGTTGGCGGTACGGCCGTCAGCTCCGGCGAAGGTCATGCCGTTTCCT
Source organism: Candidatus Cryptobacteroides avistercoris (assembly GCA_017695095.1). GTDB lineage: Bacteria > Bacteroidota > Bacteroidia > Bacteroidales > UBA932 > Cryptobacteroides > Cryptobacteroides avistercoris. The sequence goes on along the minus strand of JADILW010000087.1, from coordinate 35,606 downwards.
CCATAGGGAGAGAGCCTGGTCACGTCCTCGATGCTCCTGCTTACGGTAGGGAGGGCGATTATCTGATCATTGGAGATGTTCGTGGCTGCGCCGGCCCTCTCGTTGGAGAGTCTGGACGCTGCGGTAGACACCACGATGGCCTCTGACAGCATTTCGTTGTCCTCGGCAAGATTCGCCGTCAACTGGTAGGAATCAGCGAGCTGGAGGGTGATGTCCGTGTAGGTCACGGTCTGATATCCGAGGCAGCTCACCTCTACAGAATAAGGACCGCCGGTACGCATACCGTTGATTGCAAAACGACCCTCTGCGTTAGCCACCGCATAATAGGTGGTTCCTGAGGGGGTGTGCACGGCTACTACCGTCGCTCCCGGGATTGCCTCTCCGTTCTGGTCGGCCACGATGCCGTTCAGTGCGGAGGTTGTTACCTGCGCTGAGGCTGAGATAACAAAAAGCATTGCCGAAAATGACAGCAAAAGGCTTTTAATTACTTTGTTCATAAAAATTTGAATAAGAAAATAGATTTTTCGGATACAAATATAAATAATATATCGACAAATCGTTTCAAATTCGCATTCAAGCACTACTAACTTCCGGCCGCAAAGATACTGCGGCAAAACGTACCTTGCAACTTCCGATTTGTTAACTTTTAATTAATTTTTGCTAATTTTGCGGCCGAATACACCTACGAGGACAGATTTGCATGCTTGCAACCTCGTAAAAAAATGCTAAAAAATATGAACTATCTCTTTACATCGGAGTCAGTCTCCGAAGGTCACCCCGACAAAGTCGCTGACCAGATTTCAGACGCAATTCTCGACGAATTCCTCCGCCAGGACCCCGAATCGAAGGTGGCCTGCGAGACTTTCTGCACTTCCGGACTCGTGATAGTGGGCGGAGAGGTGCGCTCGGAACACGCCTACGTGGACATTCCGGCCACTGCGCGCCGCGTGATACGCCGCATCGGCTACACCAAGGCCGAATACGGCTTCGACGCCTCCTCCTGCGGAATCATCTCCACCATACACGAGCAGAGCCCCGACATCAACCGCGGAGTGGTGCGCGGCGACCCCATGGAACAGGGCGCCGGCGACCAGGGAATGATGTTCGGCTATGCGAGCATCGACGGCGACGAGTACATGCCCCTCGCCCTCTCGCTCTCGCACCGGCTGCTTCAGGTCCTCGCCAGCATACGCCACGACGAACCTGAGCTCATGCCCTACCTGCGCCCCGACTCGAAGGCGCAGTTCACGGTGGAGTTCTCCGCCATCCACCGCCCCGAGCGCATCCACACCATAGTGCTCAGCACCCAGCACGACGAGTTCGACACCGACGAGAGGATGCACGCGCGCATCGAGAAGGACGTGCGCGAGATTGTGATACCCCGCCTCATCGCCTCGCTGCCCGAAAGGACAGCGCGTCTCTTCGACGACCGCTTCATCCTTCACGTGAACCCCACGGGCAAGTTCGTGATCGGCGGACCTGCCGGCGACACCGGCCTCACCGGACGCAAAATCATCGTCGACACCTACGGCGGACGCGGAGCCCACGGCGGCGGAGCCTTCTCCGGCAAGGACCCCTCCAAGGTGGACCGCTCGGCAGCCTACGCCGCCCGCCACATAGCCAAGAACCTCGTAGCGGCGGGAGTCGCCGAGGAATGCCTGGTCCAGGTGGCCTACGCCATCGGAGTGGCCCGCCCGGTGAGCGTCTTCGTGAACACCTACGGAACCGCCGCCATCGGAGGACGCCGGGGCGAGGACGCCGACTCGCTGATAGCCTCCCGCATACCTGAGATGTTCGACCTGCGCCCCGCGGCCATAATCTCCCGCTTCAGCCTCAAGAACCCCATCTACGAGCCTTGCGCCGCCTACGGCCACATGGGCCGCGCCCCCTACGTCAAGGACGGCATGCAGTTCTTCGGCTGGGAGAAGCTCGACGCCGTGGATCTGGTCAAGGCCGAGTTCGGACTGTAACTTTCCATCCCCATGGCGAAGGAGAAACAGCACAGAGTGCAGATAAACAACAAGAAGGCGTCGTTCGAATACGAGTTCCTCGAGCAGTACGACGCCGGGATAGTGCTGGTCGGCACCGAAATCAAGTCACTGCGCGCGGGAAAGGCCTCGCTGCAGGACGCCTACTGCTATTTCTCCGGCGGCGAACTCTACCTGCGCGGCATGAACATCGCCACCTATTTCTGGGCGTCCGCCTGGAGCAGCCACGAACCCATGCGCGACCGCAAGCTGCTGCTCACCTCGCGCGAGCTGCGCCATCTGGCCCAGGCCGTCAAGACCAAGGGCCTCACGATAGTGGCCACCCGCGTCTACATCGCCGACAACGGCTATGCGAAGGTGCACATCGCGCTCGCCAGGGGAAAGAAGGAATACGACAAGCGCGCCAGCATCAAGGAAAAGGACATAAGGCGCGAGATGGAGCGCGAATAGCGATGCCTGCGAGAAAGTCCATACCAGCGGAGCTCCCCTCCCCCGAAATCATCGACGTCGCCGCCCTCAGGCAGGCCTGCCGCAGCGGAGAGACCGACCTCGTGGTGGTGCTCGGCCCCACCGCCTCCGGCAAGACGCGCTACGCAGTGGAGCTGGCCCGCGAGCTGGCCCCGGCTGAGATCATCTCGGCCGACTCCCGACAGGTCTACCGCGGCATGGACATAGGCACGGGCAAGGACCTCGGCGAGTACGGCGAAGTCCCCCGCCACCTCATAGACATACTCCCCGCAGGCGCGCAATACAACGTCTACGAATTCCAGAAGGACTTCATGCGCGCATACGCCGACATACGCGGACGCGGAGCGACGCCGATACTCTGCGGCGGCACCGGAATGTACATCAGCGCGGTGACTTCAGGCTACGACTTCGTGAACCGCACGGCCCACAGCAGCGCCAGAACGCCGGCAGTCCGCGAGGGGCTGCCTTCCAGACCTTTCTTCATCGGGACCCTGGTCTCGCGCGAAGTCCGCAACGCCAGGATCGACCGGCGGCTCGACGCGAGGCTGCAGGAGGGCATGGTCGACGAGATACGCGGCCTGCTCGACGGCGGTGTGCCCGCCGAAACTCTCATATCATACGGCCTGGAATACAAGTTCGTGACTCTCCACCTCACCGGACAGCTGTCCTACGACGAGATGCGGCAGAAGCTCGCCGTCGCGATCCACCAGTTCGCCAAGCGCCAGATGACCTGGTTCCGCGGCATGGAGCGCAGCGGAGTCAGAATCCACTGGACCGAAGTCCGCTAAGGCTATTTCTTGAGTTTCTGACGCCTGGTCTCGGCCGTGTCGCGGCCGAAGAGCACCCTCGGGCCTTCGACGGAGCGCCAATGGTCCGAATCGAAGTCTTCGGGGTCGCGCGGCGCGACGAAAGGGCCGTCGTGGTCGAGCCGGAAGGCCATGTAGGTGATGGGGTACCCCTGCTCCAGGAACATCTTCTCGTAGAAAGTCTGCACCGCCGTCGCCTCGGTCATTGCCGTTGTTGCCGTAGCGGCAGATTTGAAACCTGCCGCTACACGAGAATCTGCCGCTACACGAGCTGCACCGTACAGGTCCGCGGTGCAGGCCGTCACCTCCAGCCCGTTGACCTTGCAGACAGCCTTCGTGTACTCGTGCAGGAAGCGCGAGTCAGTCTTCAGATGCACCAGCCCTCCCGGCCTCAGGAAGGAGCGGTAGCGCTCAAGGAAAACGGGAGAGCTCAGCCTGGAGTTCTCGCTGCGGAACTGGGGGTCCGAGAAGGTCAGCCATATTTCAGAGACCTCGCCGGGAGCGAAGAAGGCCGAGATGAACTCCACACGGGTCCGCAGGAAGGCGACGTTGGGCAGGCTGTGCTGCGTGGCGTACTTCGCCCCCTTCCAGAGCCTCGCCCCCTTGATGTCCACCCCGACATAATTCCGGGAGGGGTCGCGCAGCGCGAGGTCTATGGTATACTCACCCTTGCCGCAGCCGAGCTCCAGCACGATTCCGCCGTCGGCCGGCGCCTGGGAATGCGGAAACATGCGCTCCCTCCAGCGCCCCTTGATCTCGTGGTCATGCAGATTGGCGTAGCCGTCGGCGAGCAGCTCCTTCGAAGAAGGCTGCAGCAGGCAGCTGAAAGTCTCGTTTTCGGCAAATTTCCTGAGCTTATCGTGTCCCATGTCGTTCCTTGCATATTACCCCGAGACCGCAGAAATCCTCGTCGACGCCCAGAGGTCTCACGCTGAGCCGCCACGTACCGCCCTCCGCCGGGACAACCCCGCTGCGGTAGAGCTCCCGCTCCCCGTCCGCGTCCACCGACTTCATGTAGACGGTCTCGGAGAAACGCTTTCCGGAAGGAGCCAGCCACTGCACGTTGAGCGGAAGGCCCGTCAGTTCGGGACCGAGGGTGCGGCTGTAGAACCAGAAGTCATAGACCGCCGACGAATCCCTGAGCTCCAGGTCGAAAATGTAGACCCCCGACTCGGCGCGGTCGCTGCGCACGAAAATCTCCGTCGAAAGCGGCCTTGAGCAGCCCGACAGCAGCACGGCGGCAAACAGCGCCGGCAGAAAGGATATGGACCTACTTCTCGCCATTCTTCGGCGCCGGACGGCCTCCGTTTCTCGCCCCCGGCTTGCGCGAGCGTCCTCCGCCCCTGCGGTTCTGGGATTTCTTCCTGCGCCTGGGGCTGTCGAAGCGGCTGATGCTGTCGTCGCCGACCGCGGAGACGAACTCCGGCGTACGCTGCACCGGCTCGGGTCTCAGCGATTCAGCCTTCTCGCCGTCGCGGTTCATCTCGATGATCTCCCTGACCTCCTCGGCGCTGAGGGGGAAGAGGGTCGCGTCGGAAGATTTCTCGTAGGAGAAATACATGGTCTCGCGTAGGATGTCGGTCTTGCGGAGGTAGGCCGGTCCGTCCTCGAACTCCAGCGGCCCGTTCACCTTGGGTATGCGGGAGAGGGCGTCGAGGTAGACGGGGACTTCGTAGTTGAGGCAGCACTTGAGCTTGCCGCACTGCCCGGCAAGTTTCAGAGGATTGAGCGAAAGGTCCTGGCAGCGTGCGGCGGAAGTCGAGATGCTCTGGAAGGATGAGATGTAGTTGGAGCAGCAGAGCTCGCGGCCGCAGACTCCGAGGCCGCCTATGAGCCCCGCCTCCTGCCTCGCGCCGATCTGCTTCATCTCGATGCGGATGCGGAATTCCTCTGCGTAGGCCTTGATGAGCTGGCGGAAATCGACCCTGCCGTCGGCGATATAGTAGAATATGGCCTTGGAGCCGTCGCCCTGGAACTCCACGTCGCCTATCTTCATCTCGAGCCCCATCATCGCGGCGATCTTGCGGGCGCGGATCATCGTGTCCTGCTCGCGGGCTATGGCCTCCTGCCACTTCTCGATGTCGGTCTGACGGGCCTTGCGGTATATTTTCCTGAAGGTGGCGGTCTCCGGGTCCACGCCACGACATTTCATCTGACGACCCACCGAGGGCCCCTCGAGAGTCACTATGCCCAGGTCGAGCCCGGTCGCCGCCTCGACCACCACGAGGTCGCCGATGCGGATGTTCTGTGCCGAATCATTGACATAGAAACCCTTGCGCGTATTCTTGAAACGCACTTCGTAGATTCCGGGAAAACTGCCGTCCCTGGCGTCCTTGAGCCAGTCCCTCGCCCCCATCTTGCAGCAGCCGGCGCGATAGGAGCACGAAGTCTGCCCGGTGGCTTCGTCGTGGGTCACGACGCAGCCCCTGAAACAATCATATTGAATTGATTCTCTGCTCATAACAAATTATATAGCCTGTCGACCATATCGGTGGCCGCGAGCTTCAGGTTCACGTTTCTGTCGACCAGCGACAGCATCTTGTCGAGCACCGCGAGCGCCTTGCGGGGAAAAGTGCCCGCGAGCGACGCCGCATACCGGTCAAGACGCGCCTGAACGTCGGTGTCACACCCTCCGTCCGCCTCCGCTTCGCTCAGGAGACGGCCGAGCCCCTGCTGGCGCAGGAAGATATGCCGTATGTTCTCTGCCGCATATCTGCAGAAAGCCTTCACGCTTTCCCGGGACGGAAGTGCGGCTATCTTCTCGCCCGTTTCCAGACAAGATAGCAAATTCTTCGACACGAGGGCGTCCATAAGTTCAAAAAACAGCGCGGCGTCCCCGGAATCCGCAGTCTGGCTGCGGCGCCCGTCGGAATGCACCCTGATGTGCTGGCAGCGCGAAGCTATGGTGGGAAGCACCTTCTCAGGGTTGTGGGTGATAAGCAGGAACTGCGTGCGGGCGGGCGGTTCCTCTATGAGTTTCAGCAGTTTGTTGGCCGCCTCGGCGTTCATCTTCTCCGGCAGGTAGATCAGCACCGAGCGGTAGCCTCCCTCGAGCGCGGTCATCGAGAGCGCTTCGAGCAGATGCTTGGAGTCGGCCACGGTGATCGAGGTGTTCTTTCCGTCGACCTTGAGGGCAGCGTTCAGGTCAGCCTCCCGGAAATACGGGTCGGAGGTCGCCAGCGCGCGGAATTCCGGCAGGAAGTTGAACGACGGCTTCGAGGCCGACGCGGGAAAGACCGGATGCACGTCCAGATGGATGAACTTGGATATCCTGTTGCAGGACGGGCACTCCCCGCAGGAGTCACCGTCCCTGCGGTTCTGGCAGTAGAGGTACTGGAGGAACGCGACGCTGAGCGCGAACGCTCCGCCGCCGTCGTCTTCGCTGAACATTATGGCATGCGGGACGCGGCCGGAATCCACCATCTCCGGAAGCACGCGCTTCAGCGCATCGTTTCCCTTCAGGTCGGCGAACCTCATATCTGTCTGAATGCGTTGTAGTGCGCGATGTCCGCAAGATGCCTTCTGGCAGGAGAGTCCGGCAGCACTTCCAGGGCCCTGCAGGCCCTGACTATATACTCGTCGAGCCTGGCCGCCGCATATTCGACGCCGCCGTTCTCCAGCACGAATGCGTGTATCTCCCCGCAATATTCGGGGTGCACGTGGATGTCCCGTATCTTCTCGCGTATCTCCTGCTCGCGGTCTGAAGCGCGCAGGGCTCCGAGCAGAGGGAGAGTTATCTTCTGTTCGCTGATGTCCATGCCGAGAGGCTTGCCGAGCTTGGAGTCCCCCGCATAGTCCAGGATGTCGTCCTTTATCTGGAAGGCCATGCCGAAATCGGAGGCGAACTCCCTGGCCGCCTCGAAGCACTGGCCGTCGGCGCCTGCCGACTCCGCACCGGACATGCCGGCGGTCTCGAACAGCGACGCGGTCTTGTTGTGGATTATGCGGTAGTACGCCTCTTCGTCGGTATCTGCCGAAGCCGCCTTCTCCATCTGGAGCATCTCCCCCTCGGCAAGGTCGGTGAGAGTCTTGGAGAACATGGGTGCGACCTTCTCGTGTGTCTCGGCGCCCATGATCAGCTCGACGGCCCTGGAAAGCCAGAAATCGCCCAGCAGCACAGCGGCGGTGGAGCCGAAAAGCGCGCTGACCGTAGGGCGGCCGCGGCGCTCCGGACTCGCGTCGGCCACGTCGTCGTGCATGAGGGTCGCGTTGTGCAGCAGTTCGCAGGCGGCAGCATAGCGCAGGCTGTCGGAGTTGAGAGTGCCCAGAGCCTTGGCCACGAGCAGGCATATCATCGGACGCAGACGTTTGCCCGAGGTGGAGAGAATGCTGGCGTTGATGGTCTCCAGCAACTTCACGTCAGTGCTGAGACTCGAACGTATCACTTCGTCGAGCCTCGTCCAGTCGCCTCCGAGATATTCCTTTACCTGCTCCATGCTCACAACAGGGCCTTCAGTTCCTCCATGGTTTCGGGGAAAGAGATCAGCCGGAGAGAGTCCTCATAGAGGAATCCTCTGTCCACGAAGGTCTTCAGCTGCTCCTTCAGGGGGTCGTAGAAGCCTTCCATGTTGTAGGCGACGACCCTGCCCCCGTAGAGGCCCATCTTGGCGAGACAGTAGGTTTCTGCCAGTTCGTCGAGAGTGCCTATCCCTCCCGGGAGGGCTATGGCGAGGCTCGTGCCTTCACGCATGCCGTCCTTGCGTTGCGACATGGTGTCGGTCCAGACGCATTCGGTGAGAGCCGGATGCTCCAGCCCCTTCATGAAACGGGGAATCACCCCTATGACCTCCGCGCCGCACTGCGCGGCCTCGTCGCAGACATGGCCCATGAGGCCCTTGACCGTGCCTCCGGACACTATGTCATATCCAGCCAAACAAGCCGCACGGACAATCGTCCGTGCAGCCTGAATGTACTTTTGTTCCAGATCGTGCGACGAGCAGAAAATTACTGCCTTCTTGTCCGTCATAATTCTTTTAGAACAGGAAAGCCACTGACGCCGCGATTCCGTTGCACTTGCTGGAAGCTACGTCCGCAGCCACGTCGCCGATCTTGATGTCAGCTCCGTAGACGTCGCCGAGGTTCCAGAAATACTTCACGGACACCTGGAGATGCCTGAAAAGTTCCACTCCAGCACCGAGTCCGACTCCGTATTCGAACTTCCGGGCGAGATTGTCAAATCCCTTGTCCACAACATCACCGAACTTGGTCTTGTTGGTGATGGCATAGCCTATGAAAGGCTCCGCGAAGCCGTAGACACGGGCGAGGCTCCCTACTCCGAAGCCGAGCTGAACCTGCACGGGAAGCTCGAGATAACCGGTCTTGAAGTCAACGTTGACGTCGTCGATTCCGGCGATGTCGCCAACCTGGGAGCCCTTGACGTTGTAGATCAGGGCGGGCTGCACGGCGAGCATGTTGCCGATTCCTATCTTGTAGGTGACGCCCACGTGGTACATGTTCACGTTCTTGACATCCGCGATGGCGGACTCAAGATTGGTGGAGGACGATGTGAGTCCGGCTACGACGCCGAACTGCGCGTTGGCTGAGGTGAATGCGATGAAGAGGGCCGCAATCGCGATGATAGCTTTTTTCATGACTTCTGATAAGTTAAATTAATTTGGTAAGTCTGTCCGCAATGTCTTGCTTGGACACGACACCCACGGTTCTGTCCACCAGCTCGCCTCCCTTGAAGTAGAGCAGAGTGGGGATGTTGCGGATGCCGTACTTCATAGAGATGTCCTCGCAGTCGTCAACGTTGCATTTGGCGACCACGGCACGTCCTTCGAACTCCTCGGCTATCTCGTCCACGGTGGGGGCGAGCACCCTGCAGGGGCCGCACCAGGTAGCCCAGAAATCTATGAGGACAGGCTCCTTCGAAGCCAGTATCTCGGCGATGTTCGAATCGTTTATAACTTTTGCCATAGTAACTTGATGTTAAAAAATATCCGCCGGGCCACTGCGGCTCGGCGGATACAAAGTTAGCAAATTAATAATAAGATTCAACATTCCAGACGAACGCCCGGAGTCCCAGGTCCGGCGCGGCCTCGTCCTTGGCCTTGAGCACCGCGAGCACCGGCTGCACCTTGTCGTCGGGCATCACCGCGAGGACTCCCTGGTTCATCTCGGGCCAGGCGTGGCTTCCGAGCCTGGGCTGGCCGTTGAAGTGGCCGCGTCCCTCCACGTTCTGCCAGCGGGTGAAGCCCTTCTGGCCGAGCTCCTTCAGCGCCTCCACGATTTCCTCGTTGTACGCCTGGTTATATGCTATGAACATTGCTTTCATTTCTTTTTCCTCCTTTCCATTCTATATGAGAGTGAGCAGTAAAGCGTAGGAATCAGCACGAGGGTGATGAGGGTCGATATCGACAGACCCCAGCAGACCGTGATACCCAGAGGTCTCCACATCTCGGCGCCCTCGCCCTGGCTGATGGCCAGAGGCAGCATACCGAGCACGGTGGTCAGCGTGGTCATGAGGATAGGACGCAGACGGCTGCGGGCGGCTGTCGTGGACGCGTCGCGGATGTTCATTCCCCTCTCGCGGCAGAGTATCGTGTAGTCGATGAGCACGATACCGTTCTTCACCACGATACCGATCAGCATGATGATACCGATGAGGGCCATGACTCCGAGCGCCTCGCCTGAAAGCTCCAGGCCGAGGAACACTCCGACGAGCGCGAACGGCAGCGAGAACATGATCACGAAAGGTGCCATGAGAGCCTCGAACTGCGAAGCCATCACCATGTAGACCAGGACGATCATCAGCACCATCAGCACGAGCAGGTCGCCGAACATGTCCTGCTGGTCCTCGTAGTCACCGGCGATCACAACCGAAAGCTCCGTGGGGATGTCGGTCGCGTCGATGGCCTTCTGGGCGGTGGCCACGGCCTCGCTCAGCGCGGCTCCGTCGGCCACGATACCGCTCACGGTAACCAGACGCTCACGGTCCTTACGCTCGATGGTGGGAGGCACGAGGGTCTCGACCACGTTGCCGAGGTCCTTCATCCTCACCTGCTGTCCGAAGCCGTTGGTCACCATTATGTTCTCGAGGTCCTCGATTCTTGTACGGTACTCGGGTGAGTAGCGCACGCGGATGTCGTATTCATCACCGTCCTCGCGGTAGTAGGAGCTCAGCGAACCGCTCATCGCGGCGCTGAACGCGGCTCCCGCGGTGGTGGAGTTGAGTCCGTTGAGCGCGAGCTTGGTACGGTCGAAGTCCATCTGGAGCTCGGGAGAGTACTCGTCGCGGCTCAGGGTCACCTGAGTGTACATGGGGCTCTCGAGCATCTTCTCCTGGAGGGCGCGCGCGATGCGGTCGGTCTCGTCGAAGTCGTAGCCGTAGACCTCCACGTCCACGGTGGACGCTCCGCCCATTCCGCCGCCGCCTTCGGATACTGTGGCCCTGCGGACTTCGGGATACTCTCCGATCACACCTCTGACGACGTCGGCTATCTGGGCCGAAGTGCGGTCACGGTCGCCGCTCGATCCGATGTTGATGGTGAAGGATATGAGCTGGGTACCGTTGGACTGCATGCTCGCGAAGGTGTTGTCGGAATCGGCCTGTCCGAAGGTGTAGTTGATGATCTCGGCCTCGGGAACCGCGGCCACGATGTCGTCGTTGATGCGCTTTGCGAAGTCGGCGGTCACCTCCTGGGCCGTTCCCATGGGCAGCTCGATGGTTGCGGAGATACGGTCAGAGTCGGAGTGCGGGAAGTACTCGGTGGTGAGTCTCGGGATGAAGATCACCATCGCGATCACGAACACGCCGGCGAAGGTCAGGATGGTCACCCTCCTGCGCTTGGTACACCAGTGGATCACATGGGCGTAGCCCCTTGAAATCCAGTCGAGGAAGCGGTTGATGGGGACGAAGATCAGGTTGTATGCCTTTCCGTGCTTGACGTCAACCTTGAGCCAGCGAGAGCAGAGCATGGGCACGAAGGTAAGCGCCGCGGCCACGGAGATTATCATGATGATGCTGACTATCCATCCGAGCTGCTGGAACATGATTCCGGCCATGCCGCTGATCATGGTCAGGGGCAGGAACACGCAGAGCATCGTGAGGGTGGAGGCCATTACGGAGATGCCCACCTCGGAAGTTCCGTGGACGGCGGCCTCCTTCGGCTTCTCGCCTCGCGACATGTGCGTCGTGATGTTCTCCAGCACCACGATGGAGTCGTCGACCACCATTCCGATCGCGATGGAGAGCGCGGACATCGAGATGATGTTCAGCGTGTTGCCCGTCGCGAACAGATAGATCAGCGAAGCCAGCAGGGCCAGAGGGATGGAAAGTATGATTATGAACGTCGACTTCCAGTTGCCCAGGAAGACGAACACCACGAGCGCCACGATGATGAACGTGATGATGATGGTCTCCACGAGGGTGTTGATGGAGTCGATGATCTCGGTGGAACCGTCGTAGACGGTGGTTATCTCGATGTCGGAAGGCAGGGTCTCCTCGATTTCGGCGAGGCGCTCCTTGACTCCGTTGATCACGTTCACGGTGTTGGCGCCGGACTGCTTCTGGATGATGATTCGGGCCGAACGCTCGCCGTTGGTGTAAGACTCCTGCTCGCGCTCCTCCTGTCCGTCGTTGACCGTGGCCACGTCCCTGAGGTAGATGGCCCTGCCGTCGACGGTGCCGACGACGATGTCAAGCAGTTCGGAAGGATCTTCGAACTCCTTCTGCACGCGCAGGGTGTAGGTCTCGGAACCTATGTCGATGTAGCCGGAAGGAAGGTTCTTGTTCTCGGACGAAATCACGGATGAGATTCCGCTGATGCTGAGTCCGTATGCCTCCAGCTTGTTGGGATCGCAGTAGACCTGGATCTCGCGGGTGGGGGCGCCCGCAACCGACACGGTACCTACTCCGTTCACACGGGCGAGAGGAGTGGTGACCTTGTCATCAAGTATCTTGTCGAGGCCCGCGAGGCTCACGTCCGCGGTTGCGGAGAGCATCATGACAGGCATGTCGTCGGCGCTGAACTTGAAGATCACGGGCATGGTAGCGCCGTCGGGCAGGCTCGAATTGACCATGTCCAATTTGTCGCGCACGTTGTTCGTCGCCTCTTCGATGTCGACGCCGTACTCGAACTCGAGAGTCAGCATGGAGATGTTCTCCTTTGACTGGGAAGTAAGGTCCTTGAGGTCTTCCACGCCGTTGAGGGCGTTCTCCAGCACCTTCGTAAGGTTGGTCTCGATATCCTGGGCGTTGGCTCCGGGATACGAAGACATGACCATCAGCACATTTGAGTCAAACTCCGGGAACTGGGCGATCGATGTCCTCACGAGGGAGAAGACTCCCAGGATCGCGAACGCGATGAAGACAAGGGTCGTGGTTACCGGCTTGTTGACCGCCGAACGTATTATACTCATTCTACTACCTCCACTTTATCGCCCTCGTTCAGGCTGGAGTTGCCGGTCACGACCACGGTCTCGCCTTCCTCAAGGCCTGAAAGAATCTCATAATTGCCGTCGAAGTGCAGGCCGATGGTGACTATCCTGGCCTCCACGGTGTTGTCGCTGCCAAGCACGAACACGGTGCGCACGCCTGAACCCTGCTGCTTGAGCACGGCGGTGTCAGGCAGCACCACGCTGTTGTTGTGGCCGAAGGTCACGGTCACGCGGGCGTACATGCCGGGACGGATGACCCTGTCGGTGTTGGCCACATGAACCTCCACGTTGAAGGTGTGGGAGCTGGGGTCGATCACGGGATACACCCTGACCACGGAACCGCTGAAGGTCCTTCCGGGGATGGCGTCCACGGTCAGGCTGACCTTGTCGCCCTGCTTGACCTTGGTGTAGTCCATCTCGGAAATCGGCACGAGCAGCTTCACGGGAGTGATCTGCTGGAGGGTGTAGATGGGAGATGACATCGCATACATGTCACCGCTGTCGTAGTTGCGGGCGGTGATCACGCCGCTGACGGGCGCGCGGAGTATGGTGTTCTCGAGAAGATTGTCGTAGGTGCTCTTGGACACGTTGTAGCTGAGCTCCGCGGTCTCGTAGTCAGACTGTGAGACTCCGCCCTCGTCGTAGAGAGCCTTGAGACGCTCGAGCTCGGTCTCGTTATTCTTGAGAGTGAGGGCTGCCTGGTCAAGCTGGGCCTGGTCCATCTCGGCCAGAATCTGTCCCTGCTCGACGAAATCGCCAACCTCAACGTTCAGCTTGCGTATACGTCCAGCAGCCTGCGAGGCGATGTTGTTGACCACGTTCGCCTGTACGGTCGAAGAATACACTCCTGTCTGAGGCACAACCTGCTTCGAAGTCACGGTCACGGTGACCTTGTGGGCCTCCTGTGCGACTACTGCTTCCTGTTCGTCGCCCTTGTTTCCGGCACAGCCGGTCAGTACGAGGGCCAGCATGCCCCCTGCTAACATTAACCTTCTATTCATTATCATAAGTATTATTCAGTTGAACATTGCCTTCGCCGTCGATGAAGTCGGCACCGATGGTGCTCTCAAGGCTGGACTTGGCTATCACGAAATCGTATATCGCCTGTGAGACCGCGAGCTGCGACTGGGTGTACGCGAGCTGGGCGTCGTTGAGGTCGGTCAGCGTGCTGCTTCCCACCTCGTAGGACTTCGCGGTGATGTTGTAGGCCTTCTCGGCCGACTCAAGCGCGGTGAGGGAGGCGCCGTAGCTCTTCATGGCGGTCTCCATCTGGTTGAGATTCTGCCTGATGGATATTCTCAGCTGGCGCTCGGTGTCCGCCCTCTGCACGTCCAGTTCGGCAGCCTGCACCTTGGCCTGGCGTATGGCGTTGTGCCTCTGTCCGCCCGCGAAGATGGGGATCTGCAGGGTCAGCCCGACGTATGAATACGGAGACCAGCGGTACTCGCTGAACTTGAAGTCGTTGGTCATCGCGTTGAAGTTGTACGCGAATGAAAGTGAGAGCGTGGGGATGTTCGCAAACTGCTGCATCTTGATGGTGTTGGCGAGCTGCTCGGCCTGGATGGCGAGCTGCCTCATCGTGCTGTTGTTCTCGAGCGAGAGGGAGTCGCTTGCCGAATCGGCCATGTCGCCGAGCATGCGGTTGGCGTAGTCGCCGAGCTTCTCGGACACGTCGATGTTCTCGTCGAGGTCAACTCCCATCACAGCCTTGAGCTGCCACAGAGAGAGGATTACTGAACTTTCGGCATTGTAGACGTCGGGAACGGCGTTGGCGAGGGTGGTCTTGGCCCTGGTGAGCTCAAGTTCGGACGCCTTGCGCGCGTTGTACTTCATCTCCACGAGCTTGTAGTTCTCGAGAGCGTTCTCGTAGACCGACTTGTAGACCTCGAAGGCCTCCTTGGCGAGCAGGCAGGCGAAATAGGCCTGCTTCACCTGGTTGACCATTTCGAGACGGGAGCTCCTTGCGGCCTCCACCGCGAGTTCCACGTCCTGGTCGGAGATCTTCAGGCTCTTCCAGAGCTGGGCGTTGACCAGGGGCATCGAAGCGGAGATTCCGGCAGACCAGGTGTTCCAGCGTCCCACCTCGATTCCGTTGTTCGAGGTCGCGGGAGCAGATTCAGCGCCGGAAGCGGAGCCGTCGCCTTCAGACGAAGAGCCGCCGCCTATGGAGCCCATGTCGAAGTCCATGTACATCACCTGCTTCTCAATGGTTCTCTGATAGGAGGCGTTGCCGTCGATCTTGGGGAAAAGGGAGGCATAGGTGCCCTTTCTGGCGTAGCCTGTTCTTTCGATTTCCATGTCCGCCACCTTGACGGATGCGTTCTCGCTGAGTGCGATCTGAAGCGCCTGTTCCAGATTGATCAACTTCGGCGCTGTGCTTGTGTCCTGCTGCGGTACGGTTTCCTGGGCCTGTGCATGTAGGCCTCCGAAGAGCGCGGCAGCAACCAACAAAATTGCTTTTCTATTCATACACTATCAAAATATCGGTCGCTACAATTAGCAAAAATTATACCAAATGCGGCGAAAGTCACACCCGCGACTGCCGGCGGACAAATTTTTCGGCAGTCCGGGTCAAAATGTCACGGACGGGGTTTATTTCCTGACCGAATGCGCCCTGACGGGATGGACAATCTCCGCCGGCTCCCTGCGCACATAGGAATATATCAGCAGGGCGACTCCGAGCAGCACGAAGGGAATCGAGAGCAGCTGGCCCATGTTCAGCACCATGTTCTCCTCGAATCCGACCTGCGGCTCCTTGATGAACTCTATCAGAAACCTCATTCCGAAGCACACCACGAAGAAGAAGCCGATGAAGAAGCCCCTGTAGACCTTGTCGAGCCTGTACTTGTAGACCCACACGAGAATCAGGCCCAGTATCAGGTACGACAGCGCCTCGTAGATCTGCGTGGGGTGCTTTGGCTCGGTCTCGCCGTTGCGGTCGAATATGAAACCCCACGGAAGGGAGGTCACGTCGCCGTATATCTCGGAATTGAAAAGATTTCCAAGCCTGATCATGCAGCCGGCGAAGGCCACCGCGATGCACAGCCTGTCGAGTATCCAGAGAAAGTCGAAGTCGTTCCTGCGGCCGTAGTGCCTGGCGAACCACCACATTGCCAACAGCAGCGCTATGGCGCCGCCGTGGCTTGCAAGCCCGCCCTTCCAGGGCATGAAAATCTCCCAGAAGCCCTTCCACGAGCCGAGATAGTAGTCCGGCTGATAGAAGAGGCAGTGTCCGAGACGGGCACCCACTATGGTCGCGACTATCAGGGTCACGAGCAGGGAGTCCATCAGTCCGAGGTCGACCTTCTCGCGCTTGAAGAACCATTTGAAAAGGAACCAGCCGATCACGAAGCCGGAGGCGAACAGCACGGAGTACCACCTCAGCTGAAAACCTCCGATGTGCAGCAGCATCGGATCGACGTTCCAATGTATGGCGAGCAATGACAACATCTGCATGCAGTTTATTTACAATCTGCAAAGATAAAAAAAAACCGGCTTCGGCAACTGCCGCTGCAGAAAAAGCTGAAGGCCGCAGCCATCTTCTCGCAGGCGGAAGAGCCTGTTCGAAGACGCTGCGGCCTTCAATCAAAGGAATGCGCCGACTACTCGCGGATAGCGGCGATGCCGGGAAGTTCCTTGCCCTCGAGAGCCTCGAGCATGGCGCCGCCGCCGGTGGAAACGTAGCTTACCTTGTCGGCATAGCCCATCTGGGTGACAGCGGCCACGGAGTCGCCGCCTCCGACGAGGGTGTAGGCTCCCTTGGCGGTTGCCTCAGCGAGGTCCTCGGCGATCTGGAGGGTTCCCTTGGCGAAATTAGGCATCTCGAACACGCCCACGGGGCCGTTCCAGAGGATGGTCTTGGAAGACAGGATGATGTTCCTCCAGTTCTCGAGAGACTTGGGGCCTGCGTCCATTCCCTCCCATCCGTCGGGAATCTCGTGAGAAGGCACGATCTGCACGTTGGCGTCGTTGTTGAAATCGTCGGCGACGCGGGTCTGGACAGAAAGCGAGATGGTCACTCCCTTCTCCTTGGCCTTCGCCATGATTTCCTGGGCCTGGGGGATGAGGTCGTCCTCGTGGAGGGAGTTGCCTATCTTTCCGCCCTCGGCCTTGATGAAGGTGTAGCCCATTCCGCCGCAGATGATGAGGTTGTCAACCTTGTCGAGCATGTTCTCGAGCACTGCGAGCTTGGAAGACACCTTCGCGCCTCCGATGATCGCGGTGAAGGGGTGCTGGGCGTTCTTGAGCACGTTGTCGATGGCCTTGATCTCGCCCTCCATCAGGTAGCCGAACATCTTGTCGTTGGGGAAGTACTTCGCGATCAGCGCGGTGGACGCATGTGCGCGGTGAGCGGTTCCGAAAGCGTCGTTGATATAGCAGTCGGCGTAGGATGCCAGGGTCTTCACGAACTCCTTCTGGCTCTCCTTCACTGCGGCCTTGGCAGCCTTCTTCTCCTCTTCTGTGGCATCGTCGGCAAGTCCGCGGGGCTTGCCCTCCTCCTCGGCGTAGAAGCGGAGGTTCTCGAGCAGGAGAGCCTCGCCGGGCTTGAGGGCCGCAACTTCGGCCTGGGCCTTCTGGCAGTCGGGGGCGAACTTCACGGGAACGCCGAGGCACTCGGACACATGGTCCACGATATGCCTGAGGGAGAACTTGTCCTCAACCTTCTTGGGGCGTCCGAGGTGAGACATGATGATGAGCGCTCCGCCGCCTGCAAGAACCTTCTTGAGGGTGGGGATGGCCGCACGGATGCGGGTGTCATCGGTGATTTCAAACTTGTCGTTGAGAGGAACGTTGAAATCCACACGCACAATGGCCTTCTTGCCATTGAAATCGTAAGAGTCGATGTGTTGCTGCATAGTGTTATATTAAGGTTTAATCATTTCAAATCATACAAAGTTAACATTTTTTCATAAGTTGTTCAGTATTTTATCGAATTATAAAAATTTTTCTAATTTTGGCGCTGACAAACTTCAGGACCGACATGATAGAATATCCCGGAAAATATTGGAAGGACTACGAACTGCTCGACAGCGGGGCCGGAGAGAAGCTCGAGCGCTTCGGCGGCTACGTGCTTGCACGCCCGGAGCCGAAGGCGCTCTGGGACAAGAGCCTGCCCGAAAGTGAATGGAAGAGGCGCGCCCACACCGAATTCGTGCCCGGAGCGGGCTTCGGAAGGGCCGGGAAGGAGGACAGCGGCACCTGGAGACAGCTCAGGAAGATGGACGAGCAGTGGTATCTGGACTACCGCAGCCCGCAGGGCCTGGAGATGAAGCTGCGGCTCGGCATGACCTCGTTCAAGCATGTGGGAGTCTTCCCGGAGCAGGCCCCCAACTGGGAATACATCTACTCGAAGACCCGGGAGTTCGCCACAGGAGGACGCACGCCCAGGGTGCTCAACCTCTTCGCCTACACCGGCGCGGCCTCGCTGGCCGCAAGGGCGGCTGGCGCTGATGTCACCCATCTCGACTCGGTGAGGCAGGTGGTCACCTGGGCCCGCGGCAACATGGAGAATTCCGGCCTCGACGGCATCCGCTGGGTGGTGGAGGACGCGATGAAGTTCGCAAGGAGGGAGGCCCGCCGCGGCAACCTCTACGACGGAATCATCCTTGACCCTCCGGCCTACGGACACGGTCCCGACGGCGAGAAATGGAAGCTCGACGAATGTCTGTTCGAGATGCTCAGGACGGTCGACTCGATACTGCGCCCGGAGCGCTCCTTCGTGGTGCTCAATCTCTATTCCAACGGCTATTCCGCCCTGCTCGGCGAGACCCTGGTGCGCCAGGCCTTCAGGAGCGGCGGCCTGAAGACGGAAAGCGGGGAGCTCGCCCTGATCGACAGTTTCGGCAAAGCTCTCCCGCTCTCAATAGTCGTGCGCGCCGAGCGTCAGCCCTGAGACTTGTAGGCCTGGACCGTCGCGTCAAGTATCTCAAGCAGGCCGTCGGTCAGCTGTTTCGCCTGCTCGGCGTCGCCGCCCTTGGTCATTTCGTCGGCCAGCAGGTACACCAGACTTCCGATTATGTCGACCTCGTCGGGCGCCCAGTCGTAGAACCTGGCGTAGAACCTCAGGCTTTCGAGCAGCTCGGCCCCCATCTCGGAAGCCAGAGCGAGAGCCTTGTCGGCAGCTCCGAGCTCGTAGTACAGACCCACCATGTCCACCACCATCACGTCGTTGCCGGAGAACCCGAGAGGCACCGCCTCCAGAGGGTAGTTCTTCATTATCTCCTCGCAGCGGTCGAGCATCTCCAGCGCCCTGTCGTCCTCGCCGGCCCTGTGGAAGGCGTCGGCGCAGGTCGTGAAGAGATTCCTTATCGAAATCACTCCCAGGTGGGTGTACATGTTCTGGTAGTCGATGAAATAGTCGTCGGCGGCCACGGCGTCCCAGCTGTAGACTTCGGTCATCAGGCGGTACAGCTCGTCGGTGTCCACGAAGCCGGCCCTCGAGGTGGTCGTCTTGTTCTTGATGGGCACGAGCTTGAATGAGTAGCCCTGGTATTCGAGATACTCCTTGATGCCTATGTTCAGGTCGCCACCCATGCTGAGCACGTTGATCGGCCTGTCCCACTCGTAGTTGGAGAGCAGGTCGAGCACGAAGAGCTCGGCTTTGGTGACGAAGTTCTTGTCCTGGGACATGCTGAGCACTATGGAGTCGGGTATCTGGTCGGCGAACCTGGCGTCGACGATGCCTGCCTTTATCACGTTCTCCTTGTTCACCGGCACCGAAATGCGGCGCGAGGCGATGTAGTCCACCTTCGTTCCGTCGCTCAGCGAGGCCTTGACGTCGGGATGCTTGAAGAGCGTCATCACGTCGTCGATGCTCATTACCTCGTCGCGCATGTCGAGTATGGGAATGAACTCGTTGGTGCCGTAGAGATACTGCTCATGGGGCACCGTGAGCGGGAGCGGCGCCGACTCGTTGACCGCCCACTTCATCTGGTCGATGTGCCAGTCGGTTCCGAGCAGCGAGGTGTTGCAGATACGCACGTCGGTGCGGACTTCCTCGACCTCCTGGGCATACCAGAGCGGGAAGGTGTCGTTGTCGCCGTGGGTGATCAGGATGCCGTTCTCCCCCACCGAGTTGAGATAGTTGCGGGCCATCTCGACGGCGGTGCGGCGGTTCGACCTGTCGTGGTCATCCCAGTTCTGAGCGCCCATGAGCACGGGCACGCAGAGGCAGACGGCGGTCACGGCAACGGCGGAAGCCAGCTGTCCGCGTCCCTTCGACCAGCGGCGCACCAGCGACCAGATTCCGGCTACGGCCATGCCTATCCACACGCTGAAGAAGTAGAACGAACCCGCGTATGCGTAGTCCCTCTCGCGCACCTGATAGGGCGGCTGGTTGAGGTAGAGGACTATGGCTATTCCGGTCATGAAGAACATGAGGAAGTTCAGCCAGCAGCCGCGCTTGTCCTTGTCGAACTGGAAGAAGAGGCCGATGAGGCCGAGCAGCAGCGGCAGGAAGAAATAGTGGTTCTTGCCCTTGTCGTGCGCAAGCACCGCGGGGGCGTCGCTCTGGTCGCCCAGGCGGAATTCGTCGATGAACTTTATGCCGCTCTCCCAGTTGCCGTGGAAGATGTCGTCGGGCGAGGGGGCGTGAATCTGGTTCTGACGGCCGACGAAGTTCCACATGAAGTAGCGCCAGTACATCCAGTTCATCTGGTAGTCGAAGAAATAGCTGAGGTTGGCGCCCATCGTGGGCTTGAGGGCCGAGGCTCCGGGCACGTTCTTTCCCTTGCCATGGGTGTAGTTTTCATAGAAGGCTTCGTACTGGCCGTTGTCGCTCGGCTGCCACATCCTCGGGAAGAGCATCTTTCCGGAAGACAGATACCTGGCGTTGATGGGCGTCTCGACTTTCTTGTACTTTCCGTCGAGCGGGGCCCAGTAGGTCGAAGTCTCGAGCTCGTAGGGCGCTCCGTAGTACTGGCCGTACACCAGAGGCGCGCTGCCGTACTGCTCACGGGAGAGGTATCTCACGAGGGTGAAGGCGTTGTCGGGCTGGTATTCGTTGGTCGGGGTCTTGGCGCAGGAGCGTATCACGTCGATGCTGAACACGGAGAAGCCGATGACTATCGCAGTGAAGCAGAGCAGGGCCGTGTTGAGGAAGGCCTTCTTTTTCTTGAGCGTCACGAATATGCCCCAGAAGCACAGGCCGAAGAGCAGCAGCATGAAGAACACCGCTCCGGAGTTGAAGGGCAGGCCGAACACGTTGACGAACAGGAGATCGGTGTAGGCGGCGAGCTTGGGCAGCAGAGGGATGATTCCGTAGAGCACGAGGGCGAGTATGACCACTCCGACCAGGAATATCTTCACGAGTTCCCAGAACCTGTAGGGGCTGTCCTCCCTGAGCCTGTAGTAGTAGACGAACACTATGGCCGGGATCATCAGCAGGTTGAGCAGGTGGATTCCTATGCTGAAGCCCATGATCAGCGCGATCAGCACTATCCACTTGTTGGAATTGGGCCTGTCGGCCCTGTCGTACCACATGGTCATGGCCCAGAACACCATCGCCGTCACGAGCGAGGACATCGCATAGACCTCTCCTTCCACCGCGGAGAACCAGAAGGTGTCGGAGAAGCAGTATGCGAGCGCGCCCACGAGGGAGGAGCCGCAGATTGCCAATGCCACGCCGGCTGAATAGGAGCCGTCGGCCGCGGGCTTGAAGATGCGGCGCACGAACCATGCGATGGTCAGATACAGGAAGAATATCGTGAGGCCCGAGCAGAGCGCGCTCATCGCGTTGATGAGCACCGCGGCGTGCATGTTGTCGCCGAAGATGGTGAAGATGCGCGCGATCAGCTGGAACATCGGGTTTCCGGGAGGGTGTCCCACCTCAAGCTTGTATGACGATGCTATGAACTCGCCGCAGTCCCAGAAGGAGGCGGAGGGTTCGATCGTAAGCAGATAAGTCACAGTGGATATCACCAGGGCCAGCAGGGCGCCGGCGCGATGCATCAACAAATACTTGTTCCTGTTCATAGAGGGCAAAGATACTATCAAAATCCTTATCTTTGCAAAAATATGTCCATTATGGCAGAACAGGACTGGAAAAAACGGCTCGGGGTGGTCTACTCCACCAACCCAGACTTCCAATATCAGACAGTGCAGGAAGCCGAGGCCGAGACCCTGCCTCCGCAGAAGCAGAGGCTGACCGTGCGCATCGACCGCCGCCACAGGGCCGGGAAGCAGGTCACTCTCGTGGAAGGGTTCGTCGGCACCTCGGCCGACCTCGCCGCGCTCGCCAAGACCCTGAAGACCAGGTGCGGCGTCGGAGGTTCGGCGAAGGACGGAGAGATCACGGTCCAGGGCGACCTGCGCGACAAGGTCACGGCTCTGCTCAGAGAGATGGGCTACAACGCCTCACGCGGAAACTGAAATGCCTCCTTCCGACATTTTCATACAGGGGAAGCTCGAAATGTCCGCCGTTCCCGTGCAGGAAGCGGCGCAGGCTATGCTTTGGGACGACTTCCTGCTGAACCGCGTGCTCGTGGTCGCGGCGGTGCTGATAGGAATAGCCGGCCTGCGCGACCTGCTCAGGCTGCTGCCGGAGCTCCTCTACTGCTTCAGCCGCCCGAGAGCCAGCGTCTCGCTGGAATACAACACGAGCGTGGTGCGGATGCGCAACACCGCCGCCCTGATCTCCATCCTCCCCTTCTGCCTGCTGGCCGACCGTTTCGGACTCTTCCGCCCGGAGCTGTGGTCGGCGGTTCCGGAAGAGTGGAGCGCGCCCGCCACCGTGGGGGTGTTCCTCGCCTACCTGCTGCTGCGCACCGTCTGCTCAGCGCTCATCCGCCTGCCAAGGCTCAGCGGCACCGCCGCAGACGCCGTCAGGCGAAGTCCCTGGAACTACTTCATCCTGCTGACCCTGCTGATGCTGCTCACGGTGGGGCTGCTCTACATCTTCCGGCCTTCGGACACGGTGGTCCGGATCACCCTCTACGCCGAAACCGCCCTGTTCTTCCTGCTCTCCCTGCTGCGCTCGGGACAGATTCTGGCGTCCGGTTTTTCCGGTTTGACAACTATTTTGTATCTTTGCGGCCTTGAACTTTTGCCGGCCGCCGCGCTGGCGGCATACGCAGTTTTTTTATAGTGTATTATGAAGGTACTCGTTTCGCAGCATACTCCGACCAACATGGCACCGTTTGAGATGCTGCAGGAAAAATTCGGCGCCGAGGTGGAATTCCACCCCTTCTTCGTGATGGAGGCTCTCAGCGGCAAGGAATTCCGCGCAAAGAAGATAAACCTGCCCGACTACACCGCGGTGGTGTTCTCGTCGAGGCTCGCCATAGACGCGTATTTCAAGCTCTGCGAGGAGATGCGCTTCAAGGTGCCCGAGACCATGAAATACTTCTGCACCACCGAGGCGGTGGCCATGTACCTGCAGAAACACATAGTCTACCGCAAGCGCAAGATCTTCTACGGCACCGGCACGCCCGAGTCGGTGGTGGCGCTCATCGGCCCCAAGCACAAGGGCGAGAAATTCCTGATCGCGGCCTCCGACGGCTCCAACTCCGGCCCCATCACCGCAGTCTTCGACAAGGCGGGACTGGACTACACCCTCGGCACCATCGTGAAGGCCGTGCCCCAGGACATCAGCGGCCTGGACATCCACTCCTACGGGATAGTGGTGCTCTACAGCCCCTTCGACGTCGCCTCCCTCAAGGAAAGCTTCCCTGATTTCGAGCAGGGCGACATCAGGTTCATCTCTTTCGGCAGGTCTGTCGTGGGCGCCATGGAGGAGGCCGGGCTCAGCATAGCCCTCAAGGCCCCCACCCCCGAGGCCCCCTCTGCCGGAAAGGCCATCGAAATCTGCCTCGAATCCCTTAAATAGATGGAGACCGCGGCGGCCCATACCCTCCGCAAGGCTGAAAGGCTGTGCGGCAAAAAGGACATTTCCAGACTGTTCTCCGAGGGGAAATGGGGCGTTTACGGGCATCTGCGCTATTGCTGGACGCACCGCGATGCGGCGGAAGAGGGCTCCGACGAGGATTCCGGGGAGGCTCTCTGCCGCGAAGGCCTTCCGAACCGGATGCTGGTCTCCGTATCCAAGAAATTCTTCAAGCGCGCGGTGAAGCGCAACCTGCTCAAGCGCCGCATGCGCGAGGCGTACCGCCTGCAGAAAGGTCTGCTGGGCTGCGACGGCGTGGACTTCCTGCTGGCGTGGTCATCGAAAGAGGTCGGCGACTGGCCGACGGTGCGCGACGAGGTTGCGACGGCGCTGACCCGCATAGACAAGGCGGTCGCAAGACAGCGCGGGGCGGTTTCCTCCGCCGACGGAGCAAGGTCCGCCGCAGAGCAGCCTTCCGGGGAACCGGACGAGGCGGCGGCGCATAACGATTCCGGAAAATGAGCGGCGCGGCAAGAATATGGAGCGTCGTGCGCCGCGTGCTCGCGCTCCCCTTCATCCTGCTGATAAAGTTCTACCAGCTCTGCATCTCTCCTCTCAAGCCGCCCACCTGCCGCTTCACCCCCACCTGCTCGCAGTACGCGCTGGAAGCCTTCCGCAAGTACGGCCCCTTCAAGGGTTTCTGGCTGAGCCTCAAGCGCATCCTGCGCTGCAACCCCTGGGGAGGCAGCGGCTACGACCCCGTGCCGTAATGTTAACTGCATCCGAACATCGACTCTGCCACTGCTAATTTTCCATCCGGCCGAATTGCCTTTACTCAGCAATCACTATTGCCATGTCTGCCGGAAGCATTGTGCCGCAATGTTCTGGCAAAAGAAAATACCTGGAAGCATTGCGCGAGGATAAAAGGTTGGTTGACAATCTGTTCTGAAAGGATGTCGCTCCCAAGTCGGGGTTTTTGCGGCGACTTGGGAGCAATGCGTTCCGGATAATCAGCCATACAGGCCGTTGCAGAGCCGATTTTGTAGGACTTACTGCTCCTAAGTTTTTTTTCGTCTGTAGCAGTCAGCCTTCGCCGGCGGCCGGCTTTTATGTTCCGGCGTGATTTGTAATCCGCCCGGGAATATCCAAATAAAATATCGCCAACATGGCTTTTCGGGCCATGAAGGCGACATTTCAGCGCGTGAAACGACGATGCTACTTCTTTCTCGCAATTGCTTTCCGGGCCATCTCGGCGATGTGCTCGCCGGTGAAGCCGTAGGCCTGCATGAGTTCCGCGGGAGAACCGGATCTGCCGAAACGGTCGCCGCCGTTGACGAACTCCACGGGGGCGGGGCAGGATGCGGCGAGCACGCCTGAAACCGCTTCTCCGAGGCCGCCGGCATGGTTGTGCTCCTCGGCGACCACCGCGCAGCCTGTCTTCGCCACGGAAGCGGTCACCGCCGCATTGTCGAGAGGCTTGACAGTGGCCACGTTGAGCACTTCGGCGCTTATGCCCTCGGCCTCGAGGATTTCAGCGGCACGGAGCGCCTCCCATACGAGGTGTCCGCAGGCGAAGATGCTCACGTCCGTGCCTTCGTTGAGCACATATATCTTCCCTATCTCGAAGGGTTCGTCGGGGTCGGTGAAATTGGGCATCGCCGGGCGGCCGTAGCGCAGATACACCGGGCCGACGAAGCGCGCCGCGGCGATGGTGGCGTTCCGCGTCTGGTTGAAATCGCAGGGGACCAGCACCGTCATCCCGGGAAGGGCGCGCATAAGGGCGATGTCCTCCATGGTCTGGTGCGTGGCGCCGTCCTCGCCGAGGGTTATACCCGCATGGGAGGAGGCAATCTTCACGTTGGTCCGGCTGTAGGCCACCTCCTGGCGCAGCTGGTCGTAGACGCGTCCCGTCACGAATTCGGCGAAGGAGCCGATGAAGGGTATCTTGCCTCCAATGGCGAGACCCGCGGCCGCACCGACCATGTTGGCTTCGGCTATGCCGCACTGGTAGAACCTGTCGGGGAACTCCTTGGCGAAGGCTCCCATCTTCACCGAGCCTTTAAGGTCGGCCGCGAGGGCCACGATTCTGCTGTCGGCGCGGCCTGCGGTCAGAAGGCCCTCTCCGAAACCGCTGCGGGTGTCGCGCTTGCCCGTATCCGTATACTTTTTCATGCTAATAATCTCCTAAGGTTTCAGGTAACTGCTTCAATGCGGCCTCGCACTGCTCCGCCGAGGGCGCCATGCCGTGCCAGGCGTTGTCGCCGGCCATGAAGTCCACCCCGTGGCCCATTTCCGTGCGGAAGAGTATCATCTTCGGACGGCCGTCGGCGTTGTGGGCGAGCTTGAACGCGTCGAGTATGCTCCGGAAGTCGTGTCCGTAGGCCACAATCACGTCCCAGCCGAAGGCGGCCCATTTCTCGTTGAGCTCCCCGATGCCGGTGATGTCCTCCGTGCGGCCGTCGATCTGAAGGCCGTTCCAGTCGGTGAAGGCTATGAGGTTGTCGAGCCCGAGGTGCGAGGCCCACATGGCAGCCTCCCATATCTGCCCCTCCTCGCTCTCGCCGTCGCCGCAAAGGCAGTAGACGCGCTTGTCGGAACCGTCGGACTTCTTGCCGAGAGCCATGCCGGCCGCGACCGAAAGCCCCTGCCCGAGCGAACCGGAGGGCTTGAAGACTCCGGGCAGGCCGTCACTCACCGAAGGGTGGCCCTGCAACCTGCTGCCGAACTTGCGCAGGGTGCCGAGTTCGGAGGTCGGGAAATAGCCCGAGCGGGCGAGTACGGAATAATATACGGGGGCGAGGTGTCCTGCGGAGAGGATGAACACGTCCTGGTCCGCGGCCTCCCTGGTCCATGTCCCGGGGTCGTGCCTCATCTCGCTGAAATAGAGGGCGGTCATCACGTCGGCTATGCCGAGGGAGCCGCCGGGGTGGCCGGATTTCGCTGTCGTGACCATCCTGAGGATGTCCCTGCGGACCTGGGTTGAAATCTTCTGGAGTTCTTCAATATTTGCCATATCAGATTCGTCGCGCAATGATGCACGATGGGCAAATATACGCAAAATACTTATATTTGTGCCTGCTTATGAAAGACATCAGGAACTTCTGCATAATAGCGCATATCGACCACGGCAAGAGCACGCTTGCCGACAGGCTGCTGGAACTCACCAGGACGCTCAGCGAACGCGACATGGAGAACCAGGTCCTCGACGACATGGACCTCGAGAAGGAGAAGGGCATCACCATCAAGAGCCACGCGATACAGATGCTCTACAACCGCGGAGGCCAGACCTACAGGCTGAACCTCATCGACACTCCGGGCCACGTGGACTTCTCCTACGAAGTCTCCCGCTCGATCGCCTCGTGCGAAGGGGCGCTGCTCGTGGTGGACGCAACCCAGGGCGTCCAGGCGCAGACCATCTCCAACCTCTACATGGCCATCGACCACGGGCTGGAGATAATCCCCGTGCTCAACAAGATAGACATGGACTCCGCCCAGGTGGAGCTAGTGACCGACGAGGTCTGCGAGCTGCTGGGATGCAAGCCCGAGGAGGTCTACAAGGTCTCCGCCCGCACCGGCGAGGGCGTGGCTCCGCTGCTCGACGCGATAGTGGACAAGATTCCCGCCCCGGAAGGCGACCCGGAGGCTCCGCTGCAGGCCCTGATCTTCGACTCGGTGTTCAACCCTTTCCGCGGGGTGATAGCTTACTGCAAGGTCGTGAACGGAAACATACGCAAGGGCGAGAAGGTCAAGTTCTTCGCCACCGGAATGGAATACGAGGTCGAGGAGGTCGGGGTGCTCAAGATGAAGCTCGTGCCCTCGGCCGAGATAGGCTGTGGCGACGTGGGCTACGTGATCACGGGCATAAAGAGCGCCGCCGAGGTCAAGGTCGGCGACACCATAACCCACGTGTCGGACCCCTGCTCCGAGGCGATCGCCGGCTTCGAGGAGGTGAAGCCCATGGTGTTCGCTGGCATGTACCCCGTGCAGGCCGACAAGTTCGAGGAGCTGCGCTCGGTGCTCGAGAAGTTCCAGCTCAACGACGCCTCCTTCGTCTATGAGCCCGAGAGCTCGCTGGCGCTCGGCTCCGGATTCCGCTGCGGCTTCCTGGGCCTGCTGCATCTCGAGATCGTGCAGGAGCGCCTGTTCCGCGAATTCGACATGGACGTGATCACCACGGTGCCCAACGTCTCCTACAAGGTCTACACTACCCAGGGCGAGGTCATCGACGTCCACAACCCCTCGGGACTGCCCGCACCCACGCTGATCGACCACATCGAGGAGCCCTACATACGCGCGCAGATCATCTCCAAGTCGGAGTTCTTCGGCCCCATCATGAAGCTCTGCCTCGACCGCCGCGGCACCCTGCGCGGACAGCACTACATCACCGCCGACCGCGTGGAGCTCAACTACGACATGCCGCTTTCCGAGATAGTCTTCGACTTCTACGACAGACTCAAGACCATCTCGAAGGGCTACGCCTCCTTCGACTACCATATCACCGACTACCGCCCCGCGAAGCTCGTGAAGCTCGACATCCTGCTCAACGGCGAGCCGGCCGACGCCCTCTCGACGCTGATCCACGAGGACAACGCCTACGACCTCGGCCGCAAGATGTGCGTGAAGCTCAAGGAGCTGATACCCCGCCAGCAGTTCGACATTCCCATCCAGGCGGCAATAGGCGCCAAGATCATCGCCCGCGAGACCGTGAAGCAGGTGCGCAAGGACGTAACCGCCAAGTGCTACGGCGGCGACGTGACCCGCAAGCGCAAACTGCTGGAGAAGCAGAAGGAGGGCAAGAAGCGCATGCGCCAGATAGGCACGGTGCAGGTGCCCCAGAGCGCGTTCATGGCAGTCCTGAAGTTAGATTCCTAACTTCAAGACTGCCATATATCATATACAACGCATTCGCGTTGCCCGGCCTGCACTTCGCTTCGGCCGCCGGCTCTACTGCTCCCAAGTCGCCGCAAAAACCCCGATTTGGGAGCGGCATCCTTTCAGAACAGATTAACAATCAACCTTTTATACTCACGCAATGCTTCCAAGTATTTTCTTTTGCCAGAACATTGCGGCACAATGCTTCCGGCAGATTGCAATTCACGCCGGGACAGAAAAGCCAGCCACGCTGAAACACAGAGACCTGCCCGCGGCGGAGTCGGCCTCACTCTTCAAGATGAAGTCAGCACGCAGTACGGAATATCCGCTGAGGAGGCTAGCCGTCCGCGGCTGCGGACGATGTCCGGAGCGTAGCGATGGGCATCGATGAAGCGCAGCGGAACCTCCGAAGTGGATTTCCGTACTGCGGCAGATTACAAATCTGTTGCAACATAAACCAGCCCCGGCCCGCACCGATCAGATATACACGACTATATACCAGAGCATCACCCCGCATGCGATGAGCTTGATGCCGGAGCCGAAGAGGAAGCCGAGGAAGGCGCCTAAGGCCGATTTCAGAGAACCTGCCGCATCCTTCTGGCTGAAAACCAGTTCAGCGAGGAAGGAGCAGACCAACGAAGTCACTATCATCCCCACGGGCAGCGGGATGAACATACCGAGGAAAAGACCGACCATCGCGCCGCGACTCGCATAGCGGCTGCCGCCCGTGGTCTTGGTGAACCATGCAGGCACGATATAGTCCAGCACCGTCACAAGCACCGTGACGCCCAGCATCACCAGCAGGATGGTCAGCGACATGGTCTCCCCGTCGCCGTTCGTACCGCCCCAGAGATACATCAGAAGCACACCTATCCATGCCAGCGGCGGACCGGGCAGAGCCGGAGCCACGCTGCCTATTATTCCCACCACGGCGCACACAATCGCCAGAATTGCAATCACGATTTCCATAACGGCACGCAAGTTACGCAAATTTTGCAGTATGCCGGATATGCGGTAACTTTGCAGCGCATCCCAATCAGACATGTTCGGACTTGAAGAACTCGGCCTGCTGGGCCTGTTTCTCGGAAATATCCTCGCCGCCACCATCGTGCCCTTCAGCTCCGATGCGCTCTACATCGCCGTGCTCGCGGCTACCAGGGAGACCGCAGCCTGCTTCGTCGTCGCGACCATAGGCAACTGGCTGGGCAGTCTGGTCACCTACGGCATGGGGCGCCTCGGCAGGTGGGAATGGATAGAAAAGTGGTTCAAGGTCAAGCCGGAGACGCTCGAGAAGCAGAAACGCTACGTGAGCAAGTACGGCGTATGGCTCTCCCTGATAGCCTGGGTGCCGGTGATCGGCGACGTGCTCGTGATCGCCCTCGGCTTCTACAAGACCCCGGCAGTCTGGACCTCCGTCCTGCTGCTCATCGGAAAAGGCCTTCGTTTTCTCGCCTGGACCCTGCTGTTCGGGCTGCTGTAAGCGTCGGGGAGCTCAGCTTTTCTCCGAAAGCTCCGCCACCCTCTTCTGGAGCTGCTCCGAAAGCCGCCGCTTGCCCTCATGCGGCTCGAGCGAGGGGTCGTACGCCACCGGCTCGCCTATTCTGAAGGCGCGCTCACCCATGTCGGAATACAGAGGATAGAACAGCAGCGCCTTGCCGGTGCGGTCGTAGTACATCTTGGCTATATGCGCGAAGCCCGTGTAGAAAGTCCGCAGCACATCCTCGCCGGCCGCACCGTCGGGGTTCACCATGCGCTTGGGCTTCTCCGGGAATATCAGGATGTTGTCGCCCTCCTCGAGCGCCCGTATGCTCCGGTCGAAGGTGGACATCACGTCACGGGAAGCGCCGCGCACCACCGGAATCGGGTTGAAGGAGTTGAGCGCCCAGCAGGTCAGCCGCGCCCCGAACCTGATGACAGCGCCGCCGAGCCGCCGTCCGAATATCTTTATGACCACCCCGAACGGGCGTGCGATCTCCTTCGCCGCCGTCTCGGGCTCGAGCATCACGTTGTGTATCCACGGCCGGAAATAGGTGGGGAGGTAGATGACCGCCGCGATGGGTCCGTAGATGAAATTGTGGTTGCTCACGAACACGGAAGGATAGTCCTTCTTGCGCAGATGCTCCCTGCCCGACACCTTCAGCCGGAAGAACGGCTTGGCGAGCGTGCAGATGATCTTTATGCCGAAGCGCATGCGGTACTTGCGCACGAACATGCGCTGCAGGCTGTCGCGGGTGTCCTCGTTCTTCGAGTGCTCCCTGATGAACACCATCAGCTTCTCGCGGTTGCGCCTGTCGAGCGGCTGCTTCAGCGCCATCACGACCGCCACGAGCATGAAAACCGCCGGAAGCTGCAGCACCAGCACGTTGTAGACCCTAGGGAAGCCGGTGTCGGGAATCAGCGGGACCACAAACATCCAGAGGAACATGACCAGCAGCATGATGGCCGACGACGCGATGGACGCCGTCGTGGAGACTATGGTGTTGCTTACCCTGAGCTCCTCCCTGTCGTAGCCCTCTCCCATGATGCGGCCCACGGCCTCGAAGTCGAAGTAGAATTTCCTGACCGACGAGAACATGAAGGCCATTCCTACGCCCCAGGCCACGGTCCACGCGAGCCTGGCGGCCATCGTCCTGCCGTTGAACATCATGATCATGCCGAACAGCCAGGTGAGCGCACCGGCGATGAACTCGGCCAGGGCCACTCCGCGCCAGCGCTTGCGTATCACGAGCCCGGCGACCCAGATCACCGCGAACACGAGCAGCAGCCAGGCCGTCATGCTGATGTACTGCCGGTAGTCGAACTGCTGGCGCAGGGGCACGAGCATATAGTAGAAGAACGCCATGATGCCGAGATTCACGGCTATCGTGGCGTAGAGGTTCATGTCGGAAAAGAGCTTGTACGAGGCGAGCATCTCATACTTGTTCTCAATCGAGCGCGAGTCCACAGGGATGCGCGTCTCGGGCGAGAAAAGGCGGCGTATGCCCGTCAGCAGCACTATCGCCATCATGACCGCGAACACCTCGGGCTCAGTGCACCTCCAGAGCAGATAGGCGCAACCGGCGTCGAAGCACAGATGGATGAAGGCCACGCTCAGGTAGTATCTGGCGCCGAGCCGGTTCTTGCCGGGGAAGACCGAAACCGTGCCGAAATAGTCGCGCATCACTATGCAGAGCGCGAAGAGCGACACGTAGTTGGCCTCTATCAGGCCTATCGTCAGAGGGTATATGAACGCCGCGGAGATGCCTATCATGAATATCACGGCGATCACGAGGTCGGACAGGTAGTGCTCGCCTCCCGCATGGCGCAGCTTTGCGAGGTTGCAGAGGTAGTAGGCCTTGATGATGTCGGCGAAAAGATAGACGGTCGCCCCGAAGAAGGGGTTGCCCACTATCATGTGCCCCACAGCCATGCAAAGCAGCAGGTTGAAGAAGTCTATCCGGTACAGTCCGGTGAGGAGATTCCAGGAATATCTCGGCATGGCAGATTCTGTCAAAAGCGGTCTCGGTCGGGGTGACGGACAAATATAAACCCCTTTTGCGAGAAAACAAAACTGACTATCTTTGCCCCCATGATCATCGAAGCACACGGAATTCACAAGAGCTTCGGCTCCCTGGAAGTGCTCAAGGGCATAGACTTCTGCGCCGCGGAGAAGGAGACCGTGGCGATTGTCGGGGCCTCCGGCGCCGGCAAGTCCACCCTGCTGCAGATACTCGGCACCCTCTCCACCCCCGACTCGGGCTCCCTGCTCATCGACGGGCAGGACGTGCTCAGGCTCAGCGGCGACGCGCTCTCCGCCTTCCGCGGCAGGCGCATAGGCTTCGTGTTCCAGGCGCACCACCTGCTTCCGGAGTTCACGGCCCTCGAAAACGTGATGATTCCCGCGCTGATAGCCGGCAGAAGGCGGCAGGAGGCGCAGAAAGACGCCGCGGCCCTGCTGGAGCGGGTGGGAGTCTCCGCCAGAGCCGGCCACAAGCCCTCCGAACTCTCCGGCGGGGAGCTGCAGCGCGTCGCGATAGCCAGGGCGATCATCAACAGGCCGGCGGTGCTATTCGCCGACGAACCCACCGGCAACCTGGACTCCGTGACCAGGCAGGAGATCCACAAGCTGTTCTTCGACCTCAGGGACGCCACGGGGCAGACCATAGTCATCGTTACCCACGACCCCGCTCTCGCCGGACTCTGCGACCGCAGCCTCACGATGAAGGATGGCAGATTCATTTAGATTCAAGCAGTTCTCGATACGCAACGACAGGGCGGCGCTGAAGGTCGGAACCGACGCCGTGCTGCTCGGGGCGGCGATGACCCTGCTCCCTTCGGACAGACGCGCCCTCGACATAGGCACCGGAACCGGGGTCATCGCCCTGATGGCCGCCCAGCGCGCTCCGCAGCTGGAAATCGAAGCCATAGACATCGACGGGCCGTCGGCGGAAGAAGCCGGCATCAACTTCAGAAACTCCCCGTGGTCCGGCAGGCTGAGCGCCCGGCATTGCGCGCTGGCGGACTACGAGCCCGGGGAGAAGTTCGACCTTATCTTCTCGAATCCGCCCTACTACGACAACTCCCTGCGCAATCCGGACGAGAGAATTTCGACCGCGCGGCACAGCTCCCGCCTCACTCTCGCCCACATCTTCGACTTCGCCTCCAGCTGGCTCACGGACGGCGGCAGGCTCTCCCTGATACTTCCGTCAGACGCCAGGATTTCGTCCCTGAGAACCGCCGCGTCGTTCGGTTTTCATCCCTTCCGCACCATTATGGTCAGAACCGTGGAGACCAAACCGCCCAAACGTGTCATCCTCGAGTTCAGCCGCCACGACAGAGCTGCCTCTCAAGAGTTTATAACTCTGATGAAAGACGGCGGGCGCAGTCCGGAATATAGTCTGCTGACCAGGGGGTTCTATCTGGATTCGTCCCAAAAATGACCGGTTTGCCACAAATAGAGGGGGTCTTGCCACAAATTCAGGTTTCCGATTTCGTAAAAAAGAATTTTGGAAGTAATTTTGCCACGCACATCAGAAACTGAAACACAATGGACAATCTCACACAGAAAGATAATTTCATTCTCACTTTCGAGAACAGCGTGAAAGAGTGCTGGAACAAGGCGGCGCTCGACGACTTCCGTACTTCAAGCATCACCTACGGCGAACTCGCCGCGGAAATCGAGACCAACGTGCTGTTCTGGAAAGCCGCGGGACTCAAGAAAGACGACCGCATCGCCATCAACGCCAAGAGCAGTTCCAACTGGGCCAAGATCTTCCTTTCATCCCAGGTGGGCGAGTTCGTGTCGGTCCAGATATTCCCGGGCTTCACCCCCGCCGACACCGCGAACATGGTCAACCATTCCGAGACCAGGGTCCTCTACACCGAAAAGGCCATATTCGAGCACATCAGCTTCGAAGACATTCCTGAAGTAATAGGTGTGATCGACATAAAGTCCGGAGAGCTCCTCGCGTCGCGAGGCAACTTCGCGGAAGCCTACGCTAACCGCGCGAAACTTTTCAGCGAGGCTCACCCCGACGCCCTGAAACCCGAGGACATCCATTATCCCGACCGCCCTCTCGACAGCCTCGCCGCCATCATGTACACCTCCGGCTCCACCGGAAACCCCAAGGGCGTGATGCTGACCAACAGAAACTTCACTGCAAACATCTACCTTATACCCAAGCATTTCCCCTATCGCAGAGAAGACAACTACGTGAGCGTGCTGCCTTTCGCCCACATCTTCGGCATGGTCTACGACATGCTCGCGCCGCTCTGCTTCGGAATGCACCTCGTGGTGCTCTGCCTGCCTCCGGTGCCCGCGTATCTCAAGCCCGCGCTTGCCGAGTTCAAGCCCTACGTGTTCTTCGCCGTGCCACTGATTCTCACCAAGCTCATGGAAGAGTCGATAGGCGAGTTCATCCACAGCAAGACCGGAGCCGCCAAGCTCGCCGACTACAAGAACAACCCCGACTTCTGCAA
Source organism: Candidatus Cryptobacteroides avistercoris (assembly GCA_017695095.1). Taxonomy (GTDB): domain Bacteria; phylum Bacteroidota; class Bacteroidia; order Bacteroidales; family UBA932; genus Cryptobacteroides; species Cryptobacteroides avistercoris. The sequence continues at coordinate 1,311 of JADILW010000087.1, read as the reverse complement.
GGCCCTCTCCATCATCTTCATGGAAGCCCTCGGCGGAAATGTCGGCCTGTTCGTGACCGGCGGCGCCGCGATTCCCGAACAGTTCGAGAAGCTCTTCGTGGAACAGCTCAACCTGCCCTTCGTGACCGGCTACGGCATGACCGAGGCCGCTCCGACCATCTGCCTTGGTCACAAGGGCAAATACAAGCTCAAGGAATGCGGAGAATATGTCGACGAGTGCGTCGATCTCAGGATAGACTCCCCCGACCCGGAGAACATCCCCGGCGAAATCCTCATCAAGGGCCACGTGCTCTTCGCCGGATACTACAAGAACGAGGAGGCCACCAGAGCCGTGTTCACCGACGACGGATGGTTCCGTACCGGCGACCTCGCCACCATGGACAAGGACCACAGCGTGTTCATCGTGGGGCGCAGCAAGAGCATGATCCTGACCCCCAACGGCCAGAACATCTACCCCGAGGAGATCGAAGTCGTGCTCAACGCCCTGCCCGGAGTGGCCGAATCTCTGATCGTGAACCGCAACGACAGGCTCGTGGCGCTGATAGTTCCCGACCAGAACCAGTTCGGCGACATGGATGCCGCCGGCCTCAAGAGCATAATGGACGCCAACATCGAGGCGCTCAACAAGAAGATACCCGCATACTCACATGTGAGCGGCTATGAAATCCGCTTCGAACCCTTCGTGAAGACCCCCAAAGGCAGCATCAGAAGGTTCATGTATGCGTAGACAACAACAGTAGTGTAACCAAACATTTCCAAGATGCACATCCTTACAGAAAAAGACAACTTCCTGCTCAGGTTCCAGGACAGCGTGAAGCAGTGCTGGGACCAGCCCGCAGTCAGCGATTTCAGGAAATCCACCACCACCTACGGTGAGTTCGCCAAAGAGATAGAGACCAACATCCTGATGTGGAAGGCGGCGGGAATCAAGCCCGGCGACAAGATTGCCATCAATTCGAAGAGCTGCGCCAACTGGGCCAAGATATTCTTCTCGAATCAGGCGGGCGGATTCGTATCCGTTCAGATCTTCCCCGGATTCACCGCTCCCGACACCGAGAACCTCGTGAACCATTCGGAGTCCCGCCTGCTCTACACCGAGAAGGCCATCTTCGACAACATGGACTTCGAGCACATGCCCGCCCTGCTCGGCGCAATCGACATAATGAGCGGCGAACTCCTCGCCGCGCGCGACGGATTCGACGCCGTCTACAACTCGAAGGAGCAGATCTTCTCCGAGAAGCATCCGGGTGGCATGAAGCCCGAGGACGTAGACTATTCGGGCACGAGCGTCGACAGCCTCTCCTCCATAAT
>JADILW010000086.1 GCA_017695095.1 Candidatus Cryptobacteroides avistercoris | reverse complement strand
GTTGTCGAGCTTGAACAAGTCGCAGGACGTCAGGAGGGAACCTGCCGCAACAAGGCATGCTATTTTGATCAGTAATCGTTCCATGCTAGTTCGTGGTGTTGTTGTTGGTGATACGGTTGTTAGTGTAGTTCGGAATGCTGGCGTAGTAGTCTTCCGGTCTTACCTGAGGGTTGAAGCCAGCAGGATTCTGGGTGATCTCGTCGAACATGGGCACGGACCTGAGGAAGATGTACTGGGCGCTGCTGCCGCTGAGGTCAACCATGGGAATCAGGGTCAACTTGTCAGACACTGCACCTTCTCCGTCGTAGACATTGGTGCCGTTGAAATGGGCACGCCTTCTCCAGAGCACATTCTGCCACTGGTCTTCGGCTGCGAACTCAACCTTCCACTCGTGGAGCACATTCTCGATAGTGAGGTCCACGTCGTCGGTGAATCCGGCCCTGTGGCGGATGTCGTTGAGGCACTTCTTCGCGAGGGCCGCGTCGCCGAGACCGCTCTCGACCTGGGCCTCTGCATAGGTGAGGAGAACCTCAGCGTAGCGGATGTCGTACCAGGGGGTCTGGGTTACGGTGTTGAAGGCCTGAGGGTCGAGGTACTTCTTGTTGTAGAAGGAGTAGGTGGTGCGGTGATGGCTGTTGACATCTCCGGGCATGTGGTAGAAGCCTGAGTTGTTTTCGCCCTCTCCGCCGTAGGGATAGTAGGTCTGTCCCTGGAAATCCACTCCGTTATTGTTGAGAGGGTAGATGTTGGGAGTGCCGTCAGACAGAATCATTCCGCCTTGGAAGTAAATCACCGTATTGCGGAAGGTGGCTCCGGGATAAACAATCCAAGCCTGGAAGCGGGCGTCCTTGTTTACGAAGGGGTCGGTCACGTTGGCGTACTTGATGTAGTTCGCGTTGTCTCCCTTCTTGAACTCGGTGGTGGGGTCGTAGCTGAAGTAGCTGGCCTCGTCGCCGTCGAGCCTGGTGGGGATGGTTCCGTCGACCCTGCCGCGGTTGTCGTCATAGTAGTCGAACTCGTCGGCGTAGTTCAGGGTGTAGCTGAACTGTCCGCCCACATATCCTTGGGTTACCTGGTGGGGTCCTCCCCAGTTTGTTGTCTGGCTGGACTCCAGTCCGTTGCCTGAGGTCAGGTTACCAGACTTGTAGGACTTTCCAAGAAGGCCTTCGAAGGTGGAGTAGTTCTGGAAGAGGTTGGCAAGGGTGTTGGTTGCATCCTCGACTGAGCCGGGGTTCGCTCCCTCAAGTCCATACTTGCCGCTGTCGATCACCTTCTTGGCAGCGTCGAGAGCCTGCTGGTAGTAGCCGTTGGCGTAGGACTCCTCCATGTAGGTGAGCTTCTGCTGCACTGCGGTGTAGCTGCTGTTGAGCTCGGCCCTGTCCCAGTACTTGGACTCGGAGGCTGCCCAGAGGGCAACGCGGGCCTTGAGGGCGTAGGCGGTGTACTTGCTTGCGCGCATGGGCTCGGGAGCGGTTTCGGGAAGCAGGTTGGCTGCATCCTCAAGCTGCTGAAGCACCCAGTCCCAGGTGTCCTTCTCGGTGCGTCTGTCGATATAGAGGCCGGCGTTGACTCCGTCGCCCTTGTACTCGTTGTCGAGAACCCTGTCAACGATGGGCATACCTCCGTAGACCCTGACACCAGCGAAATAGCAGTAGGCCCTGATGAAGGTGGCCTCTCCGAGATAGGTGTTGGCTGCATCCGGTGTAATTGTACCCGCGGCTGCGGCTTCTTTTACATTGTCCATGAAGAGGTTGATGGATCTCATCTGGGTGTAGTTCCAGAAGTCGGTTACGGTGGCGCCGTAGCTTGCGGCTGAGCGGCTGGCGTTGGCGAAGAAGGTCCTTTTGTCGTTGTCGTCGAAGGCACCCATGGGGATGTAGTTATAAAGGTTGGCAAGTACTCGCTTGATACCCGCCTCGTTCCTGAACATGTCCTCTGCCTGCATCTTGGTGAGGTCGCCTTCGAGGTTGTCGAAGATGGCGTCACAGGATGTGAGAGTTCCGAGTCCCAGAGCTGCAACCGTGATATATTTAAGTATTGATTTCATGTTGCTTGGTTATTAGAAGTTAAGATTCAAACCGAAGGTGAATGACCTGTTGATTTGGAAGCTACCTCCAGCACGTCCGTAGTCGTTGGACTCAGGGTCGACGAAGCGGAGGTTCTTGTTGCAGAGCGTGAAGAGGTTTCCGCCGTTGAAGTAGACGCGGAGGCTCTTGATGCCTATCTTCCTGATGAACTCGGGAGAGAAGCGGTAGCCGACCTCTATGGTCTTCAGACGCAGGTAGGTCGCGTCGATGAAGTTGTAGGGCTGGTTGCTGGTGTAGGTCACGTTGTGCGCGTTGCCGACCTGTTTGACGCGTGCGAGAGCGGGCCAGTATCCGGTGTTCCATTCGGTGTTGGGGTCCCAGGGGTCGTCGCCGTAGTTCTTCACTGACCAGCAGTCCTCGGTGAACATCTTGGGCAGCTGGTACAGATAGCCGAATCCAGCGTAGGAGGAAAGTCCGAGAGACTTGCTCTTGAGGGAGGCTCCTGAGAACACGAGGCTGAAGTCGAGGTTCTTGTAGTTGCCGCTGAAGGTCAGACCGAACTGGAGAGGAGGGTTGTCATCGGACCAGGTGTAGAACATATCGTCGCCGGTGATGTAGCCGTCGCCGTTGCGGTCAACGAGAGCATACATACCGGGAACCATGTCGCGGTTGCCTGAGCCCGTCATGTTGGTATCGTAGAGCACTCCGAGGTTGGAGATGTAGTCGAGGCTGGTGAACTGTCCGCCGGCCCACTCGTAGCGGGAGGCGCTCCTGGCGTTGCTCCACCTGTTCAGGGTCGAAGTCTTCCAGTAGTTCATGGATGAGTTGTAGCCCTTACCGTTCTCGCTCTCAATATAGGTCATACGGGTACGGGTGTAGGTGGCTGAACCGGTGACACGGTAGTTGAACTGCCCTACGGAACCACTGGTGTAGAGCGAGAGCTCGAGGCCCTCGTTCTCCTGGACGTTGAGGTTCTCCTGGGGCAGGGAAACTCCGTAGAAGTCAGGCAGGGAAACGGTGCGGGTGGCCGCGATACCGTCAACTACTCTCTTGAACCAGTCGAATGTACCACCGAACTTGCCGTGCCACATCTCCCAGTCGATACCGAAGTCCATCATGCGGACCTTTGCCCAGGAGAGCAGTGTGTTCTCAACGGTGGTGGAGTTCCATGCGGGAGTCGTGATTCCGTCGCTGAAGATGTATGAGCCGCTGGAGGTGTAACCTGCGATATATGCGTAGGCGCTGCCCTGGGTCATTCCGGTGAAACCGTCTGACCAGCGGAACTTGAGGTTGTTGATAAAGGGGAGAGCCTGCTTGAAGAAGTTCTCCTCTGAGATTCTCCAACCGAGGGAGTAGGCGGGGAACACACCCCAGCGGTAGCCGGGAGCATACATATATGAACCGTCGACACGGGCCATGACTTCTGCCAGGTACTTGCCGGCGTAGTCGTAGGTCACGCGGCCGATATAGCCTGCTGAGGCGCTGCTGTTGCGGACACCGGAGTTGTCGGCCGTGGTCGCTAGGCCCTGGTCGAGGATGTCGTGGGTGTAGAAGGAGTCGGCGGTAGTGTTACCATACTTGCGGCTTCCCTGGATACGGGCACGGTCGTTCTTGGTCACTTCGGCTGCGAGGGTGGCTCCGATGTTGTGCTTGCCGAACCTCTTGTTATAGTTGGCCTGGAAGCGTCCGTAGAGCCTCTGGTTGTCGGTGTAGAGTTCGCTGTACTCGTTCTCAGCTCGTGAGGTGGCAGCGTAGGTGTTGGTCTTGTAGTCGTAGGTGTCGTACTGGAGCACGAGAGAGCGGAACTTGCCGGTAGAGTAGTCGTAGGCGCCTGAGAGCTGGAGGGTGAGTCCCGGCAGCCAGGGAGCCGTGTACTGGAGGTCCACGGTGTTGTTGAAGGTCCTCGAGATGTTCTTTGAGATACCTGTGCTCTCGGGGTCGAGCATCGCGACGACGTTCATGTTCTCGTTACCTGCTGACCAGTGGGTCAAGTCGTATTCGATCTCACCGGTCTCGGGATTCACGGACTTGATGGGGTGAACTCCGATACGGGGGTCGGTGGCGTAGATGTGGTACTGCATGTTCCAGTCGGCGTCGGGGTTGCCGGGCGTGTTCTGGTTGCTGATACGCATCGAGGTGGTGTAGGTCATCTTCAGGTTGTCGGTGAGGTTTGCGGTCACGCTTCCGTTGATGTTCCACCTGTTGTAGGCGTATGCCTCGGACTTCATAATGGAAGAGTCGTCCATGTAGCCGACGCCGAAGTAGTAGTTGACCTTGTCGGTGCCTCCGCGGATGGACGCGTTGTGCATCTGGTTCACCGCGAAGGTCTTCATTACCTCGTCGTACCAGTTGGTGTATTGATAGGCGGGGTCGCCGGCTGCATATCCGGCAATCTCCTCTTCGGTGAAGCGGTGGGGCAGACGGCCTACGTCGGCCATCGCGTTGTCCCACCTCATGAAGCTTACCCAGTCCTCCACGTTATGGTTGGTCACAGGCTGGGTCAGGCGCACTGAGGTGGTCAGGGATACTGAAGGGGTCTGGCTCTGGCCCTTCTTGGTGGTGATGAGGATCACACCGTTGGAGGCGCCGAGTCCGTAGATGGCCGCAGAGGCGTCCTTGAGGACGGATACGCTCTCGATGTCCTCGGGGTTGATCTCCTGCAGCACTGAGATGTCTGTGTATTCCTCGACCTGCTTCGCTGACATGGCGTAACCTGAGGATTTCCTAGTCATGGTCTGGCTACGTACCACACCATCCACCACGATCATAGGCGATCCGCCGTATCCGCGCAGTGAGAGCTGGGTGGAGAAGGAACCAGGCTTGCCGCCCATGTCGCGGATCAGCAGTCCGGGCACCTTACCCTGCAGCGAAAGCAGTGCGTCGGGTGACTTGGTGTTGGTGATGTCGTCGGTTCTGATCTGAGACACGGCTCCGGTCAGGGTCTCCTTCTTCTGGACACCGTAACCTACCACGATGGTCTCGTCGAGGAGGGTGGTGTCCTCCTTCAGAACGACCTGGAGTTTGTCGCCACTTCCGACGGTGGCTTCGGTGGTGTGGTATCCGATGAAGGATACTTCGAGGACGTCGCCCTGCTTGAGGTCGAGCACGGCGTTACCGTCGAGGTCGGTCATCGTACCGGTGGTGGTACCCTTCACCATGATGCTGGCTCCGGGGAGCGGACCTGTCTCATCAAAAACCGTGATGGTCACAGGCTTTGTCTGTGCGAACGCTGAGACGGACATCATCAGTCCGGCCAGCAAGGCGCAGAAAAGTTTTAGTGGATTTGTTGATTTGTTCATAGAACACGAATTTGGTTAGTTGGTGTTATATCTATTTTCTTGATAGATCAGATAGTAACCGTGGCGTCCAGACGGATGTCGTCGGAAGCTGCGCCGAGGAGCAGGTCGATTGCGCCGTGTTCGAGATCCCATCCGTTAATCTCCTCGTTCCACCAGCGGAGGTCATCGAGGTCGAAGCTGAGCTTCACCTTGACGGTCTCGCCGGGAGCGACGGTGACTCTCTGGAATGCCTTGAGCTCCTTCTCGGGACGCTCAACTGCACCGTTCTCGTACTTCACGTAGAGCTGGGCGACCTCGTCGGCCTCCATGCTTCCCTTGTTGGTGAGGTCGAAGGTCACGGTGACGGCGTCCTTGCCGGCCTTGGCCTTGATGTTGGAGTACTCGAAGTCAACGTAGGAGAGTCCGTGTCCGAAGGCGAACAGAGGCTCGATGTCCTTGGTGTCGAACCAGCGGTAGCCTACGAGCAGGCCTTCTGAGTAGTAGGCGTCGGGGCTGTACTGCATTCTGAACCTGTTCTGACCCTGTACGTCCTGACGGTACTGGTTGCCGAAGAGGTCACCCTGAACCTCAGCCTTCTGGGGGAAGTTGCCGAGTGCGAATGCGGGAGAGTCCTCAAGCCTTGCGGGGAAGGTGATGGGGAGCTTTCCTGAAGGAGCGATCTCGCCGAAGAGAACTTCCGCGAGGGCGTTGCCGCCTTCAAGTCCGTTCCACCAGCCCTGAACCACGGCCCTGGAGAGCTTGCATGCCTCGCGGAGGTCGCAGGGACCGCCGGAGATGTTCACGGTCACGATGTTGGGGTTGACTTCGGCGATCTTGGCGAGAATCTCGTTCTGGCTTACGGGCAGGTCGATGTTCTCCCTGTCGGAGCCCTCGCTCTCGATGGACTTGTTGGTTCCGCTGAAGAAGATCACAACGTCGGCCTCGGCAGCGTTCTTGAGGGCTTCGTCGAGGAGCTCGGGGCTGGGAGCCTCGTCAATCTCGGTGGCCACGCTGGGGTCGTTCGCGCCTAACCAGCGGCCGAACATTCCCATGTAGTTCTTGTAGGCCTGGGCATAGCTCACCTCGCCTTCGGCGTGGCTGGCGATGCCTTCGTAGGGAGACACCTCATAGAGGGTCTTGACTCCCGCACCCATTCCGCCGGCTGCGGTGGAAGCCTTGGCGTTGAGTCCGATCACAGCAATCTTGGGAGTGGACTTGGCGAGAGGCAGGATGCCGTCGTTCTGAAGCAGGACGATTGACTTCTGGGCCACCTCGTGGGCGATCTGCTGCTGAGGCTTCTGAGAAGTCATCACGATGTTGGCCTCATCCTCGGGGATGGGCTCAATCGCGTAGCGCACGCGCAGGATCTCGCGAACCTTGTCGTCGACCACGCTCTCGGGAACCTTTCCGGCCTTCACGGAGTCGATCAGGGCGGGTCCGAGGTAGCGGTCACCGGTCATCTGCACGTTGAGTCCGCCGAGAGCGGCGCCCATGGTGCTGTGGGTTCCTCCCCAGTCAGAGACTGTGAAGCCCTTGAAGCCCCAGTCGCCGCGGAGGATCTCGTTGTTGAGGTGGTTGTTCTCGGAGCACCAGTAGCCGTTCACCTTGTTGTAGGCGGGCATCACCACCATGGCTCCGCCCTCGCGTACTGCTGCCTCGAAGGGCTTGAGGTAGATTTCCCTCATGGTGCGCTCGTCCACGATGACGTTCACGGTTCCGCGGTTGGTCTCCTGGCTGTTGAGAGCGTAGTGCTTGATGCAGGCTGCGGTTCCGGCATCCTGAACGCCCTTCACGTACTCTGCCGCAAGGTCGGCGCTGAGGATGGGGTCCTCGCTGAGATACTCATAGGAACGTCCTCCCACGGGCAGCCTCTGGATGTTGATGGCGGGTCCGAGGATCACGTCCTTGCCTCTGAGGCGGGCCTCACGTCCCATTCCGGTGCCGTACTTGTAGGCAAGTTCGGGCGACCAGGTGGCGGCGAGAGCCGATCCGGTGGGGAAGTAGGTGGCTGAGTCGAGAGTCCAGCCTGCTGACTGGAAGCCCGTGGGCACACCTTCCTCGCGGATTCCGAAAGGTCCGTCGGTGTACTTGATGTCAGGAATTCCCTGGGAGGGAACGCCCTCGGAAGACATGTTGGTCTTGCTGTGGAGCATTTCAACCTTCTCCTCGAGGGTCATCTTGGCGATCACTTCGTTGATCTCCGCGTCGTGGACGGTCAGTCTGTCCTGGGGGTTGGTCGTCTGACCGCCTCCGCAGGATACGACTGCCAGCGCAATCGCGGGAAGAAACAGTTGGCTTAATGCTTTCATAAAGGTTGTTTATGTTGTGTTGTGTTATTTGAAGATTCTCTGGGCGAAGTCCTCGAGATAGATCCTCCAGTTGCGCCAGATGTGGCCGCCGGGAGTCTCGACGTAGGTGAAGGGATAGCCCTTGGCCTCGAGCTTCTCGCGGAGCTCCTTGTTGGAGTCGTAGAGGAAATCGGTCTCACCTATTGCTATATAATAGAGCTTGGGGTCGTTGGCGAAGAGCCTGTCGATCTTCTCGTCGATGTTCTCGTAGAATTCGGGAGCGATCTGTCCCATTCCGTTGTCCTGCACGATGCCGAGGCCGGCTGAGAAGAGACCCACGTAGTCGAAGGTGTTCGGGTAGTTGAGGGAGATGTTGAAGGAGTGTCCGCCGCCCATGGAGAGTCCTGCGATGGCGCGTCCCTCGGGCTTGGCGATGGTGCGGTACCTTCCGTCGATGAAGGAGATCACGTCCTTGAAGTGGGCCTCGAAGGAGGTGTCGAAGGAGCCGCAGTTGTAGGGCTTGTACATTCCTTCCTCAGACTCGCCGGGAGCGGCCTTGTGGAGGGTGTTGCCGTTGGTCATCACCACGATCATCGGCTCGGCCTTGCCTTCGGCGATCAGGTTGTCCATTATCTGGGCAGCGCGTCCGGTGCAGAGCCAGGACTCCTCGTCACCGCCCATTCCGTGGAGAAGGTAGAGGACGGGATATTTCTGCCTGCTGGTCTCGTAGCCCGCGGGGGTGTAGACCGACATCCTGCGGTCCTTGCCGAGCACGTCGGAGTGGTACCATACTCTGGAGACGGTTCCGTGGGGCACGTCCTTCACGAAGTAGTTGTCGGCCCTCTCGCCGGGGATGATGAAGTAGTTCATCAGGTTGGCGATGTCCCTCTGCACGTAGGCGTTGTTGGGGTCCTTCACGGAAAGTCCGTCGACGATGAAGTTGTAGTTGTAGAGTTCGCTGTCGAGCACGTCGGTGGTGAACTCCCACACGCCGTTCTGGCCTTCGGTGAGGTCAGCCACTCCGGGGACCTCGAAAGTTCCGAATCCGGGCACTTCCATGGGGGTGGGGGCGAGGAAGTCGCCGGTCACCTGCACCCTCACGGCCTTGGGGGCCTGGAAGCGGAAGGTTACGGTGTTGTCTTCATGGATTTCGGGGGAGATGATCTGCTGTCCGCCATAAAGCGACTGCTGTCCGAAGCAGGCGATAGAGGCCGCAAATCCTGAAATCAGAATCAGAGCAATTTTTCTCATTTTGTAAATTCTGGTTAGTTTATAATTGGTTTTCTGTGTAGTTCAGTGTCGTCATACAAAGGTCGCATATTGCTACCTGTTTGCTTTCTCGTTTTGTTCAATATTTTTTTAATTTGTTCAAAAACCTCAAAACCGCTGCCTGTATTCCTTGGGTGAGACTCCGAAGTGCTTTTTGAAGGAAGTCGAGAACTGCGAACTGCTGCTGAAGCCCGTCATGAAGGCTATCTCGGTGAGATTGTACTTCCCCTCCTTCATCAGGGTGATGGCCTTGTTGAACTTGTAGTTCCTGTAGAAGGTGCTGGGGGTCTCGCCGGTGAGGCTCTTGACCTTGTAGTAGAAGTTGGTTCTCGAGATCTTCATTATCTCAGCTATGCGGTTGATGTCGACCTCGGAGTTGGAGAGGCTCTTGTCCATCACTGCGTAGAGCCTGGAGAGGAAGGCCTTGTCCTGCAGGGGCAGGGCCTCCTCGTGCTCCGCGGCCTCGGAACTGGTCGAGGTGTTGAGGGCCTCCTGCAGCGAATGCCTCTTGTCGAGCTGGGACTTTATGACCGCGTGGAGGTACTTGGGCTCGAAGGGCTTGGTCACGTAGGCGTCGGCGCCCGCCTCGAGTCCGGCCACCTGGTTGTCGACCGAGGCCTTGGCGGTCACGAGAATCACAGGGATGTGGGACAGCACCATGTTGGACTTCAGCTCCCTGCAGAGCTCGCAGCCGTCCTTGCCGGGCATCATCACGTCGCTGAGAATCAGCTCGGGCATCTCCTCCTTGGCTTTCCTGAGCGCGGAGTCGGCGTCGAAGCAGCAGCTCACGTCGTAGCTGTCGGAGAGTATCAGGCGCAGGTAGTTCGCAACGTCCTCCTCGTCGTCGACCACCAGGATTTTCGGCTTGTCCTCGTCGGGCGGCGTTTCGGGGGAGGGTGTTTCCGGGCGGGCGCCCGCCATCGGAGAGGGCTCGTTCTCAGTCGAACTGAACTCTTCGGGGGCGTAGGCGTCGTCGCCGTAGGGAATCTGCAGCCGGAAGCAGGCTCCCGTGCCGTCCGGGGCGTCCTCGGCCCAGATGCGCCCGTGGTGGACTCCGGCGAGTATCCTGGAGTAGTACAGGCCTATTCCGATGCCGCCCTTGTCCTTGTCGGACCAGAAGCGCTCGAAGACCTTCTCCTTGAGGTCGTCGGGGATTCCGGGGCCGCTGTCGGTGACCCGTATCTCGGCCATTCCGTCGGCGGCGGTGTCGAAACTGATCCGCACGGTACCGTTCTTCGGGGTGTACTTGAAGGCGTTCGACAGCATGTTCACGACTATCTTCGTGAGCTTGCCCGCGTCGACGGGCATCTCGAAGTCTTCGTCGAGCCCCTCGCGCACGAAATTGATCTCCTTGGTGCCCGCGTTGACGCTGAACATCTCGGAGACGTCGCGCAGCAGGGCGGCCACGTCGGTCTTCCTGACCGACAGCTTGAGCGTGTCGGATTCGAGCTTGTTGAGGTCGAGGAACTGGTCGACGAGCTGGGTCATCCAGCTGCTGCTCCTGCGGGCTATTCTGACCAGCCTGCGGTCCTCAGGGCCCAGGGTGCCGCTGTCTTCGAGCAGCGAGAGGGGGCCGGCGATCATCGTGAGCGGGGAGCGGAACTCGTGGGCCACGTTGGTGTAGAACTGCTTCTGCTTCTCCAGCCTGGCCTTCTCCATCATGTCGGCCTCCTTGCGGCGGCGCAGGCTCATCAGGAACCAGACCGCGGCGATTCCGGCCGCCAGGTAGACGATGTATGCGGCCGCGCTCTGCCAGGGGGCGGCGGTGATTCTGATCGGAAGCACTATCTCCTCTGACTCGATGCTGTCGGACTGGGTGCGGACCTTCACGCGGAATTTGTAGCGTCCGGGGCCGAGGTTGCTGTAGTAGGCTTCGCGGCTGAATCCGGCGTTGATCCAGTCGGAGTCGCAGCCGTCCATCCTATAATAATAGTGCGCCTGCTCGCGGAAGCTGTAGTTCAGGGCCGCAAAGCTGATGCTGAACGCGTCCTGCCGCCAGTTCAGCTTCAGGGTCTCCCCTGAGCGGAAGTCGTAGTCTATGCGGCGGTTGTGGACCTTGACATCCTCGAAGATCACCGGCACGCTCACCACGCTGTCGGCCTGCTCCGGCTTGAACATCGTGATGCCGTGGTTGCCGCCGAACACCAGAGTGCCGTCGGGAAGCGCGCACGCCGCCCTGTCGGTGAACTGGTTGCCGCCGATGCCGTCGCCCTCGGTGTAGTTGGTGAAGCTCATGGTCTTCTTGTCGAGCATGCCGATACCGTACATCGTGCTGACCCAGATGTTGCCGCTCTGGTCCTCGAGTATGCCCATGATGTCGCTGCAGGATGCTCCGGGCACGGGTTTCATCTCGGCGGCCTCCGGGTCGTAGCAGAGCAGTCCGTTGGCCACCGTGCCGAACCATATCTTGCCCTCGCTGTCTTCGAGCACGTCGGTGGGCACGTAGACGGAGCGCCGTATGCAGTTGCTCAGCTGCTCGTCGTCGAGCAGGTATTCGCGGCTGTGCAGCTCTCTGTCGATGATCTTGACCGGTCTGTCGAATGAGCAGACGAGCACCCTGCCGTCGCTCAGGGGGAGCATGCCGGGGGTGAAGGTGTAGGTGCTGTAGGGTTGTCCGGGTACGGTGCTGACCTGTTCCGCCCCCTTCTTCAGGTACTGCACGACTCCGTAGGGGCAGCCGAGCCAGATCGTGCCTTCGGAGTCGGCGGCCATCGAGAGGGGGAAGCGCACCTGGAAATCCTTCTTCTTGCGCAGCGACGTGCGGGAAACCTCCCAGGCGCTCAGGAAGCGGAGCGACTTGCTGACGGTCCAGAGCGTGCCGTCGCCGTCGACCAGCACCCTGCTGGCTTCGGTGTCGGGCAGGTGGGTGTGGGTGGCGGAACGCCGGTCGTAGAGGTAGAGCCCGTCGTTGAGGGTGGCGATTATCAGCACGTCGTTCTGCTCCTGGTAGGCTACCGAGGCCACCGTCTTGTCCTTGAGGAAGGAGACCCTGTAGTCTTCGGAATTGAAGAGGTCGCGGTAGCGCCGCGCCACGAAATAGCCCTGGTCCTCGGAGCCGAACCAGATGTTGTGGTCGGAGTCGCGGAATATGGCCGAGATATTGGTGAAGGGAGGCAGTTCGAAGGGGAAGTCGGGGTCGTCGCCGCTCATCAGCTGATTCTCGCGTGAATTATATAGGTAGAATCTTCCGTTCTGCATGATGAACAGCAGGTGGTAGTCGCCTATCGGGAAAATCCACGAGATGTAGCCCGAGCGTATCTCGTTTTCCGTGGCCACCGGCCCGGGTACGTCCACGAAGGCTCTGATCCTGGTGTTGAAGATCACGAGGTTCCTTCCGTCGGTTATCCAGATGTTTCCGTTGGGGGTGTCGAACACGCGCGAGGGCCATATCCTGAGGCTGGCGCTGAACTTCTCGCCGTCGCCTCCGAGGAAGCGGACGATCTCGTTGCCCTGGACGCCCCATACTTCGTCGCCGGGGCCGGTGAAGAAGCGCGTCCTGACCATAGAGGAGTCACGGGCGGGCAGCACCCTGAGTATGGAGTCCTTGGCGGGGTCGTAGCGGTTGAGCGAGTAGTTGTCGGTGAAATAGATGTCGCCGCTCTCGGTCTCGAGTATCCCGGACATGCTGCGGTTGTCGGTGAAGGAGTCGGGGATGCGCCGGAATCCGTCGCCACCGGCGTTGATGGCTATGCCGTTGACAGTGGCCACCCAGAGCCGCCCATCGCGGTCGCGGTGCAGGGAGTTGATCTGGTTGTCCTGCAGCCCGACCTCGTCGTCGTAGCAGAAGTACTGGCGGAAATTGTAGGAATCATATTTGTTGAGCCCCCAGAAGGTGCCGAGCCAGATGCAGCCGTCGGCGTCCTGGGCGATGCAGTTCACTTTCTTGTTGGATATGGAGGAGGAGACCGTGAACTCCTCCTGCCGCCCGGATTCGGTTTCCGGGGAGATGGCCTGCCGGCCGCAGCCGACGGCGAACAATATCAGAAGGAAGAATGCCTTTCTCATTATTTTTATTTTTGCGAAGGTACAAATAAAAAAATTTGTCTGAAATAATGAACAAATGAAAAAATAAAAGAACGCAGATAAAAAAATAATAGGGATTATGTTGTGAAATTTGTATGCGATAAACCAGAACATTAAAACTGATAGCGAATATGTTTAAAAAATTCCTTTTGTTTTCTGCCGCCCTGCTCTGCGGAGTTTCCCTTTCCGCGCAGTGGCAGAGGACTCCCAACGACACCCTCAAAAGCGTGCGCGTCCTGCCCGACGGCGACGTGCTGTTCAGCATCTACGCCCCTGAGGCCGGAAACGTGAGCCTTACGGGCGATATAATGCCCTGGGGGCAGAAAATAGTGCCCGAGAAGCAGGACAACGGCGTGTGGACCATCAGAATCCCCGACGTGAAGCCCGGAATGTACAGATACCATTTCGTGGTGGACGGCGTTCAGGTCTACGATCCGAAGAGCGAGACTACCACGCAGAACTCGGCTCTCGCGGTGGTGGAGCCCGACGGGGAGGAGTTCTTCTCCTACGACAAGGACATCCCCCACGGTTCGATGGCGGTCAGGAGCTACTACAGCAGCGTGATAGGCGAGACCAGGACCATGCGCGTCTGGACTCCCGCAGGCTACGAGAAGAACTGCCCCAAGCTGCCCGTGCTCTATCTGGTCCACGGCCGCGGTGACACCGACACCTCATGGCCCACCGTCGGCGCCGCAGGCGAAATCCTCGACAAACTTCTCGCCGAGGGCAAGATGAAGCCCATGATAGTGGTGATGCCCAACGGAACCATCCACACCGACGACATGCAGGGCGAGGTGTCCATCTTCGCCGAGGACATGACAGAGTGCATCATACCCTTCATCGAGAGCAACTACAACGTGCTCACCGACAAGGACAGCCGTGCGATGGCCGGACTCTCGATGGGCGGAATGGAGACCCTCGAGACCGCGCTCAAGAACATCGACATGTTCAGCTATGTATATGTGCTCTCCTCCAGCTTCGCTCCCGGAGCCGACCCCGCCGCCGAGGCCGCGAGGCTCGGAGTTCCCGAGAACGTGGACAAGATCAACGCCAGCTTCAGGCAGTTCGTGTTCACCCAGGGCGGCCCTTCCGACGTCGCATACCAGAACGGCATCAACACCCGCAACGAGCTCGAGAAGCTCGGCGTGAAGTTCGAGTACGACGAGGTTGACGGCGGACACTCATGGACCGCATGGCGTCAGAACCTCTACGACCTTGCTCAGAGAATCTTCAAATAGCAATAAATCATGAAATTAAACCACTTCTTCGCAGCTGCCGCGGCTGCAATGGCTTTCTGCGGCAGCGTATCCGCCCAGGATACTTTCACAGTTAAGGTAGTGCAGCCCGAGCATGGCCGCGTGACCGTGACCCCCGCCGTCCCCGAGGACGGGGTGGTGAAGGCCGGAACAGTGCTCGACGTGAAGGTCGAGGTCACCGACCCCGACTGGGTTTTCGACAGCGGCTACTGGCTCTCCATCGACAAGGGAATGTTCTATCCCGTGTACAAGGAATCCATGGTGCCCGAGTTCAAGGTCACGGTGAACAACAACATCATGGGACTCGGCGCCTCCATCATGGAGAAGTCGCGTCTCGACGGCTACAGCGTGATTCAGGACGTGGTGTATGCCCAGCCTGGCGTTAAGCCCCTCAAGTATGACGTGTTCACTCCCGACGGAGCCAAGAACCTGCCCTGCATCGTGATCATCCACGGCGGCGGCTGGTCTTCCAACACCGAGGACATCATGCGCGGACTCGCACGTGAGCTCATCAAGGGCGGCAAGTATGTCGTCTGCAGCATCGACTACAGATGGATAGGCAACCTCGACGGCGACGAGACTCCCAACACCATGTCCGACCTTATCGAGGACTGCTTCGGAGCCCTGCTCCACATCCAGGAGCATGCTGCCGAGTACGGCGCCGATCCCGACAGGATTGCGGTTACCGGCGACAGCGCGGGCGGACACCTTTCAGCCTGCATGGGCACCCTCATCGAGAGGGTCGGTGACGGCGGCTTCGGCGTGACCGAGGGCGTGTATGAGTATCTCCCCACCTATCTGCCCGCCGGCATGAGCGCCGACCAGGCGCGCGAGAGCCTGCTCAAGGCCGTGAAGGCCGTGGCTCCCAGCTATGGCGTGTTCGACAGGGAGAACCTCGTGCGCTTCGCGGGTGACGGTCCCGTGGAGGCCCAGATGGCAATCGCACCCGATGACAACATCCCCGCGGTGAAGGACCGCGCCATCCCTCATTACCTCGTGCTCGGCACTCTCGACAGGACCGTGAAGCGCGAGCCCATCGAGGCATACGTGGAGCATCTGCATGAAGCCGGACAGACCGCGGAACTCGTGATCGTGGAGGGAGCCGGCCACGCCTTCTTCGACTGGAAGCCCGACCAGAGGACCAAGGACACCTTCGCCAAGTACGGAGTTCCCTACGCAGCCGACATGCAGCGTTTCTTCGACGAAGTTTTCTATAAATAGTCTTCCTATGAAATCAAGAACAATATTTTCGGTAGCGTCCGCCCTCCTGCTCGGCTCAGCCCTCGCGGGAGCGCAGGACTATCAGTACCCGTTCCAGAATCCCTCGCTTTCCGAGGATGAACGTCTCGACAACGCGGTTTCGCTGATGACCGTGGACGAGAAGATAGGAACCGTGGTCGGTCAGGGCGTGCCCCGTCTTGGCATCGACAACCCCGGAAGCACCGAGGCCATCCACGGCATAGTGCGCGGAGGCGCCAACGAGCTTCCCAACATGGGCTTCGCCGGACAGTTCCAGCAGGGCGGAGAGGCAGGCCAGAAGAAGCAGGAGCCTCAGATGGTCAACAGCACCGCCTTCCCCCAGGCCTACGGAATAGGCGAGACCTGGGACAGGGAGATGGCCCATATCGTGGGCGACGTGATGTCCTACGAGGCCAGGTACTACTCCCAGATGACCGGACGCAACTGCCTCGTGCTCTGGGCTCCCAACGCCGACCTCGCCCGTGACCCCCGCTGGGGGAGGACCGAGGAGAGCTTCGGCGAGGACCCCTATCTCGTGGGTGAGATGGTGGCCGCCGAGGTCAGGGGCATACAGGGCGACGACCCCACCTACTGGAGGGGAGCTTCGCTGATGAAGCACTTCCTCGCCAACAGCAACGAGGACAACAGATACTCCACCGACTCCGCGTTTGGCGAGGATCTCTTCAGGGACTACTATTCATATGGTTTCTGGAAGGGCGCGAAGGCCGGCGCTAAGTCGCTGATGACCGCCTACAACAGCTACAATGGAGTTCCCTGCATGGCGCACGACTTCATCAAGGACGTGCTCTATGACGAGTGGGGAATGGACGGAACCATAGTCGACGACGCCGGAGCCCTGAGGTTCATGTCTTCCGCTCACCATTACACCAAGGACATCAACGAGTCCATCAAGCTCGCGATGGAGGCCGGACTGACCAGGTTCATCGATTCCAACTTCGACCAGGTGAAGGCGGCCTACGACGGCGGCTACATCTCCGACGAGGTTCTCGACGCCTGCACCAAGTCCAACCTGCGCACCATGCTCAAGCTCGGTCTGCTTGACGCCGAGTGCCCCTACGACGAAATGGAGTTCGGCGACACCGCCCCCTGGGAGACCCAGGAGTTCAAGGACAAGGCCAGGCTCGTGACCCAGAAGTCGGTCGTTCTGCTCAAGAACGAGGACAACATCCTGCCCATCGACACCAGGAAGGTCAAGAAGATCGCCGTATTCGGCAACCGTGCCGAGAAGGTCCTCAAGGACTGGTACGGAGCTCTTCCCGCATATTCAGTCTCTCCTCTCGACGGCATCAAGGCCGCGGTGGAGGGCACCGACGTAGAGGTGAAGTTCCAGAGATGGGATTCCGACGGCTCTGCGCAGAAGCTTGCCGAATGGGCTGACGTGTGCATCGTGTGCGTCGGCAACCATCCCGCCACCAGCCCCGACTGGGACCAGATGTCAATCCAGTCGCCCTGGGCCTACGGAACAGTGGCAGGCGACGGACGCGAGGCTCTCGACCGCCGCTCCCTCCAGCTGGAGACCGAAGACCTGATCAAGGTGATCTGGCAGGCCAACCACAACACCGTGGTGGCTCTGATCAGCAGCTTCCCCTTCGCCATCAACTGGACCCAGGAGCATGTTCCCGGCATCGTACACCTCACTCAGTGCAGCCAGGAGCTCGGAAACGGACTGGCCGACGTGCTCTTCGGCAAGTACAATCCTGCCGGACGCACCACCCAGACCTGGGTCAAGGACATCCTCGACCTTCCCAACCTCCTCGACTACGACATCAAGAACGGACGCACCTACATGTACTTCCAGGGCGAGCCTCTTTATCCTTTCGGCTACGGCCTGAGCTACACCAGCTTCGAGTACTCCAACCTCAAGGTCGACAAGAAGCGCGACAATTTCGTGTTCAGCTTCGACCTCAAGAACGTCGGAGAACGTGACGGCGAGGAGGTGGTCCAGATCTACGCCAAGGTCAGCGGTGACGACGCCGCCAAGCGCCTCAGGGGCTTCGACCGCATCTTCGTGAAGGCCGGCGAGACCCAGAAGGTGGAGATCACCGTTCCCGCCGAGGACCTCATGCTCTGGAACAGCGACAAGCATCAGTTCGAGCTCAACAAGGGTGAGGCCCAGTTCATGGTGGGCGCTTCTTCAGAAGACATCCGACTCACAAAGACAATGAAGATCTAAAACCACATTCATAACAGTTTTTATGAAAAAATTAATTGCCATCATCGCGGGGCTTGCCCTCGCAGCAGGCGCTGCCAATGCGCAGGAGCTTGCGAACTTCGCCTTCGGCGGACCCAGAATCGTGTCACCTGAAATCCAGGGCGACAGCGTGACCTTCCGTCTTTCTGCCAACTATGCTACCGTAGTGAACCTCTCCGGCAGCTGGATGCCCAACCCCTGGGGCGGCTCCATCCCCATGCAGAAAGGTGCTGACGGCGTATGGTCTGTGAAGATCGCCCTCCCTTCTCCTGAGATCTACACCTATAATTTCGTGGTTGACGGAGTTTCAGTGAACGATCCTCTGAACTACATGGTTCAGCGCGACGGCACCCGCTACCTCAACATGCTCATGGTTCCCGGCGAGCGCACCGAGAACTACTTCCCCGCAAATCAGAGGGGAACCGTTTCCTACAAGTGGTATGACAGCGAGATCCTCGGAATCAACCGTCGTCTCACCGTCTACACTCCCTACGGCTACGAGACCAGCAAGGCCAAGTATCCCGTTCTCTACCTCCTCCACGGAGCTGGCGGAGACGAGGAGGCATGGACCTCAATGGGACGCGCCGCCCAGATTCTCGACAACCTTATCGAGAAGGGACTTGCTGAGCCTATGATCGTGGTGATGCCCAACGGCAACCCCAACCAGCAGGCTGCCTGCACCATGGGACTTCCCAACAAGGAGATGAGCTGGAATGACCCCGCCTACCAGAACGCTTACGTGAGGAGCCTCTGCGAGGAGATCGTTCCCTTCATCGAGAAGAACTACCGCGTGATCGCCAAGCCTGAGTCCCGCGCCATCGCAGGTCTGTCAATGGGCGGCGGCCACACCATCACCGCATCCATCCTCTATCCTGAGATGTTCGACTACATCTGCCCTCTCTCTGCTGCTGGTTCAGCCACCGCAGAGCAGGTGAAGGCTCTCAAGGATGCTGGCGTGAAGCTCTACTTCCTGGCTTGCGGAACCACCGACTTCCTCTATGAGGGTTCGAAGGCTCTCGACAAGACTCTCACCGAGCAGGGTCTCGACCATATTTTCTATGAGTCAGACGGCGGACACGTATGGTCTAACTGGAGACTCTATCTCAACACCTTCGCTCCTCTGCTCTTCAAATAGTCTGGAGAAAAGGTAAAGCAAAGGGTGACCCGCCGGGTCACCCTTTTTCTGTATAATTCTTATCCGCCTGCGGCCATAAGCATCCCTCGCAGGCGAGAAAAGCCTGCTCGTGGATGATATGGCCAGCCGCCTGCGGCCATAAGCATCTCTCGCAGGCGAGAAAAAGCTTGCTCGTGGATGATATGGCCAGCCGCCGGCGAGCTCGGCCTCCGGCAGTAAGAACCACCGCACAGCCCTATACTGCCGGCAGGCCGACTCCGCCGCGGCAGGTTGATTTCGCTGGATTGCAAATCCAGCGTAACGTACCCAGTCCATCTGCAGCGGATTGCAAATCTGCTGCAACAACTAGTCTGCTGCAACGACAATCTGTTGCAACGACAATCTGCCGTAACGACTAATCTGCTGCAACCCTCTATGCGGGGTCGACGTCGGGGCAGGTGCCGGGAGGGAGGGTTTCGAGCAGGCGTCTCTTCTCGGAGAGGAGCCCGGGGCCGCGCTTGAGAAAATGCCTCTCCACGATTTCGCCGGTGGCTTCGCGGCGGATGTCTACGAGTCTGGTGTATGGCGGGAAGTTGAAGCGGCGGCGCTCCTGCAGCAGTGATTCCGCGGTCCTGCTGCCGTCGAATCTTTCCGGCACCGAAGTCTGGACGATGGTCTCCGGGGCGAGGGAGCGCAGCAGCGCCACGAGCTGCAGGGCGCGTTCGTCGCTGCGGAAGCCGTCGTCGGCCACGAGGGCGTCGGCCTGCAGCACCGCTATCATCGCCGCGCCGGGGCAGCCTTCGTGCTTGAGCTCCCCGAGGGTCATGGTCCTGAGCTGGAGCTCGGGGAAAAGTGCGGCGGTCTGGGCCGAGAGTTCGTCGGGCTTCTCCCAGCCGCGGATCAGCACCACCGGCCCCCGGGAGGCATGTATCGCAGCAGCGAGCTTGCGGGAGAAGTAGCCGGACATGCCGTTCTTGCGCTTCTCGGCGCTTATGTCCACGATGGCGAGCCGGCCTTCGGCGCCGCCGCGTGCCGCAATGGCTTCGAACTTGCCGCTCAGGCAGTTGTATCTTGTTTCGAGGGAGGGGAAGGAGGAGCCGAGAATCACTGCGGCCCCGTGGATTCCGGCGAGTTTCAGCGCGGCGTCGCGTCCGTTGTAGCGCGGTGCGGCGTCGGTCTGCTTGTAGAGGCTGTCCTGCTCCTCGTCGACTATCACCAGCGACAGCCTGCTGAAGGGCAGGAACACCGCGGCCTTGGGACCCAGCACCGCCAGGCTCTCTCCGCGGAGCAGGGAGTCGGAAGTGCGTCCGCGCAGTGCGGCCGAGTCGACGGTCCGGAGCCTTTCGCCCAGGGCGGGCCGCAGGAATTCCTCCAGCCTGCGGCAGAATGCGGCTTCGGGGGTGAGAATCAGCACCTGGCCGCCGCTTCGCAGGGCTTTCTCCGCGGCTTCGAGATAATGTCTGCGCCTTCCGGCGCCGCTGACCACCAGCGGTTTGCCGTGGAATTCGGTCTGCATGGGCGGGGCAGGGGGTGTGTCCGCAGGCAGAGGGAGGCTGCGGCGCAGTTCATTCAGGCGGCATATAAGCTCCTCGCGCCGCCCGTTCAGTCTTGCGACCACGCTTTCCGAACGGTGGGGTGCCGCCAGTCTGGCTTCGACCGCGCCGAGACGCTGTTCGAGCCCGGCAATCCTGTCTTCCGCGGCCTTGCGTGCGGTTGCGGCGCGCTCCTGATGCTTCCGTGTCCTCGTGCGCTCCTGCCGTGCGGCGCGCAGCATCTGCATGGGGCGTGCGGTCCGGTAGACCTCGTTGGGGGAGCATAGGTAGTAGGATGAAAGGAACTCCCAGAATTCAAGTTCGGCGGGGGTTACGTCCGGAACGTCTTCACTATCAGGCAGTACAGGGAGTATGCGGGAGCTGTCGAGGCCCGGGTCGGCGCCGGTCTCCCAGACTACGCCGGCGTATCTGCGCCCTGAGAACATCACGCCGACGGTCTGTCCGCGTCGCAGCGGGCTGTCGGAGCGGTAGACGGGGATCCAGTCCAGCCGCAGGGGGACGAGGACGCGGACGAACTGCATGAGCTCTAGTCCGTTGAGGCTTCGGAGGCGGTCTTGGCGAATTCCATCAGGGAATCGGAGATGTGGCAGTAGGCTCCGGGGTGCTTTCCGAGGTAGTTCTGGTGCTCCTCCTCGGCGCGGTAGAAGTTCTTGAGGGGCTTGACCTCGACTGCGAGGGGCTGCCCTATGTCACCCCTGACCCTGTCGTAGATTCTTTCGATGGCGGGGAGGTCATCCTTGTCGGTGTACCAGATACCGGTACGGTAGCGTATGCCCACGTCGTTTCCCTGGCGGTTCACGCTCGTGGGGTCGATAGCCTTGAAGTAGATCTGGAGTATTCGCTCGAGCCCGATCTGGTCGGTGTCGTAGCTGACATGCACGGTCTCGGCGTAGCCTGTGACGTCGGTGCTGACTTCTCTGTAGGTGGGGTGGAAGATGTTGCCGTTGGCATAGCCAACTTCGGTGGAGACGACGCCGTGAATCTGCTTGAGATATTTCTCGGCTCCCCAGAAGCAGCCGGCTGCCAGATAGATGTCCTTAATCATACTTGCTGAAAGCTGTCATGAATCTGCTTCTTGTGGAGCATAGCGGAATCGAACCGCTGACCTTTTGAATGCCATTCAAACGCTCTACCAACTGAGCTAATACCCCGTTTGAGACTGCAAATATATAAAATTTGGATTATATTTGCAAACTATGAGATACGAACTTGTGATTTTTGACCTCGACGGCACCCTGGTGGACACCATCGAGGACCTCGGCACGGCCGTGAACCACGCTCTGGCGCAGAATAACCTGCCGCTGCACGAAATTCCTGAATACCGCCTGATGGTGGGGAACGGCATAGGCAAGCTGGTGAAGCGGGCGATGCCCGGGCCGCTGCAGGAAGACGCTGGCCTGTTCGGCGAGCTGCTGGACAGCTTCGTGAAATATTATTCGTCGCACCTCGACGTGCACTCCCGCCCGTACCCGGGCATAACCGGGCTGCTGGCCAGGCTCTCCGCCGCCGGAATGAAGCTCGCGGTGGCGTCCAACAAGTTCCAGGCGGGCGCGGAGACCATAGTGGGGCGCTTCTTCCCCGGGGTGGATTTCTGCGCCGTGCTCGGAGGCCGCGACGGCGCTCCGCTGAAACCCGACCCGGAGGTGGTGCGGGAGATTCTGGACAAGGCCGGGGTGCTCCGCGAGAAGGCTGTGATGGTGGGCGATTCGGCCACCGACATGCTCACGGCGAAGGCTGCCGACATCTGCGGAATCGCGGTGAGCTGGGGTTTCCGCCCCCAGGAGGCGGCCGCGGAGTGCAGTTTTCGCGCGGATACTGCCGAGGAGCTGGAAAAATTGCTGCTGGGCTGAAAATTCGCCTGTTTTCCGGTTGGATTTCCGAAGGATAATTCGTAACTTTACTGGAGTTTTGATCTAATAACCAAGTTATGAAAAAGATTCTTCTTATCATTGCCGGACTGGCCATGCTGACCGCATCGGCCGGCGCACAGGAATTGAGGAACTTCAATTTCGGAGGTGCTCGTCAGATTGTTTCCCCCGAGATTGCCGGTGACTCTACAACTTTCAGACTTTCAGCAGATTATGCTACGGTCGTAACCCTCTACGGAAGCTGGCTCCCCGGCTACGGGGACAGGATTCCCATGGTCAAGGGCGAGGGCGGAGTATGGTCAGTGACCATCGAGACCCCCGATCCCGAGATCTACACCTACAACTTCTTCGTCGACGGCGTTTCCGTCAACGACCCCCAGAACTATATGGTGCAGAGGGACGGAACCCGCTATCTCAACATGCTGCTCGTTCCCGGCGAGCGCTCCGAGAACTATTTCGAGAGCTCACAGAGGGGAACCGTCAGCTATAAGTGGTACGACAGCGAGCTGCTCGGACTCAACCGCCGTCTGACCGTCTACACTCCCTACGGCTATGAGACCAGCAAGGCCAAGTATCCCGTGCTCTACCTGCTGCATGGCGGCGGTGGCGACGAGGAGGCATGGACCTCAATGGGACGCGCAGCCCAGATTCTCGACAACCTGATCGAGAAGGGTCTCGCCGAGCCTATGATCGTGGTGATGCCCAACGGCAACGCCGGCCAGCAGGCCGCCTGCACCATGGGACTTTCAGTGAAGGAGTTCCCCAGGACCGAAGCCAACGCCAACCTCTATGTGACCAGCCTCGTGAAGGAGATCATCCCCTACATCGAGAAGAACTACCGCGTGATCGCGAAGCCTGAGGCCCGCGCCATCGCAGGTCTGTCAATGGGCGGCGGCCACACCATCTCCGCCACCACCCTCTTCCCCGGAACCTTCGACTACATCTGCCCCATGAGCTGCGGAGTGAGCGAGAGCGACCATCTCGACGCTGACCTCCAGGGCATCAAGAAGGCCGGCTACAAGCTCTACTGGATCGGCTGCGGCACCGCTGACTTCGCAATGCCCGGCTCCGAGGTTCTCGACGAGGCCCTGACCCGCAACGGAATGGAGCACACCTTCTTCACCAGCGACGGCGGCCACGAGTGGAAGAACTGGAGACTCTATCTCAACACCTTCGCACGTCTTCTTTTCAAGTAGCAGATGAACAGAATATCAATTGCGGCGGCATGTCTGATGATCTCCGCCGCGGCTTCGGCCCAGCAGGCCCTGGGGCCCGGCACCGGACTTGTCTCTCCGGAGATCAATCCTGACCACAGCGTCACCTTCAGGCTCTACAGCCCCAAGGCGATCACGGTGTCGGTGACCAGCGACTGCCTTCCTCCCCGCGTGATCGAGTTCGAGAGGGATGGCCAGAAAACCGTAATGGAGCTCGACGGCGTGGCTGAGATGACCCAGGATAAGAACGGAGTGTGGAGCTACACCACCGCCCCGCTCGAAGGCGAACTCTATTCCTACACCTTCCTCGTCAACGGCGAAAAGATGCTCGACCCCTCCAACGTCTACATGAAGAGAGACGTGGCCTCATGGGTGAGCTACTTCACCATCAGCGCGGAAGAAGGTGACAAGGGATGGTATTACGAGGTGCATGACACTCCCCACGGAACGGTGAGCAAGCAGTGGTACGACAGCCCGACTCTCGGAGCCGACCGCCGTCTGACCGTCTACACTCCCGCAGGCTATGAGGACAGCAAGGCCAAGTACCCCGTGCTCTACCTGCTCCATGGTTCCGGCGGCGACGAGGATGCGTGGTCCGACCTCGGACGCGTAGCCCAGATAATGGACAACCTGATCGCGGAAGGCAAGGCCGAACCGATGATCGTGGTGATGCCCAACGGAGTCTACTTCAACCAGGCGGCTCCCGGCTACGAGGTGAACATGTTCCAGCCCACGATGACCAACTCCAGGTCCGACTCCACCAAGGAGATTGAAGATAGCTTCACCGACGTGATGAAGTTCATCGAGTCTCACTACAGGGTGGCCAAGGGCCGCGAGAACACCGCTGTCGCCGGCCTTTCGATGGGTGGACGCCAGTCGTGCGCGCTGTCGATGAGGTATCCCGAGAAGTTCGACTATGTGGGAATGTTCTCAGGAGTGCTTCCTCCGACCGAGCAGTCGCAGCGTGAGGCTCTCGACAACCTGTTCAAGAACGCTCCCGAGCTCTACTGGATCGCCTGCGGTTCAGCCGACGGCGTGATGGCCAACTGCGACAAGCTCATGGCCTATCTCGACGAGAAGGGCTATCCCTACGAGTTCTACGAGTCCGACGGAGGACATATCTGGCGCAACTGGAGGGTCTATCTGACCATGTTCGCCCAGATGATATTCAAGTAATGCACTGGCATTCATTGTGAAAGGCCGGCCGGAAATCTCCGACCGGCCTTTTTGCACGATATGCTGGACGTGCGAAAAGTTTTCGAGAAAATAAGGGAATTGAGCGAAAAATAAGGTATCTTTGTGATAAATTTTAAAAACCTAAAATCATGAAAAGAATTTTCGCTTGCATCCTTGCGGCTGGAATGTTTCTGGCTGCAGGTAATTTCGCCTCTGCACAGGACGGCAGGGAGAGCTGGTCTTACCGCAGGGATTACAGGGCGGACGTGGAGTTTGCCTGGATGAATCCCGGACAGTTCGTGCTCTCCACCTCCCATGGCTACAGCTTCGGCAACGGACTGTATGTGGGCGGCGGTATCGGACTCGGCTTCGACACTGTTTATGCAGACAAGACTTCCGTCATCATTCCGGTCTTCGCCGAGGTGAAGTATTCTTTCCTCGACAAGTTCGATTCTCCCTTCGTGAGCGTAAGGCTCGGTGAGTATGCCGACTGCACCAACTACGGTCTCGGATTCTACTTCAATCCCGCCGTCGGTGTCGATCTCGGACGCTTCAACCTGAAGCTCGGCTACGAACTCCAGAAGCCCTTCGCAGCGGCCAGCGGCGCCAAGACTCCCCGCGGATGGGAGGACAGGCCCTATTCAAGCCACGTGAAGGTGTCCGTAGGCTTCGCTTTCTAGTCAGTAGAAAAGACAATCCCGGTCTGCCGGCGTATCTCGTCGAGCAGTTCCATCGTGTGCAGAGAGTTCGAGTGGCTGTTGACGGCTGACTCGGGCTTTCCGTGCAATATGAGGTCGGCGAATTCGGCGGCTTCGTAGTAGTATTCATCCTTGTCAGCCGGCACGCTCAGGTCGACCGCGGCGCTCTCGCGCCTGCGTCCTCCGGCGGAGCCGGCTGGTCTTTCAATGAGGCTTATGCGGCCGATATTGTTGATGTGGTCGACCACGACGGTGCCGTCCTCCCCCTGGATTTCGGAGGGCAGGGAGGAGTCCGCTATCTTGGAATATATTATCGTGGCCTCCATGCCGTCGTAGCCGAAAGTCGCGCTGCCCTGGCCGTCGGCTCCGGAGGGGAGCAGCAGGGCGGATGCACGGACGGTCCGCGGCATTCCGAAAAGGGCGACCATGGGGTAGACGGTGTAGACTCCTATGTCCATGAGCGCGCCTCCGGCGTATGCCGGGTTGAAGGCGTTTGGCAGTTCGCCAGCCTTGTATCTGTCGTATCTCGACGAGTACTGGCAGTAGGAGGCGAAGTATCTGCGCACGGCGCCGATGCGCCCGACGGCGGCTTTCAGTGCGGAGAAGTTGGGGTTGAGGGTGGACTTCATCGCTTCCATCAGCACGACTCCGCGTCTGCGGGCGGTCGCGATCATCTTTTCGGCTTCGGCGGCGCAGGTGGAGAGGGGCTTCTCGCAGAGCACGTGCTTGCCGTGGTCCATGCAGAGGATGCTCTGGTCGGCGTGGCGGAAGTTCGGCGTGGCGATGTAGACCGCGTCGACCCCGGGGCTCGCAGCCATTTCCTCGAGGGAGGAGAAGCACTGCGGTATGCCGTGCCTTGCGGCGAAGGCCTGCGCCCTGTCCATGCTGCGGGAGCATACGGCCGATATTTCGACGCGGCTGTCCTGCCTCGCCCCGGCAATCATCCAGTCGGTTATGAAGTTGGTGCCGACCACACCCAGACGGACTTTTTCCATGATAGAATGTAGCTGTGTGACCAATATACGCAAAAGACGGCGATTTTCTTGAGAATAATTGATATATTGCATACATGAGAATCAACAGGAAGTTTCTTGCCGCATGCGCCGCGCTGTGCGCCGCCGCGGCCGCCGCTCCGGCTCAGGAGGGAATGTTCGACGACCTGGCGCCGAGGGTCTGCGACGACTATGTCTATTTCGAGGAGATGGTGCCGTCGGGCGAAGACGGAGTCAGGCTGCTCACGAGAATCTATCTCCCGGAAGGGGAGGGCCCCTTCCCCATGGTGGTCACGCGCACCCCTTACGTGTGGGGACAGGGTGACTATGTGGGCATCGCCAGGGAGTATGCCCGCCACGGCATAGGCTACATCCAGCAGGACTGCCGCGGCAAGGGCGGGTCCGAGGGCTTCTTCTCGCCCAACGTGAACGAGAGGGCCGACGGCATCGCGCTCTACGAATGGCTTGCGGAGCAGCCGTGGTGCGGCGACATAGGCATCTTCGGCTCCTCCTACACCGCGCTGACCGGCTGGCTGGTGGGCGATTCGATACCCGACAAGGTCAAGGGCATGTATCTGAGCCACTACGGGGTGGACAGGCACATCTCCTGCTTCCGCAGCGGCCTGTTCCGGGAGGACATCATGTCCGGCTGGGCCATCGACAACGCCGAGGAGGACATAGTGAAGCCGGAGAGGAAGCCTGGCCAGGCTCCTGGCGAGAATTACTACGGATTCTATCTCTACCGCCCTCAGGTCGAGGCGGATGTGAACATACTCGGGCAGAAGCTCCAGTACTACCGCGACTGGATCACCCACACCGACTACACCGACCCCTACTGGAACACGGGCGTGTGGGCCGACCTCAAGCGCATCCCCTATGTGATTGACGTGCCTCTCACGATAGTCGCGGGGCAGTTCGACCACCACGAGGAGGGGACGGTGCTGGGCTACGAGAGGCTCAGGCCTGAAGTGAAGGCGAAGAGCCGGCTGATTCTCGGCTCGTGGAACCATTCCTTCCAGGTGACGCCCACCCATGTGCCCACCGCGAACGCTATGGAATTCGACATCAACGCCGACCAGTTCGAGTGGTTCTATTCGCTGCTGGTGAAGAAGGAGGAGCCCCGCGGCGAGGTCAGGGTCTACGATATAGAGGCCGACCGCTGGGTGAACTTCGATTCGTGGCCTATGGAGACCGGACGCTCCAGGACCATGTATCTCTCGTCCGAACCTGCGGGGGACAGGTGGAACGTGCTCGGGCTTCTGCCTTCCGCCCAGCGGGGACGTTCGACCGTGGGCTATGTCTACGACCCTGAGAATCCGGTCTACGCCGAGGGAGGGGAGACTCTGTTCACTTCTTCGGAGAGGCGGGGAAGCCGCCTGCAGAGCGAGGCGGGCTACAGGGACGACATCCTGAGCTTCGTCAGCGAGCCTCTGGAGGAGGATATGACCATAGTCGGCAACGTGAAAGTGTACCTGAGGGTGAAGACCGACGTCGACGACACGGCGTTCGCGTTCACCCTAAGCGAGGTGACTCCTTCCGGCGAGACCTACAACATGCGCACTTCCATCGCGACCCTCGGCTACCGCGACGGGCTGCTCAAGCCCAGGGTGGAATACCGCAGGGGCGACGAGGTTGTGCTGGAGATAGAGGCGCTTCCGATAATGTGGACGGTGAAGGCCGGAAACGCGTTGCGGCTGGACATCAAGTCCTCGCAGTTCCCCGAATATGCCGTGCATTCCAATACCGCCGGAGTCTGGGCCGAACAGGCCGAGACCGTGAAGGCTCACCAGACCGTGTTCGTCGGCGGCGAGGACGGCTCGCGGGTGGTGTTCCCCGTGCTCTGACATGAAAACCACTAACACTGAAACGACCATGAATATTCAGGAAACGCTGGATTTTATCAAATCCAACGGCATCGAGATGGTGAACTTCATGTATCCGGCCGCCGACGGCAGGCTCAAGACGCTGAACTTCACCGTGAACGACGATGACTATCTGCAGTCGATTCTCCGCTACGGCGAGAGGGTGGACGGTTCTAGCCTCTTCCCCTTCATCGGGGCGGGCAACAGCGACCTCTACGTGATTCCGAGGCTCGGGACCATGTTCCTCGACCCCTTCGCCGAACTTCCTACGGCGTGCTTCCTCTGCGCCTTCCTCGACAAGAACGGCCGCAGGCTGGACTGCTCTCCGGAATACACCCTGGTGAAGGCCCGCGACGCTTTCCGCAGGAGGACAGGCATGGATTTCCATGCGATGGGCGAACTGGAGTTCTATGTGTCGGCGCCTGAGGACGAAGCCCTCGCGATGTATCCGGCGACCGACCAGAAAGGCTATCACGAGTCGGCCCCGTTCGCGAAGTTCAATGATTTCAGGACCGACTGCATGCACCGCATAATGAAGGCCGGCGGGAAGATCAAGTACGGACATTCCGAAGTCGGCAATTTCCGACTCGACGGCAGGCTCTACGAGCAGAACGAGATCGAGTTCCTTCCCGTGGACGTTGCGGACGCCGCCGACCAGCTCATGCTGGCGAAGTGGATAATCCGCAACACCGCCGCGGAATACGGGCTCGACGTGAGCTTCGCGCCCAAGATCACCGCGGGCAAGGCGGGCTCCGGCCTGCATATCCACATGAGAATCATGAAGGACGGCAGGAACGTGCTCGTGGATGACGGCGGCGGCCTTTCCGTGACCGCACGGCGTGCGATTGCCGGCATGATGGTGCTCGCACCTTCGATCACCGCCTTCGGCAACGGCAATCCGGTGTCGTACCTGCGGCTCGTGCCGCACCAGGAGGCGCCTACGAGCGTGTGCTGGGGCGACAGGAACCGCTCGGTGCTGGTGCGCGTGCCGCTGGGCTGGACCGGAGGAACCGACATGTTCGCCGAGGTGAACGGACCCGACAACTCCGTGCCTGCGAAGGCCGGTGTGTCGAAGCAGACCTTCGAAATCCGTTCGGCTGACTGCTCCGCCGACATCTACCAGCTGCTTTCCGCGCTCTGCGTAGCCTGCATGTACGGGCTGGAGATGCCGGACGCTGACGCGGTTGCGGAGCGCACCTACGTGGATGTGGACATACACAAGAAGGCCGGCGAGGCCCGTGCGGCGGCTCTCGACCAGCTTCCGGGCTCGTGCGCGGAATCGGCGGTGCAGCTTGAGAGGCAGCGCGGCGTCTATGAGCGGGACGGCATATTCTCACCGCTGATGATAGACGGCATATTGAAGAAGCTGCGCGATTATGGCGACGGCGACCTGCGGCAGCGGCTTGCGGCCGACCCGAAGCTGGAGGCGCGGCTCGTGGCGGAATATTATTATTGCGGGTAGCTTCTTGCTTTTCTGATTTTTATCATTACCTTTGCACTGTATCGCTACGGTGGTACAGTGTAAAAGACATAATGATATGACTGAATTGAAGGATGTATGGTACTGGTATGAATACGGCCAGACCGTGATCAGGGATGCTTCGGCCGCCGTCGGGGACGGCAGGATATACGGACTGCTCGGGCTCAACGGGGCAGGGAAGAGCACCTTGCTCAAACTGATGGCGGGGCTGCTGTTCCCGAAGAAGGGTGAAATCCTTTGCGGAGGGGAGAATGTCGCTGACAGGAAGGTGGAGACGCTTCAGGACGTGGTCTTCATGCCGGCCGAGTTCGAACTGCGCAACGAGAGCCTGGAGAAGTTCGTTTCGCTCAATTCCGTGTTCTATCCCCGCTTCAGCCGCGCCGTGCTGGACGACTGCCTCAAGAAGTTCGGCATAGACCCGGGCACCCGGAGCCTCGAGCAACTGTCGCTCGGAAACAGGCACAAGTTCATGTTGAGCTTCCTGCTCTCGCTGGGCGCGAAGCTCATGCTGCTGGACGAGCCGCTGAACGGCATGGACCTGCCTTCGCGCGGAATGTTCCGCAGGCTGCTGATGAGGCATCTGGATGACGGCCAGTCGGTGGTGGTTTCCACGCACGTGATGTCCGATGTCGACAGGATCGTCTCCGACGTGATGGTGCTCAGGAACGACGGCACATTGTTCAGCGCTTCCGTAGACGAACTTTCGCACAGGTATTCCTACGGAATTTCGTCTTCTGCCGAAGGCGCGGTCTATGCCGAGAGCTGTGCGGAAGGGTACAGGGTGCTCAGGAGAAACGACGACGCCTGCGAGAGCGGGATTCCCATGGATATGCTGTTCAACGCTGTAATCAATGGAGGAATAGAGTGATGGAGGCTTTCAGTTTCAGGAGGATGATGCTTTTCTGCCGTCTGCAGATGGTGGAGATGTACGGTCGGAACATCGGCAGAACGCTGCGGGTGGGTGCGGCAGCTGTTCTGGTGATATGCCTGTTCTCGCTGATTTTCGGAGAGGAGGGGGAGAGCGTGAGCGTGGCCGAAAGGATGATGGTGGCGTGCTCCTTCGTCGCCTCGGTGGCTTTCTTCAGCGACCTGGTGGCATACAGGATGATGGTCCCGGCCAGCCCGGCGGAGAAGTATGTGTCGGTTTTCGTGAACTCCCTGCTGCTGAGCGTGATGTTCCTCGCGCTGTCGGTGCTTGTGGGTTCGGCTTTCTTCACGCTGCTGTCGTTCTTCAATGAACCTTCGCTGACTCTGCTGTATTTCAGGGAGGGCTTCGACGCTTCCGGCCTCGTGGGGGCGATGTTCATGCTGCCGCTGATAATATGGGTTCTGCTGTATTCCAGGAGCGCTTCGAAGCGCAGGCATTCCAAGCTGGTCTTCTTCGGCCAGCTCGCCGGTCTCGTCTGCTTCCTGCTGTTCCCGACGGTCCTGAGGGCTCTCGGGATAATAGACAGGCCGTCGGCGCGCATCGTGACCGCGTGCGTCTCCCTGTCGCTGATGCTGATATTCATTGTGCAGTCGTACAGGCTGTTCAGGAGGCTTGAAATGGACGTGAGGGAGAATGACTGACTTCAGACAGGACAAGGCGATCTACCTGCAGATGTATGAGAGAGTCTGCGATGACATACTTTCCGGACGCTACGGCCCCGGGGACAGGATACCGAGCGTGCGGGAGCTTTCGGAACAGCTGGAGGTCAACACGAACACCGTGGTGCGCGCGTACGACCAGCTCGTGCGGCGCGAGATAGTCTATACCCGTCGGGGCATGGGCTATTTCGTGTCGGAGCGGGCGCGGGAGCTCATACTTGCGGACCGCCGGCGGGAGTTCATGGACGAGCGGCTGCCCGAGCTGTTCAGGCAGATGCGGCTGTTGGGCATTCCTATGGATGTCGTGGAGGAGAAATGGAAAAATTCAGAAGATAAGAATCATGCGTAAACTTATGGTCATAGACGCCTGCATGCGCGGCGGGGATTCGCGCACGCGCAGGATACTTGAGCCGCTGGTGGCGGAACTTGGAAAGCGTTATGAAATCGAGACCGTCCGGCTGGACGGCGGGGATTATGCGGCGGTCGGGCGGAAGGTGCTCGCGGAACGCAGTTCGGGGTATGTTCCGGAAGAGACGGTCGCTCTTGCGAGGCGGCTTGCCGGTGCTGACAGGATAGTGATCGCGGCGCCGTTCTGGGACATGAGCTTCCCGGCGATACTCAAGGTGTTCATAGAGAACATGTCGCTCTACAACATAACCTTCAAGGACAGCGGTACGCATTTCGAGGGCCTTTGCCGCAGCGAGAAGCTGCTCTACGTCACGACCCGCGGCATGGATGTGCATACCGGAGACCCTCTGGAGGCGGCGACTCCATATCTGAAGGCCCTTTCCGCGCTCTGGGGCTGTGGAGAGGTGATTACCGTGGCTGCGGAGAACCTCGACTACAGCACTCCCGGGGAGGTGGATGCGAAGATAGCGGCCGCAGTGGCCGAGGGGCTGGAAATCTGCAAAATTCTCTGATATTTTTTCAATATGAAGACTCCGAATTACAATACTCTGGCGTTCATCAGGTATTATTTCCATATACCCGTGAGCTGCAAACTGTCGTGGGGGCTGATTGAGGAGACACTGAACGGCAAAACGGAAATCCGTCTCGGGGTGGCCCTCCTGAATCGTCCTAATTTCTATATCGACGTCGCCATGCGCCGTTTCTTTACGGAGACCGAGTTGTTTGGCGGCGGTCTCGTGCGCAAGGTGCACGCAGCGCGCCGCAAGGCGACAAAGGACGCTTTCGTCTATACAGCAGCGGACGGGCTGACCCTGCGGACCTCCAAGGACTACATCCGGGATGTCTACGGCAGCTCGGTGTATTCTCCGGACATGCGCGGCCCGCT
>JADILW010000085.1 GCA_017695095.1 Candidatus Cryptobacteroides avistercoris | reverse complement strand
GAACAGAGAAGTTAAGCCCGCCCGTGCCGATGGTACTGCCCCACCAGGTGGGAGAGTAGGTCGCCGCCGCCCTTCGGGGAGCCCGTCAGAGAAGCAGGAGACTGCGGATCCGGCGGGCTCCCTTCTTTTTATCCAGTCCCGACTAAAAATCTTAGTTGAAGACCCCGTCGGCTTTTGTTTCTTTAGTTACGCCGGCTTTGCAATTCAGCGTGGCTGCCCGCCGCGGACGGAGCTCAGCCTCCGGCAGTAAGAGCCACCGCACAGCCCTATACTGCCGGGAGACCGACTCCGCCGCGGCAGCGATGTCGGCAGGCCTTTTCCGGATGAAGTTGGCGTACTGTTGCCAGATTGCAAATCAGTCGCAACAAGGCAGCGCCGCCGGAGGGCCATATCATCCACGAGCAGGCTCTTTTTGCCTGCGAGGGATGCTTATGGCCGCAGGCGCCAAGTTGAAATGTAACTCGTTCTGTGAGTGATGGTAGCACTAACCGTGATAGCCGTAATCGCTATTATCAATAACTATCGCTATAGCGTTGGTTTGGTATTTGCTAATTTGTAAAAGTCATTTTAGGCAGCAGAAAAATCAAGTCAAACCAATGTCAGAGACAAAAACAAAGGGACATATCTCGCAGATCATCGGACCGGTGGTCGACGTCTTCTTCGAAGTCAGCCGCAACGACGAGGTCAGGGTTCTGCCCTCCATACACGACGCCCTCAAGGTCGTCCGCCCCGACGGCAAGGAGCTGGTGCTTGAGGTTCAGCAGCATATAGGCGAAGACACCGTGCGCTGCGTGGCCATGGACTCGACCGACGGGCTCAGCCGCGGCCTCGAAGTGTCGCTCACAGGTTCCCCCATCAAGATGCCTGTCGGTGCCCAGGTCCGCGGAAGAGTGATGAACGTCACAGGCGATTCGATCGATGGCCTCGGCGGATTCGAGACCGACGACGCCCTGCCCATCCACCGCGAGCCCCCCAAGTTCGAAGACCTGACCACCTCCCAGGAGGTGCTTTATACCGGAATCAAGGTCATCGACCTGCTGGAACCCTATCTGAAGGGCGGCAAGATCGGCCTGTTCGGCGGCGCCGGAGTCGGAAAGACCGTGCTCATCAAGGAGCTGATCAACAACATAGCCAAGAGACACAACGGATTCTCAGTGTTCGCGGGAGTGGGCGAGCGCACCCGTGAGGGCAACGACCTGCTGCGCGAGATGATAGAGTCCGGAGTGATAAAATACGGCGACGAATTCGCCAAATCCATGGAGGAGGGACACTGGGACCTCTCCAAGGTCGACCGCAAGGCGCTTGCCGATTCGCAGGTGGCCATGGTCTTCGGCCAGATGAACGAGCCTCCCGGAGCGCGCAGCTCCGTGGCCCTTTCAGGACTGACCATCGCCGAGTCCTTCCGCGACAGCGGCGGCCAGGGCGGCCCCCGCGACATCCTGTTCTTCATCGACAACATCTTCCGTTTCACTCAGGCAGGCTCCGAAGTGTCGGCGCTGCTGGGCCGAATGCCCTCGGCAGTGGGCTACCAGCCTACGCTGGCCACCGAGATGGGACAGATGCAGGAGCGCATCACCTCCACCAAGAACGGGTCCATCACATCGGTGCAGGCCGTCTATGTGCCCGCCGACGACCTCACGGACCCCGCCCCCGCCACCACCTTCACCCACCTGGACGCGACCACGGTGCTGAGCCGAAAGATCACTGCCCTCGGCATCTATCCGGCAGTCGACCCCCTCGAGTCGACCTCCCGCATCCTCGACCCCAACGTGGTGGGCGAAGACCACTACAACACGGCTCAGAGAGTCAAGCAGATACTCCAGCGCAACAAGGAGCTGCAGGACATCATAGCCATACTCGGAATGGACGAGCTCTCCGACGAGGACAAGCTCACGGTGAACCGCGCCCGCAAGGTGCAGCGCTTCCTGTCGCAGCCCTTCTCGGTGGCCGAGCAGTTCACCGGAGTCCCCGGCGTGATGGTGGACATCGAGGACACCATACGCGGATTCAACATGATACTCGACGGCGAAGTCGACGACATCCCCGAGCAGGCCTTCCTCAACGTGGGCACTATCGAGGACGCTATCGCCAAGGGCAAGGAAATACTGGCCCAGGCGGCATAAGGAAGGAGGTTTCATCATGGCGGACAAACAGCTTTCAGTAAGGATAGTCTCTTTGCAGAAGACGCTTTTTGACGGCCCTGCGCAGTCGGTTTCCCTGCCCGGAACGGTGGGGGCCTTCGAGGTGCTTCCCGGCCACGCCCCGATCATATCCTCCCTCGAACCGGGGACCATAGAAGTGCGCGACGCGGACGGAGCTCCGCACAGTTTCGGCATACGCTTCGGCGTCGTCAAGGTAAGGAACAACGAGGTGACGATATGCGCGGCAAACTGAAGTTCATATTGATCGCCCTTCTGTCGCTTCTCCCGCTCTCGCTGCGTGCGGCCGGGCAGGAGGAGGGCGGACTGGACATGCAGTCGTATCTCTTCGGCCACGTGGGCGACTCCTACGAATGGCATATCACGAAGGTGGGCGACACCGACATCACCATCCCGCTGCCTTGCATAGTCATCGACGACGGCCTGCACGTCTTCTCCTCGAAACACATGGCCGAGCACGGCTACACCCTCAACGCCGACGGCAAGCTCGTGGACGCCGCGACCATGGAGAGGCCGCTCGACATCTCCATCACCAAGAACGTGCTGGCGCTGATGATAAACGCCGCACTGCTGCTGGGAATCATACTCGGCTGCGCCCGCTGGTACAGGAAGCACGACGTGCTCAAGGAGAAGCCCAGGGGGCTCGTTGCCCTGATGGAGCCGGTCATCATGTTCGTGGAGAGCGACCTGATCCGCGACGTGATCGGCCCCGGCTACAAGAAGTACGCGCCCTATCTGATGACCGCGTTCTTCTTCATCCTGGTCAACAACCTGATGGGAATATTCCCGTTCTTCCCCGGAGGCGCCAACACTACCGGCAACATAGCCGTGACCCTGGTGCTCGCGGTGTTCACCTTCATCATGGTCAACCTCTTCGGCACCCGCAACTACTTCAAGGAGATTTTCTGGCCCGACGTGCCCGTCTTCCTGAAGGTGATACCGCTGATGCCCATAATCGAGATCATCGGAGTGTTCACCAAGCCGTTCTCGCTGATGATACGACTCTTCGCGAACACCCTCGGCGGGCATATCATGATACTGAGCATGGTCGGCCTGATATTCATATCGGCGAGCATGGGCGCCGTGGTGAACGGCTCGTTCACCGTGGTGTCACTTCTCCTGGGAGTCTTCCTCGACTGCCTCGAGATACTCGTGGCCTTCATCCAGGCCTACGTGTTCACCCTGCTCTCGGCGGTGTTCATCTCCTTGGCCCATCCGGCCGACGAACATGCCGCCGAAACGGTAAAGACAGAATAATCAACGATAAAATAAAAGCAATATGTTACTGATTTCAACACTTCTTCAGGCAGTTTCGCTCTCAGCCCTGGGCGGAGCAGTAGGTGTGGGCCTCGTGGCTCTCGGAGCCGGCGTGGGCATAGGCCTGATAGGCAAGGGCCTCATGGAGGCGTCAGCACGCCAGCCCGAGATGGCCGGCAGCCTCCGTACCACCGCGATCATCATCAGCGCGCTCATCGAGGGCGTCTGCTTCTTCGGCGCGATAATCTGCCTGCTGACCGTAATCTAGTCCGCCATGTCTCTAGTAACACCGGATTTCGGCCTCCTGTTCTGGATGGTCATCATCTTCGGAGTCGTGTTCTTCCTGCTTGCGAAGTTCGGCTTCCCCGTCATCACCAGCATGGTGAGGAAGCGTTCCGACCACATCGAAGAATCTCTGAAGAAGGCTCAGGCCGCCCAGACGGCTCTCGAGAACCTGACCGAGGAAGGCCGGAAGATAATTGA
Organism: Candidatus Cryptobacteroides avistercoris; assembly: GCA_017695095.1. Taxonomy (GTDB): domain Bacteria; phylum Bacteroidota; class Bacteroidia; order Bacteroidales; family UBA932; genus Cryptobacteroides; species Cryptobacteroides avistercoris. The sequence goes on along the minus strand of JADILW010000085.1, from coordinate 20,191 downwards.
GGAGGCGAGGGCCGAACAGGGCCGCATCCTCAAGGACGCCACCCGGACCAGAGACCAGATAATCTCCCAGGCCAGGCAGAAGGCCCAGGAGGAGGCCGACAAGATAGTCGAACACACCAAGATACAGCTGGCAGCCGAGCGTGAGAGCGCCATGCGCGACATCTGCCGCCAGGTCTCGCTGATATCCGTCAAGGTGGCGGAGAAGATAGTGAAAAAGGAACTCGACAGCTCCGAACAGCAGCTGGCCCTGATCGACCGGCTGGTGGAGGAGTGCTCGAATACGGAACTGAAGAACTGACATCCTGCCTATGAACGCCGGAATCCTCTCAGTAAGATACGCCAAGGCCTTTCTTGAGTACACTCAGGAAACGGGCCATGCCGACAGGGTGTTCCACCAGGTCAACACCCTGCTCAAGCATCCGGAAGTGACCCCCGACAAGCTGGAACCCGAGCTGGAGCGCTTTGTGGAACTGCTTGTCAGGAACCGCCGCATGGAGTGGCTGCGCTTCATCCTGCGCACCTACGAGCGTATGTACTACCAGTCCAAGGGGATCAAGGCGGTCCACCTGACCTCGGCCGTGCAGTCGGAGGCCCTGGAGCAGCGGCTCATCCGCATGCTGGAGAAGAGATTCAGCTGCAAGGTGGTGCTGGAGTCGGTCGTGGACCCTTCGCTCATAGGCGGTTTCGTGGTCCGTATCGATGACTACATGCTCGACGCCAGCGTCCGCAGCAAGATAGAGTCGATACGCCGTCAATTCATAATCCAAAACAACAGAATAGTATAATGTCGCAGAATCAGATAAAGGCAAGTGAAATTTCGGAGATACTCCTGAACGAGCTCAGGGGCATTGACAGTTCGCTGAAGTATCAGGAGGTCGGTTCCGTGCTGATGGTCAGCGACGGAGTCGCGCGCATCTTCGGCCTCGTCAACGCCGAGGCGGGCGAGCTCCTCGAATTCGACAGCGGAGTGAAGGGAGTGGTGATGAACCTCGAAGCCGACAACGTGGGCGCCGTGCTTCTCGGACCCACCGACAGGGTCAAGGAGGGCATGAAGGTGCGCCGACTCGGACGCATCGCCGGAATCCCCGTCGGGGAGGGCCTGATCGGCAGGGTGGTGGATCCCATAGGCACGCCGCTCGACGGAATGGGCCCCATCAAGGGAGAGTCTGTGCGCATGCCCCTCGAAAGGAAGGCTCCCGGAGTGATTTTCCGCGAACCCGTCACTACGCCTCTGCAGACCGGACTGAAGGCCATCGACGCGATGATTCCCATAGGAAGGGGTCAGCGCGAGCTGATCATCGGCGACCGCCAGACCGGCAAGACCGCGATAGCCATCGACACCATCATCAACCAGCGCTCCGAGTACCTCAAGGGCAAGCCCGTCTACTGCATCTACGTGGCGGTGGGACAGAAGGGCTCCACGGTGGCGTCGATAGTCCAGACCCTGCGCTCCAAGGGCGCGATGGACTACACCGTCGTGGTGGCTTCGACCGCCTCCGACCCGGCCGCCCTGCAGTACTACGCCCCCTTCGCCGGAGCCGCCATCGGCGAATACTTCCGCGACACCGGCCGCGACGCGCTCGTGGTCTACGACGACCTGTCCAAGCAGGCGGTCGCCTACCGCGAGGTCTCGCTGATTCTGCGCCGTCCTTCCGGACGTGAGGCCTACCCGGGCGACGTATTTTACCTGCATTCCAGGCTGCTGGAGCGCGCGGCGAAGATAATCAGCCAGCAGGAGGTCGCCGAGAATATGAACGACCTGCCGGAATGCCTGAAGGGCAAGGTGAAGGCAGGCGGTTCGCTGACGGCGCTGCCCATCATCGAGACCCAGGCCGGCGACGTCTCGGCCTATATTCCGACCAACGTGATATCCATCACCGACGGCCAGATATATCTGGAGACCTCGCTGTTCAACGCAGGCTCCCGCCCGGCGATCAACGTGGGCATCTCGGTGTCGCGAGTCGGCGGCGCCGCCCAGGTGAAATCGATGAAGAAGGTTGCCGGAACCCTCAAGATAGACCAGGCCCAGTACTCCGAACTCGAATCCTTCACCAAGTTCTCGTCCGACATGGACAAGGTGACGGCGATGACCCTCGACAAGGGTCGCAAGAACGAGCAGCTGCTGATACAGCCGCAGTACAGCCCCATGCCCGTGGGCGAGCAGGTGGCCATACTCTACTGCGGTACGCGCGGACTGATGGCCGACATCAGGGTCGACCAGGTGATTGAGTTCCAGAAGCTCTTCCTCAGCAAGATGAAGGCCGACCACCAGGAGGTGCTCGACGCCCTCGGAGAGGGGAAGGTGAGCGCCGATGCCGAGAGCGTGATCAGAACGGAGGCATCCTCCATCTGCAGCATGCTGGCGGGGAAGGCATAAAATCGAGAAGCCGTGTCTGCACTGAACGAAATAAAGGAGAGGATAGGTTCCGTCAGGAGCACGCTGAAGATCACTTCGGCGATGAAGCTGGTGGCCTCGTCCAAACTGCACAAGGCGGAAGCCGACATCGAGGCGGTGCGCCCCTATGAGCGGACGCTCGAGGAGATCCTTTCGGTCGTGGAGAGCTACCGGTCCGACGAGGAGGGCTACATCAAGGCTTCCGACGCCCCCGTGGCGGTGGTGGCGTTCTCGTCGAACAGTTCGCTCTGCGGCGCGTTCAACTCCAACGTCATCCACAAGGTGCTGGACACCTGTGCGGAGTGCGCTTCGGTGAAGGTCATACCAGTGGGTCGCAAGATGGCCGAGGCTATCAGGAAGACCGGCCTTGAGCTGGAGAATGACGACCACGGCGATATCATCGGCAAGCCGGACTATTATAAGAGCCGGACTCTGGCGCGCGAACTGCGTAAGCGCTTCGCTGACGGGGAGTTCTCAAAGGTGCTGCTGGTCTACAACAAGTACGTCTCGTCTTCGTCGCAGATCCCGGTGGTCGAGCAGTATCTGCCCTATGTCACGCCGACGACCGCTTCGCCAGAGAGGAAGCCGGATTCATTGAGCGAGGACTATATCTTCGAACCGAACCCCGTGGAGCTCGCCGCGCAGCTGGTGCCCTATCTTCTTACCATGAAATTCCATGCGGCGGTGCTGGATTCGGCCGCTGCCGAGCATGCGGCGCGTACCATAGCGATGCAGACGGCTTCGGAGAATGCCGAGCGCCTGCTGGCTGAACTGACGCTGGAATACAACAAGGGGCGTCAGGAGAAGATCACTTCCGAGATTCTCGACCTCGAGAGCGGCGAGGCATAAATAAAGTTGGCCGGGATTTCAAATCCCGGCCAACCTTGTTGTGTTTTGTTGGGCTGGATTTCAAATCCAGACCGACTGATAACTTAGAAGCTGTAGCCGAGGCTGAAGAGCAGGGAGTTGCCGAGGGTGGGGGAGGCGGTCAGCCAGGCGGCTGAGAGCTCGACGCCCGCGAACTGCACTCCCGCGCCGAGCGAGGCGAAGGACGCCAGTCCCTGGCTCTTGTCGCCGTAGTGGTAGCCGGCGCGCAGGAATCCGATGTCGAAGAGATTGTATTCCAGTCCGAGACCGGCGGCGAAGGCTCCGCTGAACAGATAGTCGGCCTCCACGCTGGCCGTGAGCCCGAAGTCAGCCGAGTATGCCGCTCCGGCCTTCACGAGCATGGGCATGGAATAGCTGCTGTCGCCGTACTTGACCTTCGAGCCAAGGTTGCAGACCGCGGCTCCGGCCGAAAGACCGTCTTTCCTCCAGGCCACGGAGATGTCGGCTCCGAATGCCGAGCCGGAGAGCTCCTCACCTATCGACGACCTGACGAACTTGCCGGTCACACCGACAGAAAGCCCGTCGATCACCTTCACCGACACGGCCAGATTCGCTCCGAGCTCCGAGGGGGTGAAAGTGCCGAGGATTCCGCCTGCCGCGGAGCTGATGTTCATGGGCTTCTCCATCATGTAGCGGCCGCTGAGGCCGATTCCAACCCTCTCACCCACACGGGCGAAGGCTCCGAGCCCTACCAGCTGGCTGCCGGCGGTCTCGGGAGCCCAGAGGCCATAGCCAGCCGCCACGGCGAAGCTGTCGTCGGAGAGCGACATGGCGGCCGCATTGTTCTCGGCCGCGAAGGCTCCGGCCTCCAGCGCGACTGACGCTCCGCCCATCGCGGCATATTCAGGCGCGGAAGGAATCAGCAGGGAAGACAGGGCCTGTGCGGAAGCCGACAGCGCAGGCATCGCGCACGCGACCAGTATGCTGAGTATTATCTTTTTCATGTTTTACTACTGTTTTGCGATTGAACTGCTTGAATTGATTCCTTCTCCGCTGACGCTCACATAATAGACGCCTCCGGGCAGCCCGCTCATGTCCACCTTGACCGGGGCGAAGGGGTCGATGCTCGCGCCGTCCTGGCTGAATACCACGGCTCCGGCAGCGTTGGATATGGTGATGTCGGCGGAAACTGCCGTCCCGGTGCGGATGTTGAGCATGTCAACCACGGGGTTGGGGTAGAGGTCGATCTCACTGGAGCCGTCGCGCACGAGCACCTGGAAACTGCAGGTGGCGGACTCGCCGCGGGCGTCCGTGGCGCTTACCGTGACCTCAGTGGTGCCGTAGGCGTTGCCGTCGAGGTTGAGATTGCCGTCGGACACGCTGCATCTCACGATGATGTTGGTCGTGGAGATGCTGCAGGTGTAGCTGAGGGACTCGCCGTCCTCGTCGCTGAAGAGTTCGGAGAGAGGTATGCTCAGGCTTTCGGTCCTGGAGTTGAGCACCACGTTGTCGGGAGTGCCAGCCGCGGGAGCGTGGTTCACTCCGACGGAATAGCTGAAGTTCTGCGCGACGGTGGTGTAGGAGTCGCTGACCAGCAGGATTCCATTGTAGGTCTCGCCTTCGGCGGCCGCGAGAGCGTCGACCGTAAGGGTCAGCACGCCGTCGTCAGACATCGAATCGTAGATTCCCTTGAGTGCGGGGGAGCCGTCAGCGGCCCGCAGGGCGTAACTGAGCTGATGCCCGTCGGCGTCGGTGAGGCTGAAGCGCAGGGTTCCGCTTTCGTGGGACTTGAGGTTCAGGGAAGTGCCGTCGAGAGCCGTGATTTCCGGTGCGGTGTTGCCGCCCGTGCTCACCTCGACCTGCTCCGACAGCTCGGAAGCCTGTCCGAATATGTTGCGGGAGCGGATGCGGAAGAAGTAGCCAGTGTTGAAGTCGAGGCCGCTGACGGTGTAGTTCAGCACTGTCCCGTCGGGGGTGTCGTTCGCGGGTGTCATCTCCACGCTGGTGACGTTTGCGGCGGGGCTGTCGGGATCGAGGCCTTCGAGCGAAGAAGTGGACCAGTAGATGTCGTAGGCGTAGGGGACCGAGCCTCTGTTGTCGGCACGGGCCGTCCAGCTCAGCCTGACGCTGTTGCTCGTGGTTTCGGCCTTCAGGTCATCCACCGGCTCGGGCTCCATGTCGCTCCCTGAGAGCGCTGCATAAGCGTCGACGAGTCCGGCTCCGAGCTTGTCGGATAACATGGGATTGTAGTCATAGATCACGGGATTCGCGCTGCCCTTGAGGATGTCGATCAGTTGCTGGCGGGTGAAGCCGGGGCCGCCGTAGTGCGAAACCACCAGAGCCGCCACTCCGACCACGTGGGGGCAGGCCATCGAGGTGCCCTGCATGTTGCCGTACTTGCCGCTGGCGTTGGTGACGGTGGAATAGATCTGGAAACCCTTCTGCGCATCTCCGCCCGGGGCTGCGATGTCCACCCACCTGCCGTAGTTGGTGTAGTAGGCGGCCTCGTAGTCGGCGCCGATGGAGGCCACGGCGAACACGTTGTCGTTCATCGCGGGATATGAGACGGTAGTGCCATCATTGCCTGCCGCGAAGATGCAGAGACCTCCTGCCATGGGGCCGGTCTGGTTGCCGTCCTCGTCGAAGCCCGCGTATGTGTTGAAATAGTCGATGGCTTCATTGATGAACTGGGTGTCTGCGGCTATGCTCCAGCTGCAGTTCATGATCACCGCGCCGTTGTCGGCAGCATAGACGATGGCATTTCCGATATAGGCGGACTCATTGTTGTTGCTGGTCTGCACGCTCATCATGCGGACTCCGTTGCCCTCGGGGCTGTCGCCTCCCGCGATTCCGCTGATTCCGATGCCGTTGTTGTTGACGGCGCCGATGGTGCCGGCGATGTGGGTGCCGTGGTCACCGGGAACGAGCTCGGGACCATAGTAGGGTTCAACCACGAAGTTGTAGCCGTGGATGTCGTCGATGAAGCCGTTGTCGTCGTCGTCGACTCCGGGAGTTCCGTTGGCCTCGGCCTCGTTGACCCACATGTTGCCGGCAAGGTCTTCGTGCTCATACTCCGGAGCGGAGTCGCAGATGGCTACTATCACGTTGCTGGAGCCGGTGGTGACCTCCCAGGCGGGGAGAAGGTTGATGTCGGAGCCGGCTACCGTGCCGCTCTGGGTTCCGGGATTGTAGAAGTCCCACTGCTTCCCGAAGTCAGGGTCGTTGAAGCCAGTGGAAGCGGACTTGGTCGTCATCACATAGGAGATGCCGGAGATTCCGGGAGTGGAGGACAGGTCGCCGGCCGCCTTGGTCAGCGGGAGTTCGGGGGCGAAGCTGACGTTGTACCAGCGGTGCAGGCCGGCTTCGTGGTGGCGGGCGTCGAACCTGCCGCCCTCGGGCAGTGACCGGGTGATGGTGTAGTCGCCGAGGAAGGAGAGGTCCACTGCCTCGGGGTCGTCGGCTATCTCCGCGTCGAGCTTGACCATGATTATTCCGGGCGCGGCGCTTTCAGGCGCAGGCGTGACCTGGCTGCCGTCCAGCCCGTCGGGCTTCTGGACCGGGTCGACGCTGCAGGAGAGCATTCCCAGCAGCAGGGGAAGGAGCAGTGTTGCTTTGTGTTTCATAATTAGACAAAAATACTGTTTTATCGCTTTCATTCAAAAGAGGCGCGGTCTGTGCCGCGCCTCGATCATATCGTCCGTAGGAATGATCTATTATTGGAAAAGATCCTCAAGGTTTCCTTCGAATGCGGGGAGAGCCAGGTAGCTGCTTGAAACGTAACCTGATCCGCCTGAGCCGTTAGAGAATACTCCGTAGCTGAAGCACAGGAGGTTCTCCATTATTACACCGGTTTCATCGGGCTGTCCGAATACCTCGGTGGGAGATGTGTACCAGACATAATCATTCCAATCGGCATACTGGTATCCTGTGTTCACGGCTGCGAATTCGAGCTGGCCGCCATATACTAAGACATCGTTTCTCCAGTCGATGCTTCCATCTTCGTTGATGGTGAACTGCAGATACTCGGGGACGTCGTTGGTGGCGCTCATCGCGTCTCCCCAAGCTTCAGCCACTTCGGCAGCGGGCCAAGGGTTGTAGAGACGATAGATTTCGAATCCTTCTGCCTTGGTCATGCGGCATCTCTGAATGTTCAGGTTGTCATTGGATACTGCCAGCATGAATCCGTCATACCACTGAGCTTCTCCGAGCTCCACCCAGTTGTAGTCCATGGCAAGGCGCACGGCGGTCGAAGTGGTCGCGGTGTTGGGGTTGAAGCACTCCTGACCCTCGCTGAGGGAAATGGTTCCACTATAGGTTACTCCAACTTCCATCTTGCTGACGTCGAGTGTGATTTTGGCAAGATACTCGCCAGGTTCGAATGTAACTGATTCAGGCATCTTGAAGTCTGCGGCCAAGTCGGTCTCCGGATCAGTGCTTGCGTAGATGGACCCGGTCAGATTGACTGTAAGAGCCTCATCTGCCGAACCGCGGGCAAGGTCAATGCTGTAGGTGGTTGTTCCGGATACGAGCGACGTTGCGCTGACTGCGGTCTGCAGGAAAGTCACTCCGTCTCCCTCGGGAACGTAGGTAGGCCTGGGATCCGTGACGTTGCATCCTGCAGCGACAAGCGCAAGGGCTGCGAGCCCGAATATTGTCTTAACTGTGTTTTTCATTTTTGCAAGATTTAATCGTTATTCAGCAGGCTTATTCTGCAACTCCGGCTGCGGGCTTGGGTGCCTTTGCGGGGTCGTCACCTTCATAGTCGTTCTTAGGATAGCTTCCAACGGGGTTCTGAAGGATCAGAGGGTTGGCGTCGATCTCGGTCTGGGGGATGGTGAGCACCCAGTCGAAGGTCTCGGGGTCATCGGTGTGCAGGCTGTTGAGGGCTGCGATGGCGTCGATGGGGTGACCCATCTCCGCGGTCCTCACGAAGCCCTGGCGCAGACGCTTGATGTCGTAGATGCGGCCGTACTCGCCCCAGAGCTCGATTCGGCGCTGGAGGAGGATTTCCTCGAGCAGTGAGCCGGTCTCGTCGGTGGTGAGGGTTCCGAGCTCGGTGCCGGTCAGGCTCGAGCAGTCGTAGCCGGGCTCGCGGCTTGACATGAGCTCGTTGAGGTACTTATGGGCCTCATCCTCCTTGTCGAGGCGGCAGGCGGTCTCAGCCACGATGAGCATCATCTCGGGAGCGCGCATGAAGATGTGGTCTGCCTTAGTCGTCGGGTCTGTCACAGAAGAACCCCAGCCCTGTTTATTGCCGAACTGGAACTTGGTCTGCTGGAGAGCCATGGTCACGCCATCGGGCATGAGCTCTTCAACCCACCAGCCGCGCCTTGCGTCGTTCTCGTCAATCCTTGAGTAGAGCCACTCTGAGCAGCACTTGCGGGCGTCATCGCCATAACCGCCGAAATCAGGGTCCATGTGGGCGAGGAACTGGGGGTTGGTAGTTCCCTGAGTTGCAATGATTTCTGCGCCCCAAAGGACACTGGCGTCGCTAGCGCTGTTGAAGTGGTAGTCGGGGTCGAAGGTGTAGGAAGCGCCTCCCTTGAGGGCCTCCACGGCGGCGTCGTGCGCGGTCTGGTATTCACCCATGTAGAGGGCGATACGGGCCTTCAGACCGTTGGCAGAGTACTGGTCGAAGTGGGACACATGCTGCCTGGCCGCGCCCTGGAGCAGGTCGACTGCGTTGTTGATGTCGCTCATAGCCTGGCCGAACACCACCTTGTTGGTCTCGCGGGCCTTTCCGGGAGTTCCGGAAACAGTGTTCTCGGTGTAGACGGGCACGCAGAGCCTGTCCTCGTGGCCGATGTAGCTGCGGGCGAAGATCATTCCAAGGTAGGCGTAGCAGTATGCGCGGATCGCGTAGGCGTTGCCGATGATGTAGTTCACGTCAGCCTCGGTGCCTTCCATCGTGTCCTTGGCGTTGATGATGTAGTTGACGTTTGAAATCAGGGTGTAGTAGTAGTTCCACATATCGTATGAGCGGAATGCAGAACTGGTGAAATCCGACTTCACGTCGTAGAGGTAGTCAAACCAGAACCAGCCGTTGCCTTTTGCGGCCATCACCATGTCCTCTCCCATGAGGTCGGCCGTGAGGTTGTAGCCCTGGGGACCGACGCACTGGTGCTCGTTGCCTGAGGTGGTCCATCCCCACTGCCAGAGCATGCGGATGGTTCCGTTGAGGGCCTGGTAGCCTCCGTCGGTGGTGTTGAGCATCGTTGTTCCCGATACTTTGTCCGTGGGGTTGGTGTCGAGCATCTCCGGGTTGCAGGAGGTAAGGCTCAGACCTGCCACGGCAAGGAATATATAAAGTAATTTTTTCATTTCTCCGTAAGTTTAGAAGTTGATGTCGATACCTACAGAAATGGCCCTGGTGGGAGCATAGACGAAGTCGGTGCCGCCTGAGGTGCTGTACTGAGGGTTCATTCCGTTCAGCTTGCTGAAGAGGGCGATGTTGTCGCCGGTAGCGAAGATCCTGAGAGACTGGATGCCCGCCTTCTCGGTCCATCTGGTGGGAAGGGTGTATCCGAGCTGCACTGACTTGATCGCGAAGTAGGATGCGTCGATCAGCCAGCGGTCTGCTGCGAGGCGGCCGGAGTTGAGCATCACTGCAGGCACGTCGGTCACGTCGCCGGGCTTCTGCCAGCGGCGCAGGATGTTGGTGCTGAAGTTGGTTCCAACATACTGAGGCTCCATGGTGGTGGCGTAGACAGAGTCGTAGACTTTGCCGCCCACTGAGAATGAGGTCAGGAAGCTGAAGTCGAAGTTGCCGAAGTAGAACTCGGAACCGAAGGAGCCCTGGAACAGGGGCTGGCGGCTGCCGACGTAGTACCTGCTGTTGTTGGCCGCGGTCTGATCGGAGGTCACGTATTCCGAACCGGGAACCATCTCGCCGTTCTCGTCCTTCTCGTAGGCGTAGTAGAGGAGCTGTCCGTTGGCGGGGTCAACTCCTGCCACCTTGGATACGTAGTAGGTGTAGATGGGCATTCCGACCTTGACAACCTGCGAGCCGTAGGTGATTTCGTCGGTCTCGGTCAGGGCGGTCACCTTGTTCCTGTTGAAGTAGCCCATGAGGGTGGAGTTCGCGCGGAAGTTGGACTTGTTGGCCCAGTTGACTCTGATCGAAGCCTCGACACCCTGGTTGGTCATGGAGCCGACGTTGGCGTTGTAGCCGGTGAAACCGGTGGACATGGCCATGGGGTAGCTCAGGAGCATGTCGCTGGTCCTTGAGAAGTAGTACTCGGCGGTCAGGTCGACGAGACGGTCGAAGAAGGTTCCTTCGAGTCCGACGTTCCAGCTGCCCTTGGTCTCCCAGGAGATTCCGGTGCTCTCAAGGGTGGAGAGAACCGCTCCGGCGAGGGAGGCGTTGGGGTAGGTCAGGTCGTAGAATGACTGCCAGAGATAGAAGTTGCTGGCGCCTGTGGAGGTGAGAATGTCGTCGTTTCCGAGCTCACCGTATGAGAGCCTGAGGGTCAGGTTGTTGACCCATGAAGCATCCTCCATGAAGCCTTCCTCGGAGAGTCTCCAGGATCCTCCGAGCGACCAGAACTGGCCCCAGCGGTGGTCTCTGTGGAAACGTGAGGAACCGTCGGTACGCCAGGTGGCCTCCAGGTAGTACTTGTCGGCGAAGTCGGCGGCAAGACGTCCGAAGTAAGACTCGATGCGGTAGGTCTCGGAGTAGGAGTTGTTGGTGGAGGTGGCGTCGGAAGCGGGAGCAAGCTCGAAGATTCCGGGATATACGCCGGTCCTGCCGCCGTAGAGGTACTGATACTCGTAGTTGTAGAACTCATGTCCGAGCTGGCCGAGGAAGTGGAAGTCTCCGAAGGTGCGCTCATACTTGAGAATCTGGTTCCAGGTGTATGAGAAGGTGCGGGTCGAATACTTGTCGATGCTTCCCTGGGTTGAGAGGCCGTCGCCGTGGTAGGGGTTGGTGTAGGTGGAAACCCTGCGGTTGGCGATGTCGGCACCGAAGTTGGTGGTGAAACTCAGGCCCCTGAAGATGCCCATGGAGTCGTTGTCTCCGCCGAGCACGGCGTAGGCGCGGACGCTGGAGTTGTCGTAGAGGGTCTCGTAGTTGTTCTCCTCAAGGTCTCCAAGGGTGTTGAACCTGGAGGCGGTGGGACGGTTGTTGCCCACGGCGCCGTCGCCGTAGTCATACTGCTTCTGGCCGTTGTCGTCGAGCAGGTCGGCTCCGTTGGCGTCCTTCAGGTAGACAGGGTAGATGGGTGCCATGAACTGGGCGGTGTACCAGGCGTTGCTGGTGTAGGTTCCGTCCTCGATGGACGTGCTGGCCTGGTCGGTGTAGGAGTAGCTTGCGCTGGCGCCGAGCTGCATCCACTCGTTGACGTTGTGGTCAACGTTGGCGCGCAGGGAGTAGCGCTTGAATCCGGTGGTGGTGAGCACTCCCTTGTCGTCGAGATAGCCGACTGAGAATGCGTACTTGGTCTTCTCGTCGCCGCCGCTCACGCTGAGGTTGTAGTCCTGGCGGATGGCTGACTTGTTGGTGATGGCGTCCATCCAGTCCTCGTTCCATGCTGAAACGGCGTCGGGCTGGATCATTCCGGTCTCAGGGTCGATGAGGGTTGCCCACGTGTAGTTCTTGTAGGGGTTGTAGTACTCACCGCCGAGAGTGGCTCCGAGCTGCGCTGAAGCGAGTGACTTGGCCTCATCGAGAGAGTAGCCTCCGTTGAGGTAGTAGTTGTTCTTCAGAGCCTCCCAGGTCAGCTCGACATACTGGTCCTGTGAGACGAGGTCGTAGCGGTTCACTGAGCGTGACTGCAGTCCGACCTGTCCGCGGAAGTTGACCACCGCACGACCCTCGGAACCGCGCTTGGTGGTGATCATGATCACGCCGTTTGCCGCACGCGCACCATAGAGGGCTGCTGCGGAAGCGTCCTTGAGCACGGTCATCGAAGCGATGTCGTTGGGGTTGATGGAAGCGATAGTTCCGTCGAAAGGTATGCCGTCAACCACATAGAGAGGGCTGGAGCTTGCGTTGATGGAACCGGTACCGCGGATGGTGATTCCTGAGCTGGATCCGGGCTGGCCGGAGCCGGAGGTCACGGTGATACCGGCGACCATGCCTTCGAGGGCCTTGGTAACATTGGAAACCGAACGCCTGGAGATGCTTTCTCCGCCGACGGTGCCGGCTGAACCGGTGAATGATGACTTCTTGGCGGTTCCGTAGGCCACGACGATGGTCTCGTCGAGGAACTCGCTGTCGGGTTCGAGAGCCACGTCAATCCTTGCGCGGCTGTCTACATTTTCCTCGATGGTCACATATCCCACTGCGGAGAACACGAGCACTCCGTCGGAGGGAACGTTGATCGAGTAGTTTCCTTCTGCATCTGAGGAAGTGCCGTTGAGCGTGCCCTTCAACATGAGGGATGCATAAGGAACCGCTTCGCCTGTCGATGCGTCAGTGACGGTACCCGTTACTCTCATGTTCTGAGCGAATACGCCAACTGCCATGAACAGCGACAAGGCGCTGAGAAACAGTTTCGCTTTTTTCATAAGCATTTACTTTGATTAAACATTATACTAACTACACGTTATTCTTCTAACCTACGCACTTTTATATGGGCATTTTCATAAGCGAATTTCCCGCAAAATTATCATTTTATTTGAGATATGCAAATCTTCTAAGTGCTGACAGACAGTGCATTGTAAACCGGATTAAAATTATTTCCCGTAAAAATGATTACGATTTGTTCGAAATCCAGGCGAATAAATTACAAATCTTAATCAACAATCGGAGAAATGCGCCGATTTACTTATTATGCACTTTCAGGCATTTGTTTAAAGTGTTACGGTGAATCTTGTACATGCGCGCCATCGCGGTCTTGGTGGCGCCGCCGTCGAGCATCGCGCTGATTCTGGGCAGGTCCTCCATGACCCTGCACAATTTGCCCGAAGGTCCCGGAGGGCGCCCCAGATGCACCCCGGCCTGCTTCCTGGCGGCCAGCGCCTCCCGGGTGCGCTGGGAGATCAGGTTTCTTTCTATTTCGGCCGCCAGGGCGAACGCGAAGGCGATGATCTTGGAGTTGATGCTGTCGGAGAGGTTGAAGTTGTCCTTGATGGTCCGGATGAACACGCCTTTCTGCGAGCAGGCGTTCAGCACCGACATCACCATGAGCATGCTGCGCCCCAGGCGGGAGATTTCGGTGCACACCAGCAGGTCGGTCTTCTTCATTCTGCGCAGCAGACGACCCAGCTTGCGCTTCTCCCAGCCCACCGTGCCGGAGACCGTCTCGGTGACCCAGAAGTCGATGCGGACCCCCTGGCGCCGGCTCCACTGCTCGATTTCGAATTTCTGATTTTCAAGCGTCTGCGTCTGCGTGCTGACTCTGATGTATGCGTATGTTGCCATTTGAACTGTGTTTTTGAAGGTTATTCCGGATGCACATGAAAACGCCCGTTTAAGAGTGCACAAGGTTAGAATGCAAACGTGTAGTTAGTATAATGTTTAATCAAAGTAAATGCTTATGAAAAAAGCGAAACTGTTTCTTGCCGCCCTGTCGGCCATGCTGACGGTTTCTGTTTCGGCGCAGGACATCACCGTGACCGGAACCGTGACCGACGCATCAACAGGTGAAGGCATTCCGTTCGCATCCGTCATCATCAAGGGCACCGCTCAGGGAGTCGCAGCCGATGCTGACGGCTATTACGCCATCGATGCCCCCGCGGACGGTACGCTTGAATTCAGCTCCATCGGCTATATGACGGCAGAGGCCGCCATTGATGGTAAGACTTTCGTCAACGTCTCACTCGAACCCGACAACGAATTCATCGATGAGACCATCGTAGTCGCTTACGGCGTACAGAAGAAATCCTCCTTCGTAGGAGCAGCCGAGCAGATCAGCGGAGAGAAGTTGCAGTCAATGAGTTCGTCCAATATCTCCAAGTCTCTCGAGGGAGCGGTGGCCGGACTCCAGACTTCAAGTTCCAGCGGTACTCCCGGCTCTTCAGCCAATATCATCATCCGCGGTCTCGGTTCGGTGTCCGCCGAGCAGTCTCCTCTGCTCGTGGTTGACGGCGTGCCTTATGAAGGCAGTCTCAATTCCATAGCCTCCAACGACATCGAGTCCATCACCGTGCTCAAGGATGCGGCCGCCAACTCCATGTACGGCGCCCGCGGTTCCAACGGCGTCATAATCATAACGACCAAGAGGGGAACCTCCGACCGTGTCAGCGTGACTTTCGACGCAAAGGTGGGCGTGAACTCCCGCGGAGTGCCTGCATACGACGTAATTTCCAATCCGGCAGACTACTACGAGCTGACCTGGGAGTCAATTAGGAACTCGGTATACTACGGCGGGCAGATGTCTCTCGGACAGGCCAACGCCTACGCCTCAGGTTCCCTCATCAGGGACTATCTGAGGTATAATGTATACAAAGGTATAGGCGATGCGGAACTTATCGACCCGACTACCGGAAAGCTCAATCCCTATGCCTACGACCTCAAGTGGACCGACAACTGGAACAAGGACGTGTTCCGTAACGGCGTGCGTCAGGAATACACCGTGACGGCGAGCGGCGGAAACGAGAATACCCAGGCCTATCTGTCAGTGTCCACCCTCGATGACGAAGGATATGTGCCCGCTTCCGGATTCAACAGGATTTCCGTGCGCGGAAAAGTCGACCAGACCATAGGCGAGCATATCAAGATCGGCCTGAACGTGGCTTATTCCAACACGACCCAGAACCTCTACAATTCTTCCGAAGCCGGCAGCAGCTTCTCCAACCTGTTCTACTTCGGACAGAGCATCGCGCCTATCTATCCTATTTTCCAGTATGACCTCGCGACCGGCGAAAAGCTCTACGACAACAACGGCGGCGAGCTCTACGACTGGGGTGAGGCCCGTCCCTACGGCCAGCTCTCCAACCCCTACGGCCAGCTGATGACCTCCAAGAACGAGGTGATTTCGGACAATATCTCTTCAAGAGGCTATCTGGACATCCAGATACTCAAGGACCTCAAGTTCACCGCCAATGTAGCATACGACGTGTTCATCGACAAGTATGACTACTATACTACGCCGGTGGGCGGCGACGCGGCCACCGTCAACGGACGCGGAAGGCAGCAGATGGAGCGCTATTCGGCTCTGAATGCCAACCAGCTGCTCAACTATACTCCTACTTTCGGCGACCACAGTCTCAATATCCTGCTCGGCCATGAAATCAAGAGCGACTCGAACTATCTGATGCTCGGGGAGATGACCAATTTCGTGGATCCCAACAATTCCGATTTCGCCAATGCGGTCGTATACCAGAACCTGACTTCACACACCACCGAGTATTTCCTTCAGGGAATCTTCGGCCGTGCCGAATACAACTATGCCAACAAGTACTATCTTTCCGCCTCCTACCGTATGGACGCGTCTTCAAGGTTCGCGCCCGACAAGAGGTGGGGTGACTTCTGGTCTGTAGGTGCATCCTGGAATGCCAAGCAGGAGAATTTCCTGATCGGCGTTAACTGGCTCGACGCTTTCAGGATCAAAGCCAGCTTCGGTACCCAGGGCAACGACAACATAGGTGTGACCAAAGTCTATGAGGACCTGTTCTCAATCCAGAGAATCGACGGCGAGGCTTCGATCGTGAAGGTCTTCCGCGCCGCTCCCGACGTCACCTGGGAGAAGTCCGACAACTTCAATGCCGGATTCGAGGCGAGATTCTTCGACAGGCTCTCGGTCAATGCCGATTTCTTCATCAAGGAGACCAAGGACATGATCTACTACCGTCCTCTTGCAATGAGCCAGGGCGAGCCCGCCACCCAACTGGTGAACGACATGGACATGAAGAACACCGGTGTCGAGTTCGAAATCAGCGCTGACCTCGTGAAGACTCCCAACGTGCTGTGGAACGTGTCCGTCAACGGAACCCACTACAGGAACGAGATTACCAAGCTCCCTTCCGACCAGCCTCAGGACGGCTACAACAATGGAATATACTGGAGAGAGCTCGGAGGCTCCCTGTATGACTTCTATATCCCGGAATGGGCCGGAGTCGATCCGGAGACCGGCCTCGGACTGTATAATGTCTACAGCCAGAGCGGAAAGGGCGGTGAATTGGTAGGAACCACCACCTCCGCGACCAACGCCACCAACAGGGCGATAGGCAAGAGTGCGCTCCCCGACCTCTACGGAGGTTTCTCAACCTTCCTGTCACTCTACGGTTTCGACCTCAGCGCTTCCTTCGCATATCAGCTCGGAGGCTGGACTCTCGATTCCAACTACCAGGCTCTCATGGGCGCAGGTACCGCCGGAACCAACTGGCACAAGGATATATTCGACAGGTGGACTCCTCAGAATACCGACAGCCAGATTCCCCGTCTCGAAAACGGAAATCTCAATGCCAGCCAGACTTCGACCCGTTTCCTTACCAAAGCTTCCTACCTCAGTCTGAGGAACGTGACCATCGGCTATACCTTCCCCAAGAGAATCGCCGAGAAGATTTCCATGCAGAATCTGAGGATCTTCCTCACCGGCGACAATCTCTGGTATACCTCTGCAAGGAGGGGCCTTGATGTGCGTCAGTCCTTCAACGGAACCACGGGCTTCACCTATTCCGCCCTCAGGACAATCTCTGCCGGAGTATCCCTCACCTTTTAATTGATGGAGACGAAAACGATGAAAACAATGAAAAAATACCTCATAGTGCTTGCCGCCGGTCTGTTCGCGACAGTATCGTGCGAGAAGAACTTCGATGTGAACTACAGCGGATACCTCACCGGCTCGAACGCCACGCAGATGGTTGCGGAGGATCCTGCCTTTCTTAACTCCTATGTACAGGGTATATACTCGTGGATGATAACTCCCATGCAGACCTACGACGGACACGATGATTTCGGATATCTCTCGTGTCTGATGATTTCGGACTTCATGGGTCAGGACATCGCGCTCGAAGGCACCCAGAACTGGGGTGCGTTCGACTACCAGTTCACCTATGGCGGCGCAATCTACGTGCGTGTCGCCCAGTACTGGAGCCAGTTCTTCACCCTTATCAACAATGCCAATGCCATCATCGACTTCTTCGTGCCTGACCAGGATCCCACCGATCCCGCTTCGAGGTCATATCTCGGACAGGCATACGCTGTCAGGGCTCTGGCATATATGAATCTCATCCTGTATTTCCAGGATCCCGTGACCGGAACCACTCCAAACGCCGTTCTCAGGACCGACGCTCCTACGATACCTCTCGTGTATGCTTCAAGAGACGGTATATCCGCCGACCTGGTTGCCGAGAGGCAGGGCCGCGTCCCCATGAACATCGTGATGGAGCATATCGAGTACAACATCGCTCAGGCTCTCAAGCTCCTCGACGGCTGCACCAGGTCTTCCAAGAACGAAATCGACTATTCTGTGGCCCAGGGCATAGCTGCGAGATACTACCTTTTCACCCAGCAGTGGGACAAGGCTGCCGAAGCCGCCAATGCGGCGCGTCAGGGCTATGTGCTCATGGATGAGACGAGACTCAAGTCTGGTTTCGACGATGTGGATGACCCCGAGGTCATGTGGGGCTTCAACGAGACTACGGAGACCCAGACCACCTATGCCTCATTCTTCTCACACATGTCCAACGACTCTCCGGGATATGCCGGACTCGACCAGCCTTCGAAGCTGATTGACAGGAGCCTGTACGACCAAATCCCCAATTCCGACTACCGCAAGGCCCTTTTCAACGGTCCTGACGGTGACCCCGGCGCCGCCCAGCCCGGTGCAAAGCGCCCCTATGCAGCAAGAAAATTCGGCTTCATGGACCAGTGGCTTCAGGACTATATCTACATGAGGGCTGCCGAAATGTACCTCATCGAGGCTGAAGCTTATGCGCGTCAGGGAGATACCGGAACCGCCACCCAGGTTCTCGGCGAACTTATGGCTTCGAGGAACCCTGCCTGGAGCGGCACGGCGACCGTGGACGAAATCCTTCTTCAGAGAAGGATAGAGCTCTGGGGTGAGGGAGTGTCCTATTTCGACCTCCGCAGGAACGGACTCGGAATCGACCGTACATACACCGGTACCAACCACCCTCAGTGGGGAAGGTTGAAAGTGGGCGCCCACGAAGATCTCTGGAATTTCCAGATTCCCCAGAGCGAAATCGACAACAATGACTTCATCGGCGAAGAGGATCAGAATCCTTATGGCGGAGAAGCAGCTTAGTAACTCAAACACAGAAAGAAATGAACAAGTTAATAGCATATATGGCCCTCCCCGCGCTTCTGTTTGCTTCTTGCACCAAAGCGCCCGAGTTGGATGAGGTCGAGGCCGGCTTCGCGGAGAGAGGAGCCCTGCCTGAAGTATCGATAGACCCTTCGAGCGTCGTAGTAGACGAATATGCACAGACTCTTACGGTCAATGTAAGCTTCAAGGGTGTCAGCGCGGACATGGACAGTCTCGAACTCGGACTGCTGTCCGCTGAGGACGCCGGATTCGTAGAGTCGTACGCGAGTCTTCTGGAGACTCCTGAAGACGGCACCTATACGATGAGCGTACATGTGACCGCCGGCATCACCAATTATGTCAAGGCCATGGCCGCGACTACCGACGGCGCCGTGTATTCCGACAGAATCACCGTCAGCGTGCCCGACATTCCCTGGTACTACAAGGTTGCCGGGGAGTATGTGGGAACCTTCGGACCCGATGCGAACTTTGCCGGATCAGGAGCCACGCCTTTTGAGAACCACGTGGTGAAAGTCGAGGTGGCCGATGACTTCTCGACCGTGACTCTCTACGATCTCGATCCTTTCATCAAGAACAGCCTGGCCGACGATTATGTCAGCGGAGAGATGAACTATGTCACCGGCACGCTCGACCTTGAGGCGAGGACGATCACTTTCCCCAGCAACGGCAGTGCCGGCACGACCGTCGGCGTGCCCGGTTATGAGATTGTGCCCATCTCTTCTTATTCAGAAGATGGTTATGGCCTGGCGTCAGCCTTCGTATGCACTTTCAGCGAAGATGCATCCGAACTCTATCTTCCCTGGTATGGAGTGCTGGATCTTCAGGAGAACCTTCTTTCCTATGTGTATTCTGAAGACGGTATAACCCTTTCGGCAAATTAGTTTTAAGCAATGAATACATCTATCAAGCATCTTCTTCTTCCGGCTGCCCTTCTGGCCGCGGCGCTGTCCGCCTGCCAGAAGCCTGCCGAGACGCGTCCGGAGAAACCCGAAATCGACCAGAGCACCATCGAGTTCTCAGTGAAGGTAAGTGCTCTTGAGACCGACGGCGCAACCGTGACCATGACCCACAACGGAACCGATGCCGAGACATATTACGGATTCTATTATACCGACCTCGAGACCTCTGTGACGGACGCCATCAACAGGGTGGCGGCTTCACTGACCGAGTCGGGCGCCGACATGGCCGAGGTTCTGTTCTCAGGTACCACCTATATCACCATTCTCAAGGACCTCGACCCTCTTACCACCTACAGGTATGTGGTTTTCGGAATGAATGAGGACAAGTCCGTCTACGGTAAGCCCGCATCGGCGGATTTCACCACCCTCAAGGGTCCCGTGAATTTCACCGTGTCTGTGTCCGGCATTACCCAGACCAGCGCCAACGCCTCCGTGACCAGCACCGGTGACGCTACCGACACCTGGTACTGCTTTGCCACCGAAGACCTCACTTCTCCGCTTGCGGACGTCGTGGCGTCGGAAGTCGCGGAACTTGGCTCCGACCTGTCGTCGGTGCTCAGGGACGGCAATGACATGGTTCAGCTCAGCGGACTTTCCGCAGGCAAGTCCTACAGGGCTGTCGTCACCGGACTCAGGAGCGACGGAACCACCTACGGCACGCCCGTGGCCGCCAGCTTCAGGACCAGCGCTCCTGACGTGGACTATGTCGAGAATCCCAACTGGACCGTCACCTACGCCGGCAAGGGCAGCTATCAGGGCTCTCCCGCCGACCTTATCAGCGTGACCGTTTCCGGCGGCAGCGACACCTACACGACCGGCGTCATCACCGTCGA
>JADILW010000084.1 GCA_017695095.1 Candidatus Cryptobacteroides avistercoris | reverse complement strand
AGCGGGCCGCGCATGTCCGGAGAATACACCGAGCTGCCGTAGACATCCCGGATGTAGTCCTTGGAGGTCCGCAGGGTCAGCCCGTCCGCTGCTGTATAGACGAAAGCGTCCTTTGTCGCCTTGCGGCGCGCCGCGTGCACCTTGCGCACGAGACCGCCGCCGAACAGCACCGTCTCCGTAAAGAAACGGCGCATGGCGACGTCGATATAGAAATTAGGACGATTCGGGAGAGCCACCCCGAGACGGATTTCCGTTTTGCCGTCCACGGTCTCCTCGATCAGCGCCCACGACAGCCTGCAGCTCACAGGTATATGAAAATAATACCTGATGAACGCCAGAGTATTGTAATTCGGCTTCTTCATATTGAAAAAATATCAGAAAATCTTGCATATTTCCAGACCGCATATATCATAATACGGGCTCAAAGTAATCAGATTATTCTGTTTTTACAAGACCTTGCGGACTGCCGTCGATTTTACCGACATATTAGTATTGACGGCCTCTGCGGCCAGGAAATGATTTTTTTCGTATCTTGAAGAAAATTCACCGCCATGAAAAAATTGATTCTGACACTGGCCGTCCTCGGCGGCAGCATCCTCGCTGCCACGGCCCAGCCCGACATCAACACGAGGAACTACGCTTTCGCGCTCATCCAGCCCGAATCGCCCGTCTTCGAAGGCGACAGCATCGTCTTCAAGGTCTACGCCCCCGAAGCCAGACGGGTCTGCATCACAGGCTCCTGGGAGAACTTCTACACCGAGAACCTCATGGAGAAAGGCGACGACGGAATCTGGACCTACAAGATCGCGATGCTTCCGCCCGAAATCTACCAGTACGTCTACGACATCGACGGCATGGTGGTGCTCGACCCCGGCAACTACAGCCAGACCAGGGACATGTACAACTACCGCTCGAACCTGATCATCAGGGGACCCGAATCCGAGCCCTACTTCTCACAGTCCTCCAGCCAGCACGGCGTCCTTGAGAAGGTATGGTACCAGTCCGGATCCTTCGGGGCGCAGAGGAGGATGTCAGTCTACCTGCCATACGGCTACGACGCCTCCGACAAGAGCAAGACCTACCCCGTCCTCTACCTGCTGCACGGCGGCGGAGGCGACGAAGAATCCTGGCCCACCCTCGGAAGACTCTGCGAAATCATGGACTACATGATCGAGAGGAAGCTCTGCAAGCCCATGATCGTGGTCACCCCCAACATCAATTCCTACGAGCTGGCGGCCTGCGAGACCGCCCTGCCAGAAAAATTCATCTTCAACCTGCAGGACCCCGAGTTCGCCGCGGGCGACAAGTTCTGCAACGACCTGCTCTACAGCATAATTCCCTACATCGAAGAGCACTACAACACCGACGGGACCAAACAGAACCGCGGCATAGCCGGTCTCTCGATGGGAGGATTCATGACCATGAAGCTCATCGGCGAACATCCCGACTACTTCAACGAAGTGGGAGTGTTCAGCTCAGGCTCCATGGGAGGCGACGATGCCGCGGCTGTAAAAGCTCTCAAGAAAGACGGCTACAACAACTTCATGGTGGTCTGCGGCCCCAACGACATCGCCTACAGAGGCGCGCTCGGCCTGGTCGACAACCTGAAGGCGGCAGATATGGACTTCAGCTTCATCAGCGACCTCGAGACCGGCCACGTATGGCAGACCTGGCGCAAATGCCTGCTGTGGTTCGCGCCGGAGATATTCTGACAGCACCTGAAACATTTTCCAACGGCAACGCCGGTGCAGAGGCTTCTGCGCCGGCGTTCAGTCTGCCTGTCGGTGCGTCTCGTAATAAGCAGCGATGCGGTCACGGATGTTCTCCCGCAGGCATTCCTGATAGAGCCAGGGCTCGGCGCCGTGGAAGTCGCCTACATTCAGGAAACCACGTATGGGATGATACTCCGAGCCGCTGTAGCCTTCCAGAACCAGCACGTGGCGCTCGGGCGACACCCTCACCGTGATCGTGTCCTGCAGCGTCGCGGGCACGGAGTCCGTCCGCCAGTTCACCGGATTGATGCACATCGCACAGGGAGCGGCCACCACCGGCTGGATATATTTCACGTCAGACACCGAGTTGTAGCAGATGGTCACGCCGGTGTCTGTCGCGCATTGCGCTGGACGGATGTTCCCCGAGGCGAGAGTGTCGGCCGGAGTCACCTTGTAGCCGAGCACATACGCGGCCACCATCTTTTCGGCCACCTCGGCGGGCATGGTCTTCAGCAGCTCCACCACCGCCTTCGCTCCCTGGCTGAAGCCGGCCAGCACGAACGGGCGCTCGGGGTCACGCCGCTCCAGAAAGGTGTCGAACGCCCGCTGCACGTCGTCGAAGGCCGTGGCGAAACGGCGGCTGATGAGCTCCTCGTCGAGAGTCGCCCAGCCTTCGATGGTGATGTGGCGATAGTAGGGCGAATAGAAATTGTTGCCCTCGCCCATGTAGCCGGCTATGCGGGATATCTCCTTGTCCATGTCGGCGCGGTGCTGCACGTTGTAGACGTCGGCATAGTGGCACACGAGCCCGTCGTCCGCCGTCCAGTCCTCCTCCCAGGTGGAGACGAGGTAGAACACGTCCGCCCCCGCCCCCGCCCCCGCGCCGGCATCCTCCCTGACGAACCACATCCCGGCGTCAGAATAATCCGGAGACTCGGGAATATGCTCCGCCTCCCGGGAGCTGCAGCCGGCCGCGAAGGCCGCTCCCGCCAGCACGAGGCAGGAGAACATCAGGAAAACAGATCCTTTCTTCATTTTCTTCTCGTTTTGGAGACGTGAAGATAACAAAAAAATCCCTGCTGAGCCGGCATCAGCATACGCCGAATACCCGGGGTCAATACAGCGGGCCGCGCATGTCCGGAGAATACACCGAGCTGCCGTAGACATCCCGGATGTAGTCCTTGGAGGTCCGCAGGGTCAGCCCGTCCGCTGCTGTATAGACGAAAGCGTCCTTTGTCGCCTTGC
>JADILW010000083.1 GCA_017695095.1 Candidatus Cryptobacteroides avistercoris | reverse complement strand
CCTCCTTCGGCGACAGGCGCGAGGGCACCATGCGCCGCTGCGGCAGATATTCCGAAAAAGGCCGCTGGGAAGACGCGGGAGAAGGGTTCGCCGACTTCAAGAGCGTCTACACCTTCTCCGACAACCCCTTCACCGCCGGCAGTGCCAGGATGGCGGAATGCAGCGGGGAGCGCGCCGACTCCAGGGCAGTCTGGACCCCGGAGATCGAGGAACGCGGCAGCTACGCGGTGTACGTGTCCTACAAGACCCTCGAGAACAGCAGCGACTCTGCGCACTACACCGTGAGCCACCTCGGCGGCAGCACTGAATTCATAGTGAACCAGCAGCGCGGAGGCGGCACCTGGATCTACCTGGGCACCTTCGAGTTCCCTGCCGGCACAGGATGCTCCGTGACGCTCGACAACAGAGGCCCCGAAGGCAGCGTGGTCACCGCCGACGCCGTGAAGATAGGCGGAGGCATGGGCAAGCTCGAACGGGGCGGCGGCACCTCCGGCGTGGCGAGCTGGGAGGAGGGTGCACACTACTGGATGCAGTGGGCCGGAGCCGACAGCACCATCACCCGCAACTGGGACACCGACTACACCAACGACTTCGCCTCCCGCGGACTGTGGACCGTGATGATGAGGGAACAGAAGGAGATACCCCTGGACCTCTCGCTCGCCTTCCACACCGACGCCGGGCTGGCCCAGGCCGACACCACCATAGGCACTCTGGCCATCTACACCCTGCGCTGCGACGGCGAGAGGGAGTTCTCCGACGGCCGCGACAGAATCATCAGCCGCCTGCTCTGCGACTATGTCCAGACCCAGGTCGTGCAGGACATAAGAGCCGACTTCGACTCCACCTGGAGCCGGCGCGGCCTCTGGGACAGGAGCTACAGCGAGAGCCGCACCACCGGGGTTCCGGCCATGATACTCGAGCTGCTGAGCCACCAGAACCTCGCCGACATGAAATACGCCCTCGACCCGTCCTTCAGGTTCACGGTCTGCCGCGCGGTCTACAAGGGCATACTCAAGACGCTGAGCGAATACTACGGCTGCAACTATATGGTGCAGCCACTGCCCGTACACGCATTCTCCGCGCGTCTGACCGGCGACGGAATGATAAGACTGGAGTGGGAGCCCACGCCGGACCCGAAGGAACCCACGGCGACAAGCAGCGGCTACACGGTCTACACCCGTATCGATGACGGAGCCTTCGACTCAGGAGTGGAGACGGACTCCACCTGGATAGAGCTGCCGCTGGAGCCTGGAAAGCTCTACAGCTTCAAGGTGGAGGCATGGAACGCCGGAGGCAGGAGCTTCCCCTCTGAGACGCTCTCGGCCGGAATCGCCCGCAAACCCGTCGGCGGAAAGCCGGTGCTGGTCGTCAACAACTTCGACAGAGTCTCAGCGCCCGCCTGGGTCGACACTCCCGGATATGCCGGATTCGACTCCCGCATGGACTGCGGAGTCCCCTACATACGCGATTTCAGCTACATCGGAGAGAACTACGAATTCGACAGGACAGCCGAATTCATCGACAACGACTACCCCGGTTTCGGAGCTTCGCACACCGACTATGCGGGAAAGGCCGTGGCCGGCAACACCTTCGACTTCCCTGCAGTCCACGGCAGAACCCTGATGAGCCTGGGCTATAGTTTCTGCTCGATGTCCCGCGAGGCCTTCTGCCGGCTCGGCGAGACTCCGGACGTCCTCGCTCTCGACCTCATCTGCGGCAAGCAGGGCCGCACCAGAATAGGCCGCGGAGCCGTTCCCGACAGGTTCGAAGTATTCCCGGTGGAGCTTCAGGCAGCCGTCAGGAATTTCGTGGCCTCCGGCAAGGGCGTGTTCGTCAGCGGCTGCAACATCGCATCAGACGGCGGCAGGACGGCGGCAGGCTTCGCGTCATCCGTGTTCGGATACTCGCTCGCCACTCCCGACGCCTCCCCGACAGGAAGAATCGGGGAGATGGAGTATTCACACACCATCAACCCCGACATCTACTGCGTCGAGAACCCCGACGGGCTCAGGACGGAAGGAAGGAATTCCGGAATATGGATGTACCATCCCGGGACGCATTTCGGCGCAGCGGTCTACCACGACTCCGGCAGATACCGCACAATTGCCCTGAGCGTACCGCTGGAGACCTTCCTCTCCGAATCCGACAGGGCAGGAATTCTTGCCGCGGCTCTGGAATATCTCAGCGGAGAGGGTTCTTGTCCGAGCGGTACCACTCGATGAACTTCCCTATGCCCTCATGCAGGGTGACTCCGGGTCTGTAGCCGAAGTCGCGCTCGAGCTTTGAGGTGTCGGCGTATGTCTGGTAGACGTCTCCGGGCTGCATCGGGAGCATTATCTTCTCCGCCCTGCGTCCCAGCGCATTCTCGATCTCGCTTATGAAGTCCATGAGCTTCACGGGGTTGCTGCAGCCTATGTTGTAGACCTCGTGGCGCGCGGGAGCGCGGTCGATGACCCTCACGACCCCCTCGACTATGTCGTCGATGTAGGTGAAGTCGCGCATCATGTCGCCGTTGTTGAAGACCTTGATGGGTTCGCCGGCGCTGATCGCCCTGGCGAAGAGCATGGGCGACATGTCGGGGCGGCCCCAGGGGCCGTAGACGGTGAAGAAGCGCAGGCCTGTGGCGGGTATTCCGTAGAGTTTGTTGTAGCATGAGGCCATGAGTTCATCGGCCTTTTTCGTGGCCGCGTAGAGGCTCACGGGGTTGTCGACCTTGTCGTCCTCGCTGAACGGGACCTTCTCGTTGCCGCCGTAGACGCTGCTGGAGCTTGCGTAGACGAGGTGTCCCACGGGATAGTGGCGGCAGCATTCGAGGATGTTGGCGAAGCCCACGAGGTTGCTGTCGACATAGGCCCAGGGGTTCTCGATGGAGTAGCGCACTCCGGCCTGGGCTGCGAGGTTGACCACGCAGTCGAATTTCTCTGCCGCGAAGAGCTCGGGAAGGGCCTTCCTGTCGGCGATGTCCATCTCGACGAAGCGGAACGCCGGGCTCTGGATTTCGGCGAGGCGGGCGCGCTTGAGGGCTACGGGGTAATAGTCGTTGAGGTTGTCGATGCCGACCACGGTGTCGCCGCGGTCGAGGAGGCGCTTTGCCAGCGAGAAGCCGATGAAGCCGGCCGCTCCGGTTATCAGTATCTTCATAATATTTATTATCGTTATTTTAATTCTCTTTGGCTGCGGGTGCAGGCAATTATCCCGTCGAGGTTCCGCTACGCTTCATCGATGCTTCGCATCGCCCGCTCACAGCCGCGGGCGGCTAGCCTCTCCGGGACAACTGCCTGCACCCTTCGCAAATCACATATCACGATTTTTGTTCAGCCGGGTCTGTCTTAAAATCGAAGCGCCAGCCCCATGCAGAGGGCGCCGCTGTACGGGTCCACCGAGGAGACCACCCCGGCGGTCGGTGCGGGCCGGTCCTTGCGGCGGCCGGAGCCCCATTCGGTGTCGGGTATGCCGAACAGGCGCTTCGCCGGGTCGAGCAGCCAGCGGCCGATGTGGGCGCTCAGTATGCCTATTCCCGCCCCCGCGAGCACGTCGCTGAACCAGTGTGCACCGTTGTACATGCGCATCACGCCCACGGCGGCCGCCACGGCGTAGGCTCCGGCTCCCCAGCCCCAGCCGTACTCCATCCTGACCAGTTCGGCTCCGGTGAACACTGTTCCCGTATGGCCCGAAGGGAAGGACCTCGAGTCTCCTATAGGCCGTGGAGAGTCAATCACCGCCTTCATCGTCCTGGTGATGACAGTCAGCGCGAGGACCGAAACAGCGCATTCCATGGTACGATCAAGGAAACTGTTGCGGGCAGGGACTCCGGTCAGAGCGAGTCCGAGGTCGGCGGCATATGGAAGATACTGCACCCAGTCATCGAACTCGGTTCCTCCCGATGAGCCGCGCCATCGGCTGAAAGCGTCGTTGACCGCATAGTCCCAGCTCTCGTGTGCGAAGCAGTGTATGGCGACTCCGGAGGCCAGAAGGGCGCCGGGGGCGATGAGCTGCGAGGCACGGAACGCAGGCTGCGCGGCTGCGATGCTGTCGGCCGTGCTCCGATATTGCGCATGGGCCGGAGCCAGCACGAAGAGGATTGCGGCAAGGAACGGCAGCAGTCTGCTCATCTTCCCTTGTACATCTGCTCGTAGTACTTCTCGTACTCGCCGGAGGTGACGCGGTTCATCCACTCCTCGTTGTCGAGGTACCAGCGCACGGTCTTCTCGATGCCCTCCTCGAACTGGAGGCTCGGCTCCCAGCCGAGCTCGCGCTGCAGCTTGCGGCTGTCGATGGCGTAGCGCATGTCGTGCCCCTTGCGGTCGGTCACGTAGGTGATCAGGTCCATGTCCTCGCCCTCGGCGCGTCCGAGCAGGCGGTCCACCGTCCGGATCAGCACCCTCACGATGTCGATGTTCTTCCACTCGTTGAAGCCCCCGATGTTGTAGGTCTCCGCCACCGCGCCCTCGTGGAATATCAGGTCGATCGCCCTCGCGTGGTCCTCCACGTAGAGCCAGTCGCGCACGTTCTCGCCCTTCCCGTAAACCGGAAGAGGCTTGCGGTGGCGTATGTTGTTGATGAACAGAGGTATCAGCTTCTCGGGGAACTGGTAGGGGCCGTAGTTGTTGGAGCAGTTGGTCACTATCGTGGGCATGCCGTAGGTGTCGTGGTAGGCGCGCACGAAGTGGTCGGAGCCCGCCTTGCTCGCGCTGTAGGGGCTGTGCGGGCGGTACTTCGTCTCCTCGGTGAAGAACTCCTCCCCGAAGGCCAGGTGCTTCCGGCCCGAAGAGGCCGCCGTGCTGAACGGGGCCTCCACGCCCTCGGGGCGCGTCATCTCCAGGGCCCCGTAGACCTCGTCGGTGGAGATGTGGTAGAAGCGCTTCCCTTCGTAGCCGCCGGGCTGCGCCTCCCAGCACCTCCTCGCGGCCTCAAGCAGGCACAGGGTGCCCAGCACGTTGGTGCGCGCGAAGGTGAACGGGTCGCGGATGCTGCGGTCCACGTGGCTCTCCGCCGCGAGGTGGATCACGCCGTCCACGCCGTAGCCCTCCATCAGGGCGCTCATCTTCTCGAAGTCGCAGATGTCCGCGCGCTCGAACACGTAGTTCGGGCTCGCCTCCACGTCCTTCAGGTTCTCCAGATTCCCCGCGTAGGTCAGCTTGTCCACATTGATTATGCGGTATTCGGGGTACTTCTTCACGAACAGCCTCACTACGTGTGAGCCGATGAACCCGGCGCCGCCCGTGATCATGATTCTCCTCTTGTATTCCATTTACAGGCAGAATTAATAAAATGAATGAGATTAGGACAAAATTAACTATTTTTGTGAGAATGGCAACCAGAGAACCCATATATCTTTACACCGACGGCGCCTCCAGCGGCAACCCGGGCCCCGGGGGCTACGGCGCGGTGCTGGTGTGCGGAAATCTCCGCAAGGAGCTTTCGGGAGGCTTCGCCCTGACCACCAACAACCGCATGGAGCTGCTGGCGGTCATAAAGGGACTGGAGGCCATACGCTGGAAAGGCGCGCAGGTCAAGGTGTTCAGCGACTCCACCTACGTGGTCAACACCATAACCAAGAACTGGAAGCGCAAGAAGAACCACGACCTCTGGGCGCGGTTCGACGAGCTGAGCGGCGGCTTCGACCTGAGCTTCAACTGGATAAAGGGACACGCCGGACATCCGGAGAACGAGCGCTGCGACCGGCTGGCCGTGGCGGCATATTCCGCCTCCGACCTCCCGGAAGACAGCGGCTATCTCTGCGGCGCAGCTGACTGACGACAACAATAACATTTTCCAAGATATGCAGAACGACAAGATAACAGTGGGCATCACCCAGGGCGATTCCAACGGAATCGGCTACGAGGTGATCATCAAGGCCCTTTCGGACCCCAGGATACTCGACCAGTTCACCCCGGTGATCTACGGTTCACCCAAGCTCTTCAGCTTCTACCGCAAGACCATCCCGGAGGTGGAGCAGATGGACACCTATTCCATCAACTCGGCGGCGGAAGCGAAGCCCAGGCGCATCAACATAGTGAACTGCCTGCCTGACAACACCTTCGCCGAGCCGGGGCAGGCCACCGCGGAGTCCGCGAAGTCGGCGATAGCCTCGCTCGACAGGGCCGTGGCCGAACTCAAGGCCGGAAACATCGACGTGCTCGTCACCGGCCCCATCAACAAGAAGGCCATGGTGAATGAGGGCTTCGGCTTCCCCGGGCACACCGAATACATCCAGAACGCCTTCGGGGCAAAGGACGTGGCGATGTTCATGGTGAGCCACAGGCTCAAGCTCGCCGTGGTCACGGGCCACATCCCCCTCAAGGACGTCGCCTCGCAGATCACCGAGGAGAAGATTCTGAGCAAGCTGCGCCTGATCCACGCCTCGCTGAGGCAGGACTTCATGGTCGACCGCCCTCTGATCGCGGTGCTGAGCCTCAACCCGCACAGCGGCGACGGAGGACTTCTGGGCACCGAGGAGCAGGACATCATCATCCCCGCCATACGGAAGGCCAACGAGGAGGGCATCCTGGCCTACGGGCCCTTCTCCCCCGACGGCTACTTCGGCCTCAGCCACTACGAGAAATTCGACGCCACGCTGGCCATGTACCATGACCAGGGGCTCGCGCCCTTCAAGGCTCTCTCCTTCGAGGACGGCGTGAACTTCACCGCCGGCCTTCCGATAGTCCGCACCTCGCCCGACCACGGCACCGCCTTCGAGATGGCCGGCCACGACGAGGCCGACCCGCTTTCCATGCGCGCCGCCATCTTCACGGCAGTGGACATCTGGCGTAACCGCAGGGCATGGGAGGAACTGCAGGCAGGGAAGATGGAGAAGCGCGAGCTCGCCGACTCCCCCAGGAAGGAGCGCCCCGGCAAGCCCCAGATAGCCTGACAACGCATACGAACCATAAGACAGAAGAGATGAACTTACGCAAGTCCCTGCTCGCGCTGCTCGCCGCAGCCGTGCTTACACCCGCCGCACTCGCCGACGAAGGCATGTGGCTGCCCATGCTGATCTCGCAGCGCATCGAACACATGCACGAGAACGGCTTCACCCTCGACGCCGAGGACATCTACAGCATCAACCAGGCTTCGCTGAAGGACGCGGTGGTGCTGTTCGGAGGCGGCTGCACCGGCGAGGTGGTGTCGCCCGAAGGGCTGCTCTTCACCAACCACCACTGCGGCTACAGCCAGATACAGAAGCACAGCTCCGTGGAGCACGACTACCTGCGCGACGGATTCTGGGCGCTCAGCCGCGAGCAGGAGCTGCCCAATCCCGGACTCAGCGTGATGTTCCTTGAATACATGCAGGACGTCACCGCCGAGGTGTCCGCCGCGGCTGACCGGCAGGCCGTCATCGACAGCCTGGTGACTTCGGCGGAGGCCGCCGGCAAGGGTCTCAGCGCCGCCGTGGAGGAGTTCTACTACGGCAACCAGTTCTTCCTCTTCGTCTACAAGGAGTTCAGCGACGTGCGCCTGGTGGGTGCGCCGCCCTCCTCGATAGGCAAGTTCGGCGGCGACACCGACAACTGGATGTGGCCGCGCCATACCGGAGACTTCTCGATCTTCCGCATCTACGCCGGCCCCGACAACGAACCGGCGGAATACAGCGAGGACAACGTGCCCTACAGGCCGAAGAAATATTTCAGGATCTCCACCGCCGGAGTGCAGGAGGGCGACTTCACCTTCATCTACGGCTTCCCCGGAAGCACCCGCGAGTACGTGACCTCCGACGAGGTGCGCTACATTGGCGAAATCTCCGACCCGGCCAAGATCGCCCTGCGCACGATGCGTCTCGAAATCATGAAGAAATACATGGACAGCAGCCAGGACCTGCGCATACGCTACTCTTCGAAATACGCCAGCGTGTCGAACGCATGGAAGAAGTGGCAGGGCGAGGCCGGCGGAATCGAGAGGAACGGCACCGTTGCGGAAAAGGAGGCCTACGAGGCGAGATTCGCCGAATGGGCGGCAGGCACGCGCTATGACGGCCTGCTCGACAGGCTCGACTCGCTCTACAGGGTGCTCGAACCGCTGAACTTCGCCCGGGAATACACTTCCGAAACCGCCCTGGCCCTTGAGCTGCCGCAGTTCGCCACGGCATACTGCAACGCCGCCGAGGAAGACAGGGAGGAGCTCACCTCCGGCTTCTACAAGGACTGGTGGCTGCCCGTCGACAAGGAGTGCTTCGTCGCTCTGATGCAGGCATACGGCGAGAACGTGCCGGCGGAGTTCCGGCCCGCTTATTACGATTCCTCCATGGTGCGCTACGGCAGCATCCCGGCATGGGCCGACGCCGTCTTCAGCGGGGGCCTTTCGAAGGGGGAGCTTTCGGATGCGGACGGCGACCCGGCATACGCTTTCCGCAAGGCCTTCACGGAGCACTACAACAACGTGCTGCTGCCTGAATACCTTCGCGTCAGCGACGAAATCACCGCCCTCTACAAGGACTACATGCAGGGACAGATGGAGTTCGAACCGGAAAAGGCCTTCTACCCCGACGCCAACCTCACGCTGAGAGTGGCCTACGGCAACATTGCCGGATATTCACCCTCCGACGGGGTGTACTACAAGCCCGTCTCGACTCTGACCGGCATCATGGAGAAGGACGACCCCGGAATCTTCGACTACAACGTGCCCCAGAAGCTGCGCGAACTCTACGCTACCGGGCTCTACGACGACATGCCAGTCTGCTTCATAGCCACCAACCACACCAGCGGAGGCAACTCCGGAAGCCCGGTGATCGACGCCGACGGCAACCTGATCGGCCTGAACTTCGACCGCGTGTGGGAGGGCACGATGAGCGACATCGCCTTCGACCCGGCCTTCTGCCGCAACATCTGCCTCGACATCCGCTACCTGATCTTCGTGGTCGACAAGGTCTGCGGAGCCGGCTCCCTGCTCGACGAGCTCGAGTTCGTGGAATAAATCACCCTGCCGGCCTGAATCAAAGTTGCTGTATGCTGGCCAGTTCATCAACCAAAGCCCGGTTGATGAACTCATTGATGGTCGTACCCAAGCCCGCCGCAGCGAAAGCCACCCTGCCGTGAAGCTCGGAAGACATCCTCACCACAAGTCTGCCGCTGAAAGGCCTGCGCGGAGCTACGCCTCTTTCCCTGCAGCTGTCCAGATAAGAGTCAACGGCTTCTTCGAAATCCTTTCTGAGTTCCGAGAGAGTTTCACCTTCATAGCTCACGCAGTCCTTATCCATTCCCTGAACCTTGCCAAACAGACAATTGTCCTCTTCGCTGTATTCGACGCTGCCACTGTACCCTTTGTATTTCAGATAGCCCATATCTCAATTTTTATCTTTAAAAATATCAGAGTTCTTCGACAGATATTCCAATACCTGCTTCATCACATACAACTTAATCTTATTATCAGGATGTGGTCTGTGCATCATGAATGTCTGGCCTTCCTCCTGATTGACAAATTCAATTCTGGATCCGGACGTCCGTCCCTTGCTACATTCAACAAAGCCTGATATGGCGAACAGCCTGACCAATTCATCATAAGCGAAATCCGCCGGCATCGACAGAAATCTGTCAATCAATTTCTTTTTTGTACTCATAGTTCAAGTTATGCAAAGATACTAAATTTAGTATCAAAATCCGAATATTGCTGATAAAATTAGGAAAATCTGGAGCGAGGCTCAGCCGGAGCGGCAGGTGACGCCGCTCAGAACTTACTGAACCGTAAGTAGTTGTGCCTTGTGCCTATTTATAGTTGTGGCGGATTTGAAATCCGCCACAACTATAAATCACCCTGCCCTCGGGCTCTACCTGCCGCTGTATTTCTCCGACTGCTCGGCGGTCAGCGAGGCGAGCACGTCGGCGTCGAAGTAGTTGATGCGCATGGCCCGCTTGACCTCCGAAAGAGTCTGCGCGGCTACCTCGCGCGCCTGCCCGGAACCCTTGCGCAGGACTTCGTAGACGTAGGGTATGTCCTTCTCGAGCTCCTTGCGCCTCTCCCTGATCGGGGCGAGCTCGGCCTGGAGCACGGAATTCAGGAACTTCTTGATCTTCACGTCGCCCAGACCGCCCCTGCGGTAATGGTCCTTGAGCTCGTCGAGCGAGGCGTACTCCGGCCAGAATTCGGCGAAATGCCCGGGGTGGCAGAAGGCGTCGAGATAGGTGAACACCGTGTTCCCCTCGACATGGCCGGGGTCCGAAACCTGAACATGCAGAGGGTCGGTGTACATGCCCATGACCTTCTTCCTGACCTCCTCCTCGCTGTCGGCGAGGTAGATGCAGTTGCCAAGAGACTTGCTCATCTTGGCCTTGCCGTCGGTGCCGGGCAGACGGCGGCAGACGCAATTGTCCGGAAGCAGTATCTCCGGCTCCACGAGCACGGGGGCGTAGACCGAATTGAACTTGCGCACTATCTCGCGGGTCTGCTCTATCATAGGCTCCTGGTCCTCCCCCACGGGGACTGTCGTAGCCTTGAAGGCGGTGATGTCGGCGGCCTGGCTTATCGGATAGCAGAAGAAGCCCACGGGTATTCCGGGGCGGTTCTCGCCGGCGTCGTTGTTCTCGGCGAAACCCCTGAGCAGGATCTCCTGCTTCACAGTGGGGTTGCGCTGCAGCCTCTGGACCGTCACGAGGTCCATATAGTAGAAGGTCAGTTCCGTGAGCTCGCTGATCTGCGACTGGATGAACAGGGTGGACCTGGAGGGGTCAAGACCAGCGGACATGTAGTCGAGTGCGACCTCGATTATGTTCTGGCGCACCTTCTCCGGATTGTCGGCGTTGTCGGTGAGAGCCTGGGCGTCGGCGATCATTATGTAGATCTTGTCGAACTCCCCGCTGTTCTGGAGCTCGACCCTGCGGCGCAGCGACCCCACGTAATGCCCGATGTGGAGACGGCCGGTGGGCCTGTCGCCCGTAAGAATGATCCTGGCCATCAGTCCTTCACGTTTTTAAGAGCCTCACGCACTCTGGCCTCTATCTCGTCGCAGAGCTCGGGATTGTCCTTGAGCAGCTGCTTCACCGAGGCGATTCCCTGGGCGAGTTTCTCGTCGTTGTAGCTGAACCAGCTTCCGCTCTTGTGGACTATGT
This sequence comes from Candidatus Cryptobacteroides avistercoris, assembly GCA_017695095.1. Lineage (GTDB taxonomy): Bacteria > Bacteroidota > Bacteroidia > Bacteroidales > UBA932 > Cryptobacteroides > Cryptobacteroides avistercoris. The sequence goes on along the minus strand of JADILW010000083.1, from coordinate 620 downwards.
CGAAGCCTACAGCGAGATCCACGATCTCGGCCACATGGGAGATACCCTCGCCGTAGACTATGTCGAACTCGGCCTTCTTGAACGGAGGGGCCATCTTGTTCTTCACGACCTTCACCTTGGTGCGGTTGCCGAGGGCCTCCTCACCGTCCTTGATCTGGGTGGTGCGGCGCACGTCGATGCGCACCGAAGCGTAGAACTTCAATGCGTTTCCGCCGGTGGTGGTCTCGGGGTTACCGAACATCACGCCTATCTTCTCCCTGAGCTGGTTGATAAAGATGCAGCAGGTGTTGGTCTTGGCGATGTTCGCGGTGAGCTTCCTCAGCGCCTGGCTCATCAGACGGGCTTGCAGGCCCACCTTGTTGTCGCCCATCTCGCCTTCGATCTCGGCCTTAGGGGTCAGCGCGGCCACGGAGTCTATCACGATGATGTCGATGGCGCCGCTGCGGATCAGGTTGTCGGCTATCTCGAGGGCCTGCTCTCCGTTGTCTGGCTGGGAGATCAGCAGTGTTTCGAGGTTCACCCCGAGAGCCTTGGCGTAGGAGCGGTCGAAGGCGTGCTCGGCGTCTATCATGGCCGCTATCCCGCCGGCCTTCTGCGCCTCGGCGATCGCGTGTATGGCC
>JADILW010000082.1 GCA_017695095.1 Candidatus Cryptobacteroides avistercoris | reverse complement strand
GACCTTCAATCCCAAGACGGTGCAGGCCTCCATGGGTTCCGTTTTTCGGGTAAGGGTCTCCCGCTGCGACATCGCGGCGCTGTGCGCGGAATTCAGCTCGGCGGGGCGCAGGGTCTACGGGACGGTGCTGGACGGGGAGAACATCTATTCTGCGCAGCTCACGGCCGACGGCCTCGTGGTCATGGGCAATGAATCCAACGGCATCAGCGCGGAGGTGGCCCGCCTGCTGGACAGCCGCCTGCGCATCCCGTCATTCGGCGGCGGTGCCGAGTCGCTGAACGTTGCGGTGGCCACCGCGGTGACCCTTTCAGAATTCAGACGCAGATGAGAAGGACCGCCTGCATATTCCTTGCGGCGCTCGCGCTCGCGGGCTGCAGCACCACCAGACTGGTGCCGGAGGGGGAGTACCGCCTGGCGTCCAACAAGATAGAGGTCAGCGGCGACGGCAAGGTCAGCCCCGCCGACCTGTCACCCTACCTGCGCCAGCAGTCCAACAGCTACCTGGCGTTCGGCTGGAACCCTTTTCTGAACATATACAACTGGTCGAACGGCAGCGGAGCCGGAATCAACGGCTTCTGGGAGAAGATCGGCACCCCGCCGGTGATCTTCAACCCCCAGCTCGTCGGCAGCACCGTCGAGAACATGACCACGCGCCTGGAGTACCTCGGCTACTACGACGCCAAGGTGGTCCCGGAGGTCAGCACGGTCCGCAGGCTCGCCAAGGTGAGATATCTTGTCGAGACCGGCGAGAGGCGGAAGATCGACGAAGTGGTCTACGACATACCGGAAGGCGATTTCGCCAGGGACTTCTATGCCGACACCCTCGCGGTTTCTGTAAAGCCCGGCGACTACCTTTCCGAACAGGCGCTCGAGGCGGAGACGACCCGCGGCGCGGCGCATTTCCGCGACCTCGGCTACTACGGGTTCAACAAGAACAACTATTTCTTCGAGGCCGACACACTGTCGGGGCGCACGGTGCTGCATTACCGCGTGCGCGGCTACACCAGGAACGAGAGCGCCGCGACGGATTCGCCGATCAGCCGCTACCGCATCAACAAGGTCAACATCTGGTATCCCGCCGACCTCAAGTTCAGGGAGTCCCTGCTCAGGAAACTCAACAGGATACAGCCCGGCGACCTCTACAGCGAGAGCATCGTGAACACGACCTACTACCGGCTCTCGGCCCTGAACGTTTTCAACAGCGTGAACATCGAGATGACGCCGTCCGACAGCGCGCTCGTCGACTGCGACATACGTCTCGGAGAGTCCAACATGATGGGCTTCAAGCTGAACGCCGAGGTGTCGTCGAACTCCTCCGGCCTCCTCGGTGCATCGCCCCAGCTGAGCTTCTACCATAAGAACCTCTTCAACGGAGGAGAGCGGCTGAACCTCGAGTTCACCGGAAACTGGCAGTTCATGCCCGGCACCGACGTGGCGTCCACCGAGCTCGGAGTCTCGGCGAGCCTCAGCTTCCCCCGCGCACTCGGGTACCCTCTCGAGAAGGCGAAGGGGCGCAACATACCCAGAACGGAGTTTTCGGCATCCTACAACTACCAGAACCGCCCCGAATACCGGCGCAGCATCGCCGGATTCACCTACGGCTACACAGGCCAGATAGGCAACCAGATATTCTACCAGCTCTACCCCCTGCAGGTGGACTTCGTGAAGCTCTACAATATCAGCGCGGACTTCACCCAGACTCTTCAGGAGAACCCGTACCTCTGGGATTCGTTCCAGGACCAGATAGACGCCGGAATCGGAATGATGCTGTACCACACCACCGACGCCTCCATCGTGCCGAAGTCGTCATACGGCTTCTCGCGGCTCTCGGTCGACGTCTCCGGCAACGTGCTCTCCTTCTTCAACCATTTCATGCCGGTGAGCGAGGTCTCCGGCCACCGTCTTCTGATGGGCCTGCCCTACAATCAGTACGTCAGGGCCGAGCTTGAGCTGGGCAAGGTGCTGCGCTTCGGCGCCAACGAGGGGCATGCGGTCGCGATGCGGCTCGACATGGGCATAGGCCACGCCTACGGCAATTCCACCGCGCTGCCTTTCGAAAAGCAGTTCTACGCCGGCGGCTCCAGCAGCATGAGAGGCTGGCAGGTCCGCACCCTCGGACCGGGCTTCAGCGCCATCGACAACTCATTCGTGATACCGAGCCAGACCGGCGACGTGAAACTGGAGGCCAATCTCGAATACCGTTTCGACCTGTTCTGGAAACTTGAGGGCGCCCTGTTCGCCGACGTCGGAAATGTCTGGCGCATGAACGAGATAAACCACGATTTCCTGCAGAGCATAGCGGGAGACTGGGGAGTGGGCCTGAGGGTCAACCTCGACTTCATCCTGCTGCGCATCGACGCCGGATTCAAGGTCCATGACCCCTCACGGCCTTCGGGACAGCGCTGGCTCAGACCGGCGGAGTGGGTCGGACATGACGGGTATGCGATACATTTCGGAGTAGGCTATCCGTTCTGACGGAAGACCCCGAGTTGCGGCTCCTTGACGAGAAGACTAAAGACATTCAGACAATGAAGAAAATAATATATCAGATAATGCCCAGGCTCTGGGGAAAAGGAGTGCTGGCAAGCTGCGATGCGGCGACTCTCGACTACATCCGCTCCCTGGGAGTGGATTACGTATGGTTCACCGGCCTCCCGCGCCACGCGACCGGCCAGCCCTTCGTCAAGGGAGATCCCGGCTCACCCTACGCCGTTACCGACTGGCTCGACATCAATCCCTATCTTGCGGAGAACCCCTCGGAGCGCATGGCTGAGTTCTCGGCCCTCGTGAGCCGCACTCACGACGCCGGCCTGAAATTTCTGATGGACTATATACCCAACCACGTCGCCCGTGACTATCAGGGGAGCATCGTGCACTATGACTACTGCGACGGCGACTGGACAGACACGCTGAAGAACAACTGGGATGACCCGCGCACCTTCGACGCGATGCTCGAGATTCTGCGCTACTGGGCGTCATTGGGCGTGGACGGTTTCCGCTGCGACATGGTGGAGCTCGTGAGCTCCGAGAAACTCGGCAGGCTCATCGAGGCCGTGAAGACTGACTTCCCCGGACTCGTGTTCGTGGCCGAGGTCTACGGGAAGGAGAACTACCGGCGCTATCTCGACGCGGGCTTCGACCTGCTTTACGACAAGTGCGGTCTCTACGACGCGCTGGACTGGGTGTGCCGCTATGGCGGAACTGCCGAGAGCCTTACCTGGAACTGGCAGTTCCTCGGTGACATGCAGCCCCGCATGCTGAATTTCCTTGAGAACCACGACGAATTGCGCCTGGCTTCCCGCAAGTTCCTCGGCTCCGCCTCGAGGGCGTATGCGGCGCTTGCCTTCTCCCTGCTTTTCAATGACGCATGGTTTATGCTTTATGCCGGCCAGGAGGTGGGGGAGGACGCTTCCGAGAGCGGCGACGGCCGCACTTCGATCTTCAACTGGTGCGCACCCCGGATGCTCGGCGACCTCCATGCGTCGCTTCACGGCGAAGGAAAACTGGACTCCTGCGAGTCGGCCGTGCTGGACAGATACCGCGCGCTGCTGGAACTGGCCAAACTGCCGGTGTTCCGTTCCGGCAAATGCTGGGACCTTTGCTATTGCAACCGCGGTTCGGCCGGTTTTGACCCGCAGCGGCATTTTGTCTTCCTGCGCTACGACGATGCCTCAGCCTGGCTCGTGGCCTGCAATTTCTCCGACGCCTCCGCCGAGCTGACCGTCGTCTTCCCCGAGGAACTGGGCTGCGTTGTCGGCGACAGGGAGCCCGTCCGTCTCAGCATCCCTTCATGGGATGCGGTGGCCGTGCAGCTGTAGGCGGCATAACACTCAGTCGGAAGTATGTTCTCCTCTGAGAGGCTAGCCTCCCGCGGCTGTGAGCGGGCGACGCGCAGCGTCGATGGAGCGCAGCGGAACCTCGAAGAGGAGAACATACTTCCGGCTGAACTATAATTCGTCTGGACGAATAGACGTCTCGGCTATTGGATCAGCCGATGAGGATGGATGCCAGCAGAGCCAGAATCGCGTAGAACTCCGGCAGCGCGGCATAGATCATCGTATTGACCATCACATTGTGCCCCTGGCTGATACCCACGATACCGTTGGCGCACACCTGACCCTGACGGATACCCGAGAGCAGGCAGACCAGACCCACGCCGAGGCCGACGCCGAAATACATCGGGCCGTTTGCGGCGAGATCCTTGCTGAGCCAGAGAATGAAGGCGATGAAGCCGTACAGACCCTGGGTCGCGGGAATGGCGGAGAGAATCATATAGGAAGAGGACTTCTCCGGCGCCTTCTTGAGAGCGCCCTCGGCTGCATTGCCGGCAATCGTGGTGCCTATCGCTGAACCTACGCCAGCCAGGCTGAACATGAGCCCGAGACCGAGATAAGCGAGAATTGAGTTAAGCATGGTTGAAATACTTTATTTGTTTTACTTATTGATTATTATCGTTTGATGGGACTGTATTCCGTTCCAGTACCTTCATATCCGGAATTCTTGAAGAACTCGAGGAAGTTGAGACGCAGAGGGTGGACGAAGGCGCCCAGGCAGCTGAGGCCGATGTTCAGCACGTGGCCGAGCACGAGAATCAGCACGAAAGGCACCCACTGCCAGGTCGGATCGGTTCCCTTGACCATCTCGGCGATCTGGTTGAAGGTCGAGCCGAGCATGCTTCCGGACAGGCCGAGGGCGTAGAGACGGATGTAGCTGAGTACGTCGGACATCAGTCCCGAGACAGTGTTGTAGGTGTCCCAGAGGCCGGAGCCGAAGTTCACCAGAGGATTGCGGCCCCACTTGTTGAAGAAGTAGATGCCGAGGGCGGAAACGGCGGCGATGCCTATCAGCAGCCATTTCATAGCGGTCTCGGAAATCACTCCGGTCAAGCCTACGGAGAGGCCGATGATGCCTCCGACAATCAGCAGAGTCCAGCCGAGCGTGCCGAGGCTGTTCTTGAATCCGTCGCGCTTCACCGCCCACACGGTCTTCGTGACCATCGCGAGACAGATGTGGACGATACCGATGAGCAGAGAAAGTATCATCCATTTGGCGTAGCTGGCTCCGCCCACGTTCACGTCGCCTACTATCATGAACTTCTTCATCCAGTCGGGAACCCATGCCTGCTCGACGAGATTGATTCCGAAGAATCCGCCCATCAGCAGACCTACCACCACGGTGCCGGCACCCAGTGAGACTATCAGGCTCCACATGTTGGCCAGGCCTCCCTGCTTGCGGCGCAGGAAGAGTCCTATGCCTATCAGCGCTAGGCCGTAGCCCGCATCGCCGAGACACATCGCGAAGAACAGCAGGAAGAAGATGCTCAGGAAGATGGTGGGGTCGAACTCATTGTAGGCCGGCATTCCGTACATCCTCGTGAGTACCTCGAACTGTTTCGAGAAGGAGTTGTTCCTGAGCTGTATAGGAGGGTTGTCCTCCGCCCGGGCCTTCTCGGCGATATAGTAGATGTCCATCGCGTCGAAGGCTTCCTTGAGCCGGCTGTCGTCGCTGGTGGGGGCGAAACCCTGGTATATCAGCAGGGCGTCTTCCGCGGCGGACTGGCCGGAGACTTCGGCGAGATAGATGTTGAGTTTCTTGTAGAGACTTTCAATCTTCTGCTCGAGAGCGGGGATTTCGGACTTGCGGGAGTCCAGCCCGTTGATTTCCTTCTGCAGTGCGTCGTCGGTCACGGCTATCTCAGCCTCGATTTCGGAGGCCGTGCGCTGGGGCATGGGGATTTCCTTGACAGGGAAGCCCTCGCTGTCGCCGACGACCGCGAACCATACGTCGTCCTTGCTCTCGCTTACAATCTGGATAGCATAGCTCTCCTCCCATTCGGGCCTGTATGCCTTGCGGGAGATTCGGTAGAACTTCACACCCAGCGCGAGCAGCCTGTCCCTGTCGTATTCTCCCCAGGGCCTGGCCTCGTCGAGGCTGCGTGCGAGCTCGTCCCTCCTGGCCTTGAGCGCGTCGGTGCGGGCGTTGCTGCAGTTGGTGATGCTCTTGATCTCCTCCCTGACGCCCTCGATTTCGGACACGATGCAGCGTGAGACATCGTCGACGGGCTTGGCCGAGCGGGTGATGTCCACCACTCCGAGATCCTGGAGCTTCTCCATGAAGGCCTCCTTGTCGGAGCTCAGGAGCAGGAAGGAGTATTTAGTCATGGGAATGATCATAGCATGCCCTCCTCTTCTTCTTCGTGTCTGGTCTTGACTATCTTGGATGCGGACTTCGTGAGGTTCTCCTCATCCTCCATGTACCGCTTGATCTTTCGGATGGCTTCCTGGTATCCCGGGATCTGCACCTTTTCGTAGAGGTTCACCTTCTGGGTGGTCTTCTTGCGGTTGAATTCCAGGATGTCGCGTTTCTGCCTGTAGATCTCCGACTCGATGCCTATGCGCGTGAGCTCCTTGAGTATCCTGACCCCGTCGGCATACCATGCCGGCTTGACGAAGGCGTTGAACGGTCTGAGCTCGTAGTGTATCTCGTCGAGCTGGGGCGTCTTGACTCCGGCCACCTTCACGGTGCGCAGGTCTACGTCGGTGATGCTTATCAGTCCGGGGTCGAACTCGTTCCACAGGGCTGAAAGGTAGTCGTAGCTGGCAAGCGACTTCTCAAGCTGCTCTTCGAGTCTGCGGGCCTCAGTCTTGGCAGCCTGCACGCTGGAACGCAGGGCCGACTCCTTGTTCTTGAGGGTCGGCAGGGCGTTCTGGCGCACCTTGAGCTGCTTGCCCAGGTTCGTCAGAGAGGTCTTGTTGTATTGAAACTTGATGGCCACGATTATTTCTTCTTCCAGTATTTGTCAATGAGTGCCTGCTTGATTCCGGTTTCGGTCGGAGTGAAGTATTTGGCGAATATCTCCCATGCCGTGTCGAGCATCTCCTCTATAGTGATGTTCACGTCGATGGAGAGCAGGCGCGTGGCGTATTCCTTGGCATAGTCGAGGCAGCGCAGGTCGTAGTCGGAGAGGTCGAAGCCGTTCTCCAGCTTGGTCTTTGCGTTCTGCGCGTCGGCGTAGAGGCGCACTCCGGCGTTCATGACCTGGGAGTGGTCGTCGCGCGTCTTCTTGCCCTGCACGAGCTGCTTGAGTCGGCTGAGCGAGCGGAACGGGTCCACGATGACCTTTCCCGAATCAGAGTCGGCGCGCAGGAAGAGCTGCCCCTCGGTGATGTAGCCGGTGTTGTCAGGAATCGCGTGGGTGATGTCGCCGTCGTTCAGGGTGGTCACCGCTATGATGGTGATGGAGCCGCCGTCGGGCAGCTGCACGGCCTTCTCGTAGATCTTGGCGAGGTCGGAGTACAGCGAGCCGGGCATCGAGTCCTTCGAGGGAATCTGATCCATTCGGTTGGAGACGATGGAGAGCGCGTCGGCATAGAGGGTCATGTCGGTGAGCAGCACGAGCACCTTCTCGTTCTTGTCCACCGCGAAGTACTCCGCCGCCGCGAGCGCCATGTCGGGAATCAGCAGACGCTCCACGGGCGGCTCCTCGGTGGTGTTCACGAAGGAGACAATCTTGTCGAGTGCTCCCGCCGATTCGAAGGCGTGGCGGAAGAAGAGGTAGTCGTCGTTCGACAGGCCCATGCCGCCGAGGATGATCTTGTCGACGTCGGCTCTCAGCGCCACGTCGGCCATCACCTGGTTGTAGGGCTGGTCGGGGTCGGCGAAGAAGGGGATCTTCTGCCCGGAGACTATAGTGTTGTTCAGGTCGATGCCCGCGATTCCGGTGGGGATGATCTCGGAGGGCTGGCGGCGCTTGTAGGGGTTCACGGACGGCCCGCCGACCTCGCGCTCCTCGCCTTCGATTTCGGGGCCGCCGTCGATGGGCCTGCCGTAGGCGTTGAAGAAGCGTCCGGCGAGCTGGTCGCCGACCACGAGGGTCGGGGGAGCGCCGTGGAATGAGACTTCGGCGTCGGTGGGGATGCCCTCGGTGCCGGAGAATACCTGCAGGGTGACGAGGTCGCCCTTGGTCTTGACTATCTGGGCGAGCTTTCCGTTCACGGTCGCAAGCTCGTCGTTGGCGACGCCCCGGGCGTCAAGCGACACGGTCGCCTTGGTTATGGCCTGGAGATGCGTGTAGGTTCTTTGATATGCTTTTGCTGCCATGTTCTATGAAAGGAGTTTGCTCAGCTGCTGCTGATAGTCTTTGAACTGTTCGCTGTCGAACCTGGAGTAGTTCATCTGGCGAAGGATGTTGATGAGCTGCTTGAAGTAGTTGCGGCACTGTTCGAAGTCCTCGAACTCGAAGCTGCGGTCGCAGATGTCCAGGATCAGGTCAAGCATGTACTTCTGGCGCTCCATGGGGCAGAGGGCGTCCACGTCGTCGAAGGCGTCCTGCTGCAGGAAGGCGAAGTCGATGAGCTCCGATTTCCAGAAGGCCTCGTGGTAGCTCATGGGCACGCCGTCGTCGCCGAGGATGTTGATCTGGTCGGCCATCTCCTTGCCCTTGCGCACTATGTTCTTGGCCTTGAGCACCTTGTCGACCCAGCCTTTCTCGATTTTCTCGTCCAGGTATTCGATGATCTCGGGATACTCGAGGTATTTTGAATAGGAGTCGATGGGGCTCACGGCAGGGTAGCGCTTCTGGTCGGCGCGGTTCTGCTCGAGGGCGTAGAAGCAGCGGGCGGCCTTCTTGGTGGATTCCGTCACAGGCTCCTTGAGGTTTCCGCCGGCGGGCGACACGGTTCCGATGAAGGTGATCGCTCCGGTCTTGCCGTTGTTCAGGACGACCATTCCGGCGCGGGAGTAGAAGGTGGCGATGATGGCCGAGAGGTCGACGGGGAAGGCGTCGGCGCCCGGAAGCTCCTCCATTCGGTTGGACATCTCGCGCAGCGCCTGCGCCCAGCGGGAGGTGGAGTCGGCCAGCAGCAGGCAGCGCAGACCCATCGCACGATAGTATTCGCAGATGGTCATGGCCGTATAGACAGACGCCTCTCGGGCGGCCACGGGCATGTTGGAAGTGTTGCAGATGATAGTTGTGCGCTCCATCAGGTGCCTTCCGGTGTGGGCGTCAATGAGTTCGGGGAACTCGGTGAAGATCTCCACGACCTCGTTGGCACGCTCGCCGCAGGCCGCCATCACGATCACGTCGGCTTCTCCCTGCTTGGCTATCGCATGCTGGAGCACTGTCTTTCCGCAGCCGAAGGGACCGGGGATGAATCCGGTTCCGCCTTCGGCGATGGGGTCGAAGGTGTCGATCACGCGGACTCCCGTCTCCATTATCCTGCGGGGGCGCGGCTTCTCCCTGTAGCCCTTTATGGCCACCTTGACCGGCCATTTCTGGGTCATCGTAACCTCGACGTCCTCTCCGGAGGCGTCGGTGAGCACCGCGACCACCTTGTCGATGTTGTATTCTCCTGCGGGGGCGACTTCCTTCACGGTGTATTCACCCTCGAAGGCGAAGGGGACCATGATCTTGTGGGGGAGCCAGCCTTCCCTGACCTCGCCGAGCCAGTCCGCGGCGACCACCTTGTCGCCTGGCTTGGCGATGGGGGTGAATTCCCACAGCTTCCCGTGGTCGAGGGCTTCGGTGTACTCTCCTCTCTTGAGGAACACTCCTTCCATCGTGGTCAGATCGTTCTGCAGTCCGTCGTAGATGCTGGAAAGCAGGCCGGGTCCGAGGGTGGCCTCGAGCATTCTGCCGAGGAACTCCACGCTGTCGCCGTTCTTCAGGCCGCGGGTGCTCTCGAAGACCTGGACCGAAGCCTTGTCGCCGTTCACCTTGATGACCTCGGCGAGCAGCCTGGTGCCGGACAGGTCGATGTAGCAGAGCTCGTTCTCGGCCACGGGGCCGTCGACGGTCACTGTCACGAGGTTGGAAACTATTCCGCTTACCTTTCCTGTTGTCTTCATATCATGTTGTTTTTCTTGTTGTCGTATGTCGAGCGGATTTCCTCCACCAGCTTGCGGAAGAGTTCGCGGCCGGTCTCCGGGTCGAGCTTGTCCCAGCGGTCTATGATCTTCAGCTTGGCGATGAATCCGAGTATGGCTTCGATGTCGAATACGTCCATCACGGTGATTTCGTCGATCCGTTTCCACATCAGGTCGTCGAGTCCGCGCTCGCGCCTGAGGATGTCGCCGTTCTCGAGCACGGCCATCACTTCCTGACGGCCCTCGAAACTCTCGTCCTCCCTTCCGGCCGGAACTACGGTGTCCATGTCGGCGGGACGTCCGAGCGACTTGTTGAGATACTCTACCTTAACGTTGCGCAGGTCGAGGTCGTAGCTGAAGAACTCGCGTATGAAACGGTTCCTGTGGCTCAGCGCGCGGGAATAGAATTCGGCGTTCAGATTCTCGCTCTCGTAGCCCGACAGAAGCAGGTCCACGAGCTCGTTGTCGCGCGCGGACAGCTGCTCCCTTATCGAAGAGAGTATGCGGGCGGCGGAATCATGCGAACCCTGGGCAGGCCCCTGCTGCAGCACAGGGAGCCCGGCGACGATGTATTCGTAGTTGTTCATCCTAACCGAAGAGAATCTTTCTGGTCACCGGACGCAGATATTCGGCTATAAGTTCCTTGAAGGTGTCGTCGGTGAGACTTACGAACCAGCTGCCGTCCTTCGGGCCTATGGTGAAGCCGCCCTGGATCTTCTTGCTGAATTCGGCCTTGACCTCCTTGCCGAGGGCTTTGGAAAGTTCGCCTGACACCCAGTTCTCCAGATTCTTCTTCATGGAGGCGGGCAGTATGAGGTTTATGTCGCTGGATTCGGATGTGCTGAACTTTTCGGCGACTGCGCGGATGATCTCCTTGACGAAGTCCTTGTCGGCGAGCGCCTTGTCGACCTTGTCGGATACTACCGCTCCGACGAGCAGGTTCTCTATGTCTTTCCTGGTGGCCTGGAGGCTCTGGGCTGAGGCCATCCTGATGTCGGATTCGGCCTTTTCCCTGAGCGCTGCCGCCGACTTCTCCGCTTCGGCTATCATCGCGTCGGCTTCCTTGCGGGCCGCAGCCCTGATTTCGTCGGCTTCGGTGCGGGCTTTCGCGAGCAGGAGCTCTCCTTCTTCCTTTCCCTTGGACAGGCCTTCATTGTATAGCTTGTCCGTCAATTCCTGTAGTTTGTTGGACATATGGCGTAGTAGTGTTATTAGTCTGGTCTTAGTGGCGCAGCGTAGCAAATTTAAACAAATTCCGTACTAAACACAATAAATTTGAAAGGTTTTGAAATGCCGGATTCCCCCGTGGCCGCGAAACTCTCCGGACGTAAAAAAAACAGGCTGACCATAGGGCCAGCCTGTCTGGAAGTCGTCGCCCTGCAGGGCGGTATGATTGTCGATCAGCCGAGGAATCCGAGCAGTATGCCGGCGGCCACGGCGGAGCCTATGACTCCTGCCACGTTGGGCGCCATGGCATGCATCAGCAGATGGTTCGAAGGGTCCGCCTCGAGTCCCACCATCTCGGACACGCGTGCGGAGTCAGGCACTGCCGAGACTCCGGCGTTTCCGATCAGAGGGTTGATCTTGTTGGTCTTGTCCTTGATGAACAGGTTCATGAACTTCACGAACAGCACACCTCCGATGGTGGCTATCACGAAGGAGATGAATCCGAGGAAGAAGATCTTGATCGAGGTGGAGGTCAGGAACACGTCGGCCTGGGTGGAGGCTCCCACCGTGAGTCCGATGAGCGTGGTGACCACGTCGATCAGCGGACCGCCCGCTGTGGTAGCGAGCCTCTTGGTGACTCCGCTCTCCTTGAGCAGGTTGCCGAAGAAGAGCATGCCGAGCAGGGGAAGTCCCGAAGGCACGATGAACGCGGTGCAGATGAAGCCGACGATGGGGAAGATGATCTTCTCCCTCTGGCTCACCACGCGGGGCTTCTTCATCCTGATCAGCCTTTCCTTCTTGGTGGTCAGAAGCAGCATTATGGGCTTCTGGATCACGGGCACGAGCGCCATGTAGGAATAGGCCGAGACCGCGATCGCTCCCAGGAGGTGGGGCGCCAGCTTGGAGCTCAGGAAGATGGCGGTGGGGCCGTCGGCTCCTCCGATGATGCCTATGGCTCCGGCCTCGTTGGGCAGGAAGCCCATCGAGAGGGCCAGCAGGTATGCGCCGAAGATTCCGAGCTGGGCCGCCGCGCCTATCAATATGAGCCTGGGCTGGGAGATCAGGGCCGAGAAATCGGTCATGGCTCCGATGCCGAGGAATATCAGAGGCGGGTACCAGCCCTGAAGCACGCCCTGGTGCAGGATGTTCAGTACCGAACCTTGTTCATATATTCCCACCTGAAGGCCCTGGAAGATCGGAATGTTTCCTATGATCATTCCGAACCCGATGGGCACGAGCAGGAGGGGTTCCCATTTCTTGACTATACCCAGCGTGATGAAGATGATTCCGATCAGAATCATCGCCAGATGCTGCCAGGTGCAATTCGCGAATCCTGTGAACTGCCAGAATTGCTGCAGGCTTTCGACTATCGTTTCCATCAGCCGATGGTGACGATCTTGGCGTCCTCGAGAACGGAGTCACCCTTGGACACGTGCACGGCGGTGACTGTTCCGTCGTTCTCGGAGAGGATCTCGTTCTCCATCTTCATCGCCTCGATCACGGCGACCTTCTGTCCGCGCTTCACGGCGTCGCCGACTTTCACGTCGACGCTGATGACCACTCCGGGGAGAGGTGAGACCACGTCCTTGCCGGCGCCTGAGGCCTTGGGAGCGGC
>JADILW010000081.1 GCA_017695095.1 Candidatus Cryptobacteroides avistercoris | reverse complement strand
GGCCTGGCCCTGGGCTACATAGGCTCGTTCCTGACCCAGCTGGCCGCCGGCATCGCGAGGACTCCCTGGTGGCAGCTGCTCGTGGCGATTGCCGTGATCATGCTGATCATCTCCGGACCTTCATGCTTCATCGCATGGAGCAAGCTCCGCAAGCGCAACCTCGGCCCTGTGCTCAACGCCAACGGCTGGGCCGTCAACTCCAAGGTATTCGTGAATATACTATTCGGCGGCAAGCTGACCTCCGTGGCCAGGTATCCCAAGCTCAACATCTCCGACCCCTATGCCAGGAAGACTCCCGCATGGAAGAAATGGCTCGGGTGGATCGTGTTCGTGGCGATAGTGCTGGCGGTCGTCTGGTTCATCTTCTGCGACAGAATCTATGTTTTCTTCTGAAAAGGCTAATGTCGGCTTGTTCTGCGACTGCTTCCCTCCTGTGATGGACGGGGTGTCGGTCTGCATGCAGAACTATGCCGAATGGATGCAGAAGAAGACGGGGAGAGTCTGCGTCGTCACTCCCAACGTGCCAGGGACCGACTACGGCAGTCTGCCGTACAAGGTCCTTGACTATTTTTCGGTCCCGGTGCCCCGCCGACATCCTTATGTGACGGGAATCGCCGAATTCGACCCCGCCTATCTGGCCAGGATATCCAGGATAGGCTTCAGGATAGTCCATGCCCACTGCCCCTTCACCTCCGGCCATGCGGCGCTGAGGGTGGCGAGGCTGCAGAAGATACCCTTGGTCGCGACTTTCCATTCGAAGTACCGCGACGACTTCGAGAGGGTGCTGCCCCGGCCGGCGGTGGACCTGGTGCTGAAGGCCATAATCGACTTCTACGAGAAGGCCGACCTCGTGTGGGTGCCTCAGGCGTCCGTGATCGATGTCATCAGGGAATACGGCTACAAGGGGGAGGTCGAGGTCATGGACAACGGCTCCGACCTGGTGGCCGACTATCCGGAAAGCTTCTTCGCCGAAGCCCGGGAGAGGGTCGGCGTGGCGCCCGGCGAATTCGTGCTGCTCTTCGTGGGCCAGCATATCTGGGAAAAGAACCCGAGGCTCGTCATCGAGGCGCTTTCGCTGCTTCCCGACCTTCCGTTCCGCATGTTTTTTGCAGGCAACGGATATGCCGCCCATGCGATGCGGCAGCTCGTGAGCGAGAAGGGACTGGATTCCAAGGTCACTTTCCTCGGCACCGTCATGGACCGCAAGGTCCTGACCGATTACTACGCCGCAGCCGACCTCTTCCTGTTCCCCTCGCTCTACGACAACGCACCGCTGGTGGTCAGGGAGGCCGCCGCACTGCACACCGCGTCCGTGATGGCAAGGGGAGCCACCGCATCCGCGATACTCACCGACGGCTACAACGGCTTCCTGACGGACAATGACCCGCAGGTGCTCGCGTCCCTTCTGCGCAGGCTTGCCTCCGAACCGGAACTGGTGCGCAGGACGGGCGACAATGCCTCCAGGACCATAGTCCGCTCCTGGGAGGACTGCGTCGACGAGGTGCTGCGGCGCTACGACGACCTGTTGCGCAGCCGCGGACTGCCCACGCTTGAAAGAATATGAAAACTGCATATACCCATGATGAATGCCAATGAAAAGGCGAATGCGGTATTGGAGAATATCGCGTCGCGCATGAGCGTAAGAAGCTACGAGGACAGACCCGTCCCCGCTGAAATGGTGGAAACCCTGCTGCGTGCCGCCATGGCCGCCCCTTCCGCCAAGAACCGCCAGCCCTGGGAGTTCGTGGTGGTCGACGACCGCGCCACCCTCGACGCCCTGGCTGCCCGGCTCAAGTATGCGAAGATGCTCGCCCAGGCTCCGCTGGCTGTCATAGTCTGCGCCGAGACCATGATCGCGCATTCCGACGGTTCTGTTTCGGAGAATCCTTTCTGGGAGCACGACGCCTCCGCGGCGACCGAGAACCTGCTTCTCGCAGCCGAGGCTCTCGGGCTGGGAGCCGTGTGGACTGCGGCCTCCGACCCGGAGCGCTCCGCGGCCGTGAAGTCCGTGATTCCCATGCCTGCGACCGTTATGCCTCTGTGCGTGGTGCCGATAGGTTCTCCAGCCGGTGCTGAGCGGCCCAAGGACAAGTGGAACCCCGCGAAGATTCATCATAACAGATGGTAATGTTCAAAATGTTTTCGTCATGTGCAAGTTAAGAATCTTGTCAGCACTTTTCGCGCTGCTGTTCTGCGGAGCCCTTTCCGCCCAGGACGTGATTTCCACGAAGGACGGACGTGAGATAGAGGCCAAGGTGCTTGAAGTGGGCACGGAGGAGCTTGTCTACAAGAAATGGAGCAATCCCGACGGGCCGGACTATCATATCCTGCTTTCGGAGGTCCTGCAGGTCCGCTACGAGAACGGAGAGGTCGAGACCTACGGAGCCCCGGGGACTGAAGCCGGAATGGTCAGGAGGTTCCGGGGTCAGGTGGGAGGCTACGACGCCGACCTTTATTTCTATTCCGAATATCCGGAGGGGACGCTCTATCGCGACGGGACATCGCTGCTCGTCAAGGGGGCGCGGGTCTCTCCGGGAGCTGTGCTCGATCCCGATCTCTACGACCGCTGGCGTACCGGCGAGTCCATGAGACTCTGGGGAATGAGCACCTGGCTGGTCGGCAGTGCCGTCGTGTGTACAGGGCTTTCAATGTTGAGGATGCCTGGCGAGGGGGCTACGGCTGCGCTCCTGTCCGGCGGTGTGCTGCTGCTTGTCGGCATTCCGCTTCACCTGTCTGGCAACGACATGCTCGAGAAGGTGGTCGGCGAGCAGAACGCTCGGCGCAAGCCCGGAGCCGCCTTCGCTCCTTCGCTGGACTTCGGGGTGCAGCGCCACGGAATCGGCTTCGCCCTCAATTTCTGAGGTGAAACCCTTCCAGGATGCACCGCAACCGCCGGCAGGCCGCAATTGGCTGAAAATAATTTGGAAAGAGCGGGAAATTGATTAAATTTGCAGGCTTTTCCGTTGTTGGAAAGCGAGTTATGTTTTTATTAACCTTAATTTTTTGCTAAATGGCTGAATATTTGCTGCCTGAGAAGAAGCAAGAGATTTTCGCGAAGTACGGAAAGTCTAATAAGGACACCGGCTCTCCGGAGAGTCAAGTTGCTTTATTTTCCTACCGTATCGCTCACCTTACCGAGCACGTGAAGAAGAACAAGAAGGACAATGTTACCCGTCGTTCTCTTCTGCGTCTGGTCGGCAAGAGACGTCAGATCCTGGACTATCTCCAGCAGGTCGACATCGAGAGATACAGAAATATCGTCAAGGAGCTCGGACTCCGCCGATAGTCACGATAGGGGAAATCAGGGGATGGTTCCTTGGGAGCCATCCCCTTTTATTGAAGACCAAGACGTAAAGAAACACAATAATGAACATCATCAACAAAAGAATCGAGCTCGCGGACGGCCGCGTGATCGAAATCGAGACCGGCAAGCTGGCGAAACAGGCAGCCGGCTCGGCCGTGGTGAAGATGGGTGGCACGATGCTGCTTGCCACCGTCACGGCAGCTGAAGAAGTGAAGGAAGGCACCGATTTCATGCCTCTGACCGTAGACTACAAGGAAAAGTATTATTCTGCAGGCCGCTTCCCCGGCGGCTTCATGAAGAGGGAGGGCAAGTCCAGCGACTACGAGATTCTGATCTCGCGTCTGATCGACCGCCCCATCCGTCCTCTCTGGCCGGATGACTTCCACCTCGAGGTATTCGTGAACGTAACCCTGATTTCAGCTGAGAAGGACATACAGCCCGACGCTCTTGCGGGTCTTGCCGCTTCCTGCGCCCTCGCCACCTCCGACCTGCCTTTCGGCGGCCCCATCTCAGAGGTCCGCGTGTGCCGCATCAACGGTGAGTTCGTGATCAACCCCAACTTCTCCCAGATGAACGATGCGGATCTCGACCTCATGGTCGCCGCCACCGAGGAGAACATCATGATGGTCGAGGGCGAGATGAAGGAGGTCAGCGAGCACGACATGCTCGAGGCCATCAAGTTCGCCCACGAGGAGATAAAGAGGCACTGCCGCGTGCAGAAGGAGCTCATGCACGAGCTCGGAACTGACGTGAACAAGCGCGACTATCCCCACGACGTCGAGGATGAGGAGCTCAAGAAGGCCGTTCACGACTTCTGCTACGACAAGTGCTACGCCCTCGCCAAGTCCGCCAAGCCCAAGAAGGAGCGCGAGCAGGGCTTCAAGGCCATCAAGGAGGAGTTCCTCGCAACCATACCCGAGGAGGAGCTCGAGGAGAAGACCCCTCTCGTGGAGAGGTACTACCACCACGAGGAGAAGGAGGCCATGCGCAACATGATTCTCGACGAGGGAGTGCGTCTCGACGGCCGCAAGTGCGACGAGGTGCGTCCCATCTGGTGCGAGGTGGATTACCTGCCCTGCGTCCACGGTTCAGCCATCTTCACCCGCGGCGAGACCCAGTCGCTGGCTACCGTGACCCTCGGAACCAAGCTCGACATGAAGGAGACCGACGAGGTGCTGATCCAGGACGACCAGCAGTTCGTGCTCCACTACAATTTCCCTCCCTTCGCAACCGGAGAGGCGAGACCCCAGCGCGGAGTCGGACGCCGCGAGATCGGTCACGGAAACCTGGCTCTCAGAGCTCTCAAGCCCGTGGTTCCTCTCGCTCCCGAGAACCCCTATGCAATCCGCGTGGTTTCAGACATACTTGAGTCCAACGGTTCTTCCTCAATGGCTTCCGTATGCGGCGGCTGCCTCGCCCTCATGGACGCCGGCGTGAAGATCAAGAAGCCCGTTGCCGGAGTGGCCATGGGACTCATCACCGACGAGATCCATCCCAACGACCGCTACGCCATCCTCACCGACATTCTCGGCGACGAGGACCATCTCGGCGACATGGACTTCAAGGTGACCGGTACCGCTGACGGCATCACCGCCACCCAGATGGACATCAAGGTCGACGGACTCTCATACGACGTGCTCGCAAAGGCGCTCGAGCAGGCTCGCCAGGGCCGCATGCACATCATGGGCGAGATGATGAAGACCATCAGCGAACCCCGTGAGGACTACAAGCCCTTCGTGCCTCGCATCGAGCAGCTCAGGGTTGCCGCCGAGTTCATCGGAGCCATCATCGGCAAGGGAGGAGAGACCATCCAGAAGATCCAGAAGGAGACAGGCACCACCATCAACATCGACGAGGAGCCCATACCCGGGACCAACCTCACCGAGGGTGTCGTGGACATCGCTTCCGACAACAAGGAGAACATGCAGAAGGCGATTGACTGGATCAAGGCCATCTGCGCCGTTCCCGAGGTGGGCCAGGTCTACCACGGAAAGGTCGTGTCCATCCTCGAGTTCGGCGCTTTCGTGGAGATTCTCCCCGGCAAGGAGGGACTGCTCCATGTGTCTGAAATCGCATGGGACAAGACTGACAAGGTCGAGGACGTGCTGAGCGTCGGCGACGAGGTCGATGTCAAGCTGCTCGAAATCGATCCCAAGACCGGAAAGATGCGTCTTTCGATGCGTGCGCTGACCGAGAAGCCCGAGGGCTACGTGGAGCCGACCCGCAGGCCCCGTCAGAACGGCGGCGACCGCGATCGCGACCGCAGGAC
>JADILW010000080.1 GCA_017695095.1 Candidatus Cryptobacteroides avistercoris | reverse complement strand
CCGCGGAGCTCCCCGCAGCGCGTGCCCGGCGGCCAAGCAGCAGATTCTGCGTCAACGTGCAAATCTGCCCTGTGTGTCCCTCATCAGCCGGATTTGAAATTCATTAGTACCAAATGCAGCTGTTCTGCGGCGGTGGATGGCCGCCCGCTGGGACTGCTGGAACCAATTTGGGTCCATTAGTACCAGCTACCGGCCCTGGAATGGCCTCAGCGTTGTCCCGCCGGGACTACTAAATTTCAACTTTTGCCTTCTTGCAAAACACCTGACTCCGGACCACCTGCGCGGCGTGCGCCCAGGGGGCTCAGCAGGAGTCGTGTCTACTGAAATCCGTTAGACCTGACTCGCCGGTCCTCGATCTGTTCACGCAAGAGGCAGCTCCTTGAGCCAGGTGTTTTTCATCAGCTGGCGGTGGCTGCCGCAACGGTCAAGTTCCTTCGTGAAAATCACCTGCGCGCCTGATGTGCCCTGCAGGTGTCCGGAACGACGGCAGCGCGGCGAGGTGTAAGGAAAATGGTTATACCTGCGCAGGGAATATGCCTTGGAACGGCCTGCAGAGCTGTTCCGTAGAGCAGGTGAATTTCAGGAAACAATATCGCGGATGGTGAGTCCTCCTCAACTGGCAGCTGTCGGCAATGGTTCTACGCCGTCGTCTCGGCAGATTACTATCGCTCATTAGCTGAAAAGCGTTTCATCTAATTTCTCTATATTGGCTGTAAAGCTGAATCAAAATTACAAAGGTTGAAAATAATTTACAACAGGCAAGGTCGAGGCCAGGACCATAGAAAATAGCGGAGCTGCCTGTGGTCGTAGGTGCATCGGGATGAACCTCTGACGGTGTTTGCCAGTTGCGATGGCGGCGGAGAATTAGTCGCGAGTTTGGGGCATGTCGTCGGATTTTTCTTCGGGGTCTTTCGACGGCTCCTTCTCTATCTCGGTAGTCCGGGCGGAGTCGAGATCCTGTTTCTGCTTCTCAAGTTCCTCGAGGGCTTTGTTTAAAGGGCGAAAAGAGATTCGGTATGCAAAATAACTATAGGCGCAGAAAAGCGCTATTACCACTATTACTCCGATGAATGTCCCCATACCCTAAAGTTACAATTATTTTTCACAACAGGCAATGGTTGAGGTCAGGAGCATAGGCGCGACGCTGCTCTACTGCTGCACGGCTTCGGCCTGCTCGGCTGACGGAGTGGCGTTCGGGCTGGAGCTTGACGAGTTCTGCGACCTCATAGGCCCGGAGGACATGGAGCGAATGAGCGCCGGGATACGGACGGAGGCAGATAGCAAATCTGCCGCGACAGAGGGCGACGGCTCAAAAAAAAAGCCGCGGGGATAGCGGAGCTGCTGGGCGTTGCCGTCGGCGCGATGGGGATGAGCCTGGCGGACTTCTGCTCGATGACCCCTGAGGAGTTTCGGCAGGCTCACGGAGCGTGGTTGGAGGCCGAGGAGTCAAGGGTGCGGAGTGGCTGGGAGATGGCGAGGACGCTGTCGGCGTTCATCCTGCAGCCCTGGAGCAAGAAGCGGCTGAAGCCGTCGGACGTGCTGAAGTTCCCCTGGGACGCGGCGGCGCAGACTGAGAGGAAAAGCCCTCCGGCAAGGAGCACGGAGGGCAGATTTCTGAAAGTCAAGGAGATGCTGGAAAAAGGTAATCAGTAGGGGAACATAGTGTTCCTTTTGTGTCGTCCGGTATCAGTTTTCCAAGGATCGCACTTGCAGGATCCCCAAACTATAACTACGCCTAAAAGGCAAAACAGTAAACCGAAGAGGCACACTACAGGATAAGTTTTGAAGAAATCCCAAAGTCTTTCCCAGAATGACATGTCCGCGTATTTGTAAGTAGACAGTAATATGGACATCAGCGTGGTCATGACAAATTTGATTGTTGTCCACAATATAAGTAATTGTAAGTAAATAAACAAATACATGAGCGGTTCGACAGCTACAATAACCTTCAAGCTTGACGGTGACGTCAAGACCTTCCAGATTCTTGCAAAAGATGCGGAGAGTCTGAAGAAGGTACTTGGTACAACAGCTTCCGAAGCAAAAGAACTTGGCCAAAAACTTCTTGACATGAACCAGGCTGCCGAGGCCTTCCGTGGGATGGAGACTCTCATCCGGGGTATCGAGAGTGCTTTCGGCTCGCTGTCGGCGGAATTCAACGCGGCGAGCGCGAACGAGACTCGACTCGCGCAGTCGATGAAGACCGTGATGGGGGCGACGCAGGAGCAGGTGGACGCAATCATCTCCCTGACGGACGCGCAGGAGGAGCTCGGAGTGGTGGACGGCCAGTTCCAGATCTCCGCAGCGCAGCAGCTGGCGAAGTTCCTCCAGACGACCGCGTCGCTGCAGACTCTGATACCGATGATGAACGACATGGCGGCGCAGCAGTACGGGGTGGCGGCGAGCGAGCAGAATCTGATGTCGATAGCCACGCAGCGGCGGATTGCAAATCCACCGCAACACAAATCCACCGCGACAAGATGTTTGCCTGTTGCGGCAAAGGCAGCAGATTGCAAATCCACCGCAACAAGAAAATCCACCGCGACAAGAAGCGGGCGGCGCTATGAAGCCGGGATCAATGCCGCTGGGAATTTTGCCCCGCCCTCCACTGCCCCGTCCTCCACTGCCCCGTCCTCCACTGCCGCGCCCTAGAATGCCCGGAGCTGTTCGCTGCCGCTGCTGATGGTGCTTCTGAAGCTCTTGCCCTGGGTGGAGTTGAAGCGGTATCTCAGGGTCAGGAGGACATATTGTCCGAACACGGGCTTGAAGCTCTGGGTGAAGGAGTTCTCGGTGTAGGACGTGGTGTACATGTCCTTGTTGTTGAGCAGGTCTATTCCCTCCAGCATGATGCTGAGCTTGCCGTCGAGCAGGCTGCCTCCCAGCGAGACTTTGAGGAAATCGTTGCCCCAGACGTTGTCGCTGCCGAGTATCAGCCGCGAACTGTTGTTGTATCGGGCTTCGAGGAAGGCGAAGTCCCAGGGGGTGTACCTGAGGGTCGTGCCGTAGTTCCAGTTCAGGGCCTGGATGACTGCGTCGCTGATGGAGCTGCTGCTTCTCGTGTAGGCGGCGCCGGCGCTCAGGCTCAGGCGCAGCTTTTCGGTCGGAGTGTAGTTCAGGCTGAAGCCTGCGCTTCCGCTCAGGTCGGTCGTCCTGTAGAGCTCGTCCATGAGGTAGGAGGGATTGACGGCGGCTGTCGCTCCCAGATTGTAGGAGAATATTATGGGCTTCATCTTCTCGCTGAAATCGATTCCCGTCCCGTCCGAATATCGGAGCTTCGCGTTCAGGGCCCAGTCGGCGTTGTCGTAGTAGCGGAGCATGGAGCCCGCGGGCATCTCGTAGCCGTCGTATTCCGGGAGGAAGGTGGACGACTGGAAGACCCTTTCCCTGCTGACTATGGGATGGTCGGTGAAAATGACGTTAATATTCAGATTCCGGGGATTGAGGCTGAAAAAACTTCCGGTGGTGAAGGAAAGATTGTAGGTGTGGCCAGGTCTGAGGTCGGGATTGCCGGCTACCACCAGATAGGGGTTCGTGTTGTCGACGCGCTTGCGTATCTGCTCCAGCGACGGAAGCTGGACGCTCGAGCTCAGACTCAGGTCCGTGCCCTTGCCGCTGTAGAGGTGGATATACGGGATGAGTGAGATGTAAGACTTGCTCAGGCTTCCGTCGGCGGGTATCCTCTCCGTGTCCGTGAGGTATGAATGCTGGACGCTCAGGCCGGCACTGAAATACAGTCTTGAGAAGGTGAGTCCGGCCTTGCTGGTGAGTGCGCTGTAGGTGTAGTCGTAGGTGTTGACCATGTCGGCGACGGGGTCGCCGCCCAGCAGGTCGAAGCTCGCCTGCTTCTTGTTGTTCTTTGCGTACTCGGACGACAGGGCGAAGTTCAGCCGCTCCTGGTGCTTTCCGTTCTTGAACAGCAGGGAGTAGTCGAATGCGGCGCCCGCGTTCCAGTTGAGCTTGTCGCCCGACATCTCGAGATAGCGCCGGGATGCGGAAGAGCGCAGGGTGTCGACGTTGAATCCCGAGGTGTTCCCCTTGTCGGCGCTGAACTTCAAGTTGATGGAATAGGGGTTCCGGCTTGTGCCGCTCCATCCGGTGAAGGACAGACTCTCGTTTATCGACCATCCGTCTTCGTCGGTTCTGCTGCTGCTGTTCTCCTTGTAGACTTCACCTTCAACATTGTTCTCTCTGACCACGTCGGAGGTGCCGAGGCTCTGGTGGAGGCTGAGATTGTTGAGCCAGTTCATACTGAGGCTTTCGCCGAGGCTTTTCTGGAAGCCGGTGTTCAGGCTGTGGCTTCTGATGCGGCTGACGCTGGAGGTGGAGTCGCTGATGGTCCTTGCCGGGCTCAGCTCGGTCTTGAACTGCTCCACGATGCTTTTCTGCGGGCTTCTGGTGTAGGAGTCGGAGTAGGTGTAGCCCACGGAGAGTCCTGTCCGCGTGTTGTAGTTGCGGCCCCAGTACTTCTCGACGGAAACCCGAGCGTAGTTCCTGACGGTCTGCGAGGTCAGTGCGGATGCGGGCGTGCTGAACGAACTGCCGCCCATGCTGATGGACTGGCCCAGGCCGACGTTGTTCGCCAGAAGGTCGGCCTTGACCTGGAGGTTTTCGGAGAAGAAGTTGCCGGACAGGCCGGCGATGTACCTTTCCTGCAGCTTCCCGTCGATGTTCTTCTCCTTGTCCGCCCCTCCGGACAGCATGGCCTGCAGGTCGGTGACGTCGAATATCGGATCCTTGGTGTGAATGTCGATGACCCGCTCTTTCTGCGGGGCTTCGACCAGGTCCTCGTCGGTTCCCAGGGGAGCCTCGTCGTAGATGTTCATGGTGACGACCTGCTCGGCGGCGAGGTGCCGCATCGCGTCCATAGGGTCTCTGCCGAAGACCAGGACGCCGTTCACGTAGGCGCGGGAGACTTGCTTGCCATGGATGGTGATGCCCATGTCGGAAACTTCGGCTCCGGGCATCTGGGCTATGAGGTCGATGGCGTAGTCGCCGGTCATCCTTTTCACGGCGTCGGCGTGGAACACCAGCGTGTCGCCCTTCATGGTCAGCACGGGCTGGACGGCGGTGGCCACTGCGCCGCTCAGCTCCTCGCCTTCGTGGGTCAGTTCTATGGTCACGGCCTGGTCGCCCTGCGTGAGCGTGATGTTGTCATCGAACGGGAGGTATCCGTCCTTGACCACGAGCAGCCTCACCGTGCCGGGGTCGAGGTCCCTGAACTGGAAGTCGCCGTTGTGCGACACTACTCTGAGGGTGTCTTCGGCCGTCATCAGAACGGCCTCGTAGCCGCCCACGGCCACACTCTGCTCCTTCCCGAACACCTCGATGAACTCATGGACATATCCGATGATGCCGCATTTCTCCTGCGCCGGCGCCGCCAGGCATGAGAACAGCAGCGCCAGGATGCAGGCCGGCAGCTTGAATCCGGTTTTCATAGGCGATGGTTTGTCAGTCTTTCCAGAATACGTATGCTCCGTTTTTCCATGACCAGTGGACGTCCGGGTCGAGCAGGACCAGGCCGAAGCCGGGCTCGAAGTCGACTTCGCCCGTCTTCGCCCATCCGTTCTCCTCCATGAACTCTATCGCAGGATTGCTGATCCCGGAGTCCAGGCAGAACACCCTCGAATAGAGGACCCGCTGGCCGTCGGTCGTCGAGCCCGTCCTCGGGCGCACAGGTCTGGGGACGTAGTAGGTGCCGTCGGGGCGAGTGCCGAACCGCTGCGCATATTCGGGCGGGATCGGAAGTTCGTTGCCGTCGAAATCTGTCAGGCGCGTCTTCCTTTCGCCGGAAGAGTCCATCTCTATTATGACGGCGTTGGTTCCTTTATGGACCGTGATGCTGTCGGAGAAAGGCTTTATCTCGGGGAGGGATGCATTGTCAATTCTTATGGCCAGCCGCCCTTCCGGCACATCATGGTAGATGGCGGTCGTGTTGATGTGGTTATATTTTCCTTCGTAGGAATAGCCTTCGGACGACAGTTCAATGTCGAAATTCGTAACCGGAACCAGCCCTCCTCTTCCGAAACCATCCCACATCACCGTCACGTGCAGCTCCGAATTCTGCGCATGGCAGAATTCGCCTGCCGCCAGGGTCAGGATACCGACAATCAAACAGGATGGCAGCTTCTTCATGCTGCAGGAAAGACTTTTCATAATGGTTGGTTTTTAGGGTTAGCAAATGTGGTTAACACAATTATAACCAAAAATAAGGACTAAAACAATGAAAACTTCGTATATTTACCTTTGCGATGCGTGCGGCTCAGCGGGGCTGTGCGCATGGCGACGGACGGACATTCCAAAACACAGACGATATGAACAGATTAGGCAGATTCATCATGTTGGCGGCAGCGGCTGCTGCGCTGACGGCCTGCGGCAACGCAGGGGGAAACGGCAACCCCGTCGTGACAATCGACAGCGGCAAGGTGCAGGGCGTGCTCGCCGAAGACGGGAGCACCATAGTGTTCAAGGGCATCCCGTATGCCGCGCCTCCCGTGGGCGAGCTGCGCTGGCAGAAGCCCCAGCCCGTAGCGGCCTGGGACACCGTGCGCGTATGCGACAGCTTCGGTCCCGCCGCGGTGCAACCCCCTCACTCCGACCCCGAGTCGTTCTACACCAAGGAATTCTACTGGGAGGGCGACCCCGAATTCAACGAGGACTGCCTCTATCTCAACGTCTGGACCCCCGGTGACGCCGCGGGCAAGCCCGAGAAGAAGCTGCCGGTGGCCGTATGGATCCACGGCGGCGCCTACACCAACGGCTGGGGCCATGAGGTGACCATGGACGGCCAGGCCTGGGCGGAGCGCGGGGTGATACTCGTGACCATCAACTACCGCCTCGGCATCTTCGGATTCCTCTGCCACCCTCTGCTTGCCGAGGAGGCCGGCGGGACCTGCGGCAACTACGGCACCTGGGACCAGGCTGCCGCGCTGCAGTGGGTGAAGCGCAACATCTCCGGCTTCGGCGGTGACCCCGACAACATCACCGTGTTCGGACAGAGCGCCGGCGCCGCCAGCGTCAAGAACATGGTCGCATCGCCCGTGACCCGCGGCCTGCTCTCCCGCGCCATCATCCAGAGCGGCGGCGGACTCGGCGAGTTCATACGCGAGAGCCCGATGGAGCAGAGCATGGCCATAGGCAAGGACATCATGGACATGGCCGGATGCACCACCCTCGAGCAGATGCGCGCGCTGAGCACCGAGCAGGTGCAGAGCCTCCTCGGACAGTACATGGCCGCCAAGAAGACCTACCTGATGCTCTCTCCCGTTACCGACGGCGAACTCCTTCCCAAGGGCTTCGATCAGGCGGCACTCGACGGCGAGATCGCCGACATCCCCTATATGATAGGCTGGAACCTCGACGACATGAGCGACATGACAGAGCCCATAGGCCGCTTCGCCACCACCCGCGAGCAGCAGAGCCAGCAGCCGACCTACGTCTACGAGTTCATGCGCCGCCTGCCCGGCGACGACTCCGGAGCCTTCCACTCTGCGGAACTCTGGTACATGTTCGGCACCCTCGACAACTCGTGGCGCCCGTTCACCGAGGCCGACCACCTGCTTAGCGAGCAGATGCTCGACGCCTGGACCAACTTCGCGAAATACGGCAACCCCAACGGCGACTCCGGCAACGACAGCTGGAAACCCTACACCGCCGCCAACCCGGAGGTTCACAAGTTCGACGTAGCAGAATAAATCCACAGGGGCGGCCCGGAAGGTCGCCCCGTTTTTCGTTGATATGAGAATAGTGATCCAGAGAGTGAGCCGCGCCTCGGTGTGCGTGGACGGCAGCGCGGTCTCGCAGATCGGCTGCGGCCTGATGATACTCGTGGGCGTGGAGAACGGCGACACTGAGGAGGATGCCGCGTGGCTGGCATCCAAGGCCGCGCGCCTGCGCATCTTCGACGACGCAGACGGGGTGATGAACCTCAGCGTTACGGACGCGGGAGGCGAACTGCTCGCGGTGTCGCAGTTCACATTGACCGCCTCCACGCGCAAGGGAAACCGCCCCTCGTACATACGCGCGGCAGGTCATGAGACGGCGGTACCTCTCTACGAGCGGTTCTGCCAGCTGCTGGAGCGGGAGTGCGGCGTTGAGGTGAAGCGGGGCATATTCGGCGCCGACATGCAGGTCGAACTGGTGAACGACGGTCCTGTGACCATCATCATCGACTCAAGGCTGCGCGAATAATTGTTGCTATGGAAGCGGTCTGCCGGAACTGGAGCCTATTGCCGCTCCAGGAGGTTGCGGGCCACGATGAGGGCGGAGTTGTAGATTATCTGGGGGCAGGGGCGCTTCTTGTAGTACTCGGGGGTGCGGTCCGAAGGTTCGGGGCTTTCCGTATCCTGACGCTTCCGGAGTCCCAGGAGCTCGCCGCAGACTATGCTGCCGCCGTTGAGTTCCTTGAATTCGGCGGCCATTTTCTGCACGAGGGCGTAGTTAGCGGTGCGGGCCTCCTTGACCGAAGGGTCGTCGGCGGGGGAGATGAAGCCGGCCATCGCCACGGCGCCGCTGAAGCTGCCGCAGACTTCGCGCAGACGGGCCATGCCGCCCCCGAAGCCGGAGCCTATTACGGAGAGCAGTTCGGCTGAGACCTGGCTCTCAAGCAGGTCGGAGAACGCGAGCAGCACCGACTGGCAGCAGTTGTAGCCGTTCAGGAAATTGTTGCGGGCCCGTTCAGCCCTTTCTTCCGGGGAAAAGTCCGCGGGCAGTTGTATCTTGAAATCCATATAGGTCCAAAGTTAGATGTTTTGCGGCCGGATTGCAAATTCTTCAAGTCGGATTACAAATTCGGACAACAAAAACGCAAATATGGGCCAACGTTGTTCGTGGGCTATTCGAAGCTGCTGCCGCCGATGAAGCTGCGGAGCAGGGAAGTGGGCGGGATCTCCTTGTCGGACACCGGGATGAAGTAGTGCAGGAAGTGCAGCAGCCTGTGGGCCTCGCCGTATTCCTGGCAGTTCTTCGGGACGGTGGCGAGTATCCTCTCCGCGTGGTTGCGCAGCACCGCGAACTCCACGAGGTAGGCGGAGTTGAACAGCACGTCGGCCTCCTCCTGGAAGGGATAGATCCATTTCACCTCGGCCCTGCGCACGTTGGGCCAGTTGGATATGGTCTGGCGGGCGCTGTAGGAGCCCATCTTGAAGTCGCGCACGATGCGGCGCAGCAGCCTGTTGTCGCTCGTGGGGATGCAGTTGTGGTCGTCCAGCGAGATGCTGGTGATGGTGTTGATGAAGATCTTGAACTTGCTCGACGCCGGCACCTTGTCGGTGAGCATGGGGTTGAGCGCATGGATGCCCTCGACGAGCAGCACCGCGCCCTCGCCGAGCCTGAGGCGCTTGCCGTTGAACTCGCGCATGCCGGTCACGAAATTGTACTCCGGGACCTCCACCTCCTCTCCGGCGAGCAGTTTCAGGACGTCGCTCTGCAGGTAGTCGTGGTCCACGGTGTCGAAATTGTCGAAGTCGTAGTTGCCGTCGGGCAGCTTGGGGGTGTCGAGGCGGTTTACGAAGTAGTCGTCGGTGGAGAATGACACGGGATGCAGCCCGCAGGCCTTCAGCTGCACGCTGAGCCGCTTGCAGAAGGTGCTCTTGCCGCTGCTCGAAGGTCCGGTGATCAGCACCAGCTTCACGGGCTCCGCGCCCTGGCTGCGGCGCTCGATTTCCTCGGCGATCTGCACTATCTTCTTCTCCTGCAGGGCCTCGGCCACCAGGATGAGGTCGGAGGCGTTGCCGTTCAGGCAGGAGCGGTTCACGTCGCCCACATTGTCGAGCTTCATTATCCGGTTCCAGCGCATGGCCTCGGAGAAGACGTCGAAGGTCTTGGGCTGCTCGTAGAAGGGGGCGAGCCTGTCGGGGTGGTGCCTGTCGGGTACCCGGAGTATCATTCCGTCGCGGTAGGGTGTCAGGCTCCATATCCTCAGATATCCGGTGGAGGGCACGAGCGAACCGCAGTAGTAGTCGGAGTAGCCGTCGAGGCTGTAGTAGCTGATGTAGACGTCGCCGCAGGTCTCCATGAGCCTCGCTGCGTCCTGCCTGCCGAGACTGCGGAAGAGCCCGACGGCCTCTCCGGCCTGCACGTCGTGGCGGCGGAAGGGGAGGTCAAGCTCCACGAGCTCGTTCATCCGCGCGGATATCGCCTCGATGTCGGCTTCCGAGAGAGCCTCGCCGCCGCTCCTGGCTATGCTGCAGAAATATCCTTTGGAAATCGGGCGGCGCAGGCTCACCCTGCATCCGGGGAAGATGTCCTCGGCCGCCTTGCAGAGCAGCAGGCACAGCGAGCGGCAGTAGACGTTGCGGCCTATGTAGCTGCGGTAGTCGGTGAATTCGACGTCCTTGTTGTTGAAGACCTTGAAGAGCAGGCCTTCGGTCACGTTGTTGACCTTGGCGGCAAGTATGTCGCAGGGTCTGTCGAACTCGAAGGCGGGGAGCATTTCAAGCAAAGTGGTCCCCTCGGTGAATTCCCTGAAGGTACCGGTGTTCCTGCAGTATATTCTTGGCATGTGCGTGGAGATTGCTGCGCAAAAATACGGAAAAAATATATTACCTTTACTAAAATTCTTTCTGTTATGAGCCAGCTGCACATTATCGACCATCCCATGATCCAGCACAAGCTGACCATCATGCGCGACAAGGACACGGGCTCCAAGGACTTCCGGGAGCTTCTGAAGGAGATTTCACTGCTTATGGGCTACGAGGTCACCCGCGACATCCCCCTCGAGGACGTGGTGATAGAGACCCCGATCTGCAAGATGCAGTCGAAGAGGGTTTCGGGCCGCAAGCTCGCCGTGGTGCCCATACTCAGGGCGGGGCTCGGAATGGTGGAGGGCCTGATGAACCTCGTGCCGGTGGCGAAGATAGGCCATATCGGCCTCTACCGCGACGAGGAGACCCATCTGCCGGTGGTCTACTACTGCAAGCTGCCCGAGGATATCAAGGACAGGATGGTGATCGTGACTGACCCGATGCTGGCCACCGGCGGCAGCTCCTGCGACGCGCTGACCATGCTCAAGGAGTACGGCTGCACGAACATCCGCCTGATGTGTCTCGTGGCCGCGCCCGAAGGGGTCGCGAAGGTTCAGAGGGAGCACCCCGACGTGGACATCTATGTGGCGGCGGTGGACGACCATCTGAACAGCGACGCCTACATCGTACCCGGGCTGGGTGATGCAGGCGATCGCATATTCGGCACTAAATAGCCGCTAGTCGCGCGAAGATATCTTCGACATGTTGTCCAGCAGGTCCTGGTTCGTCTTGAACTCGTCCATCAGCTGGAGCATGAAGTTCATCGCCTCGGTGGAGTTCATCTCGGCGAGCAGCTTTCTGAGTATCCAGATGCGCTGGCTCTGGTCCCTGGTGTAGAGCAGGTCGTCGCGGCGGGTTCCCGAGAGCAGGATGTTGACCGCCGGGAAAATCCTGCGGTTGGCCAGGGTGCGGTCCAGCTGGATTTCGCTGTTGCCGGTGCCCTTGAATTCCTCGAAGATCACGTCGTCCATCTTGGAGCCGGTTTCGGTGAGCGCGGTGGCGAGTATGGTCAGCGAGCCTCCGCCCTCGATGTTGCGGGCAGCGCCGAAGAACCTCTTGGGCTTCTGGAGCGCGTTGGCGTCGACACCTCCGGTCAGCACCTTTCCCGAGGCGGGCTGCACGGTGTTGTAGGCGCGGGCGAGCCTGGTGATGGAATCAAGCAGGATCACCACGTCGTGGCCGCACTCCACCAGCCTGCGGGCCTTCTCGATGACCATGTTGGCCACCTTCACGTGCTTCTCGGCAGGTTCGTCGAAAGTCGAGGCCACCACCTCCGCCTTCACGGAGCGCTGCATGTCGGTCACCTCCTCGGGGCGCTCGTCCACGAGCAGCACGATTTCGTAGACCTCGGGGTGGTTGTCGGCTATCGCATTGGCGATGCTCTTGAGCAGCAGGGTCTTTCCGGCTTTCGGAGGAGAGACGATGAGCATTCGCTGACCCTTTCCGATAGGTGAGAACATGTCGACTATGCGGCAGCTCACGTCGCTCATGTGACCGTTGCCGAGAAGGTTGAACTTCTGGTCGGGGAAGAGCGGGGTCAGAAAGTCGAAGGGTACGCGGTCCCTGATGTATTCGGTGGAGCGTCCGTTGACGGACTTGATGTTCACGAGGGGGAAGTACTTGTCGCCTTCGCGCGGAGGACGGATCTCGCCGGTCACGGTGTCGCCGCTCTTGAGGGCGTTGTTCTTGATCTGCTGCTGCGAAACGTAGATGTCGTCGGGCGAGTTGAGGTAGTTGTAGTCGGATGAGCGCAGGAAGCCGTAGCCGTCGGGCATGATCTCGAGGACCCCGGTGGCCTCCACCGTCTCTTCGAAGAACACGGGCTTCATCCTGGGCTGCTGGAAGTTCTGCCTGTACTGGCCCTGGTTGTTGTAGCCGTGCTGCTGGAAGCGCTGCTTCTGCGGCCTGTCTCCGTCCTGCTGGAAATAGGGCCTCTGCTGCTCCCTGGGCTCGCGGGGAGTCTGGGCTTCGCGGTTCTCGTCGGCTGTCTGCGCTGGTGCTGCGGGGGCTTCGGTCTGCTCGGGCTGCTGGCTCTTCTTCCTTCCGCGCTTGCTCTGCTGCTTCTGGGGAGCCTCGACCGCGGGTTCGCCGGTGCCGGCAGGGGCTACGGCGTCGGCTGTCTCCGCTGCGGGAGCGGTCTCAGCCTTTGCGGCCGCGGGTTTACGGCCTCTTTTCTTGGGAGCTGCAGCGGCGTCCGCCGGTTTGGCTTCGGCCGTCTTCCGGGTTTTCTTCTCCTCGGCAGGCGCGTCGCCCGCGGTGCTTCCGGCCGTTTCGGCCTTGGCCTCTGCGGCCGCTTTCTGCTTTGGAGGACGTCCCCTGCGCACCTTGGGCTTCTCGGGGGTCGGCTTCACCGATTCCTCCTTCGCCTCTGCGTCCAATATCGCGTATGCTAGATTTTCGTCGTCAAGTTTCTTGATACCCTTGACATTGTGTTCGTTTGCAATAGTCTCAAGCTGTTCTCTGCTCATCGCATTCAGCTCGAAAAGTCGATGTGGCATAAATGATAAGAGTTATTTTGTGGACGGCCGATAAATAACTGAGTGACAGAAATGGCCGGAAAAATGACGCGGCAAATATACTTAAAATTATTGATTATCCCAATAGCTGTCGCTCTTCTTGAATCTCAGCAGGTCGGCGAGCGCGGCCGCGTTGGCGGCTATCCTGAAGCTGTAGGACTTCCAGGTCCCGAGAGGCACCCACGACACGGAGATGTTGAAGCAGTGCAGGTCGTAGGTGGCGCTGAACTGCGTGGTGGTGAGCTTCTTGGCCATGAAGTCGAAGCCCGTGGAGATGTTGATGGACATCTTGGGCGTCAGGCGTATGTTGCCGGCGGCGTTGAGCGTGGCCGTGATGCGGTCCTTTTTCATCAGCTGCTGCAGCGTGGCGTCGTAGGAATAGCTCCTCGACAGGCTGAACAGCGCGTTGAAGTTGATTGACCACGGGGCGTTGGGGTTCGTGTAGTACAGCCAGCCTCCCGGCACGTATTCTCCCGTGACGGGGTGGTAGAAGTTGCGCTGGTAGTAGCTCGTGTTGGAAGTGGCTCCGCCTCCGGTGTCGCTGCCGTCGTTGCCGTCTATCCTGCCGTCGCCGGAAAGCGAGTAGGAGGCCGAAGCCGACACGCTGGTGAGCCTTGCGAGGCCCTGTCCCTGGGTGATCGCGAACTTGTTGACCCTGCGGCTGTTCTCGTCGATGGCGTAGGGGTCGAAGCCGGCGCTGGCGCTGATCGTGACCTGGTTGAACAGGCGGGTGGACATGGTCAGCGAGATGGTGTTCATCTTCATCGAGTCGGCGAGGAAGTTGTAGCCGGTGTTGAAGGTCAGCTGGTCGATGAGCTTGACCTTCTTGGTGCCCGTCCCTGTGGTGTCGGCGTAGTCGCGCACCTTGGCTTCGAGGTTGTTGCCTATGGTCAGCGAGGCGGTGCCGGTGCGTCCGCGGGAGGGCGCTCCGTAGATCTGCCCGCTGTAGATGTTGTACTGGTAGACCTGGTCGTTGCCGGCCGCGTCGGTGTAGGCAAGGTCGCGGTAGCCGTTGGCGTAGGTTCCCTTCTCCGGGCTGAACGAGAACGAGAGCGAAGGCGAGATCACATGCCGTATCGCCTGCACCTTGCGGTGCTTGCCGAAGTTGAAGGTTCCGTAGATGCGGGTGCTCATCGAGGCGCTGAACGAGTAGTTCTGCGTTATGCCGAAAGTGTTGAACATCGAGCTCGGCAGGGCTTCGACCGCGTCGGTCTCGGGGTTGTAGGCGTATTCCTGCTTGCGGAAGAACCAGTTCTGGGAGTAGGACACGCTGGGCGCGAAGCTGATGTACTTCAGGATCTGGAAGTTGGGCAGTCCGATGCTGAAGTTGTGCGCCATTCCGTTCTGGAAGCGGTTGAGGAAGTCGGGCTCGCCGAACTCGGAGGCCTTGAAGCTTATCTTGTTCTGCAGCGTGGTGTTGTAGCCGAAGGATATCTTTTCGTAGAACCTCTCCTTGCCGACCCTGTTCTTCCTCTTGAAGGGGTAGATGGTGCTCATCGAGAAGGTGATGTTGGGCAGGGTGAAGGTGTAGGAGGAGTCGCGGGAGTTCTGGCTGTGCATCGCGTTGATGCTCAGGTTGAACTTGCCGTTCCAGTTCCGCGAGAAGGAGATGGACGACTGCGTCTGGTTCTGGAGGGCGTCGTTGACGTTGTTGGAGTTGTAGCGGTTGTTCGAGGGGCTGGAGAAGTTCACCGAGGCGCTGAAGTTCATGCCAGGGTGGGCCTTGGAATCCTGCGAGTGCGTCCACCTGACGGAGAAGTTCCTGGTCTGGAAGAACTCGGGAGTGCCCCTCTCGCCGGTCTGGTCGTTGGAGTAGCTGACCGAGAGCGAGCCGTTGAACTTGTAGTTGACCCGGTAGCGGGAGTTGACGTCGACGGCCCACGAGCCCAGGGTGTAGTAGTCGCCGGTCACGGAGAGGTCGAGGTAGTCGCCGAACACGAAGTACATGCCGGCGTCGCGCATGAAGAATCCGCGGGCCGCCTCCTCGCCGAATGTGGGCATCAGCATGCCCGTGGCTCTGTCGGGCCGCTTGGGGATGAAGCCGAACGGCAGGCCGAGGAAGGGTATCTTCACGTCCTCGATCACCATGTAGGCAGGGCCGAAGATGGTCTTCTGCGAGGGCTTCTGTATCACCTTGGCGCTGGTCAGCGCGAGATAGTAGTGGGGGTGGTCGGCGTCGCAGACCGTGTATTTGCCCTTGGTGATGTTGATGGACTGGTCGTCCATCATCTTGATGTTCTGTCCGTGGAGTATTCCGTCCTGCTCGGTGGTGATCATGTTGGTGATGCGGGCCTTGCGCGAGTTGAAGTTGTAGCGCACCTCCTCCATGTTGTAGGTCTTGCCTCCCTGGGTCATTTCGGGCTGCCCCACCCAGGCGTGGGCGGTGGAGTCATACACGCCCCTTGCGTAGACCGTGCCCTCGTTCATGTCGTACTGCATGTATTCGGCGGTCAGCTTCATGTCCTGGTAGGTCACGCTCACGTCGCCATAATAATATATGAGGCGCTTGCCGTCGCTGAAGTCCTGGACTATGGAGTCCCTGGCGGCCGAGAACGCGGGCTGGTCGAGGGAGCTCTTGCCGAGCATGGCCATCGAGTCGGCCCTGTGCAGGGAGTCGGCGGTGTGGAGCGAATCCCTGAGGGCCAGGGTCGCGGAGTCGGGAGGGACCACCTTCTTCTCCACGCGCATGCCGTAGCCGCCTTCCGCGCCCCGTTGCCGGGCGCGTCTGCTCTGGGCCTGGACTTCCGGCACGAGCAGCAGGAGAGCCATCAGGAGGGAAAATATATATCCGAGCTTTCTCAAAAGCGATATATTTCGTATCTTTGCGTAATCCTACAAAATTAGTACTAATTTTTGAAACGCACAATCTGCATTCTCGCTGCCCTCATGTGCAGCATCTTCACGGCGGCCGGTGAAAACCTCGGCCTGACCACCGTAGTCATAGATGCAGGTCACGGCGGAAAAGATGCAGGATGCGTCAGCAAGGACCAGAAAACCTATGAGAAGACGCTGACTCTCGACATCGCCACGACCCTCGCCGGCAAGATACGCAAGGCCTACCCCGAGGTGAAGGTGGTGCTCACCCGTTCGGACGACACCTACGTGACCCTCGACGACAGGGCGGAGATCGCCAACGACGCCCACGCCGACCTGTTCATCTCCGTGCACATCAACGCCAACGAGAAGACCTCGCCCTCCGGATATTCGGTCCACGTGCTCGGACAGTCGTCCAACAAGAACCGCGACCTCTTCGCCAACAACATGGAGGTGTGCGTGAGGGAGAACTCCGTGATAATGCTGGAAGACGACTACAGCACCAAGTACCAGGGCTTCGACCCCTCCGACCCCGAGTCCTACATCTTCATGATGCTGATGCAGAACTCGCACCGCGAGCAGAGCCTGCGCTTCGCCGAGGAGGTGCAGACCAAGCTGGCCGGCGGCCCGATAAAGAACGACAGGGGAGTCTCGCAGGACCCCTTCTACGTGCTCTGGAAGACTTCGATGCCCGCAGTGCTGGTGGAGCTCGGCTTCATCTCCAACTCGACCGACCTGGCGGCGCTCCGGAAGCAGTCGGGGCGCGACGACCTCGCGCAGAGGCTCTTCGAAGCCTTCCGCGACTACAAAAAGTTCTACGACGAGAGCCTGCGCTTCGACGGCGGGGCTGCGGAGCCCGCGCGTGAGC
>JADILW010000079.1 GCA_017695095.1 Candidatus Cryptobacteroides avistercoris | reverse complement strand
TGGGGGCCGATGTACATATAGGATCCGGCGGTCATCTGCCCGTACTGCGAGACTCCGAGGGCGTTCATGCGCTCCCAGTCGTCGGGCTTGGAGTAGTTGGGTATCACCATGCCGTTGGTCACGACCACGCGGGGAGCGTCGGGGTGCGAGGGAAAGAGTCCGAGCGGATGGCCCGAGTACATGACCAGGGTCTGGCTGTCGGTCATCTCCGAGAGGTATTTCATGGTCAGGCGGTACTGCGCCCAGTTCTGGAACACCGCGCCGTTGCCTCCGTAGGTGATGAGCTCGTGGGGGTGCTGGGCCACGGCCTTGTCGAGGTTGTTCTGGATCATCAGCATGATTGCCGCGGCCTGCCGGCATTTCGCGGGATATTCGTCTATGGGGCGGGCGTGCATGTCGTAGTCGGGGCGCAGGCGGTACATGTAGATGCGGCCGTATCTGCGCAGCTCTTCGGCGAACTCCCCGGCGAGCAGGGCATGGTGCCTGGCGGGGAAGTAGCGCAGGGCGTTGCGCAGCGCGAGCTCCTTCTCGGCGGGAGTCAGGATGTCCTTGCGCCTGGGCGCGTGGTTTATGCTTGTGTCGTAGGGTTTCGGCTCGGGCAGGATGTCGGGTATGCCTGCCCGGATGTCGGCCTGGAATTCTTCGAGGGTCATGGCTATTTCTTTATTTTTTCTTCCACGATGCGGAGAATCTCGTTTTCGAGGCGTACGGCCTCAGCCGCGATGGCGTCGGCCTCGGCGGTCAGCGATTCCGCCAGAGCGCGGTCCTTGAGCCCGGCGGCGTTGATCTTCACGTTGAGGCAGGCTCCGAGGACGGCTCCGCGCGCCGCTATGGCCCCGACCCCTGCGTCGGAGACGGAGTTGGGGTTGCCGGTCTCGGCCATCGCCTTCACGACGGGGAAGACTTCGGCGGCGGCTTTCATGGTCCGCAGGGGCACCTGAGTGGCGTACAGGGTGGCTTCCTGCAGGGCGGCGCTGCGGGCGGCCTTCTCCTCGTCGGTGTTCTTCGGCATAGCGAAGACGGCCATGATGCGGTTGAAGGCTTCGGTGTCCTCGTCGACCAGGTGCAGAAGTCCGTCCAGCAGTTTCTGTCCGCGGTCGGCCCAGTCGGAGAATTCCTCCCAGCGCTCGTCCCAGCCGGCCTTGTGCGACGAGAGGTTGGCCACCATGGTTCCGAGAGCGGCGCCGAGGGCTCCCATGTAGGCGGAGATAGAGCCGCCTCCGGGGGCGGGGGATTCGCTGGCGGTCTCCTCGGCGAAAGCCTTGCAGCTCATGTCGACGAGCTTCTCCTTCCTGTCGTCGGCTTCCAGCAGATATTCTATGACCTTCTCTTCGGGCCGGAAGGGCCTGAGGTCGTCGAGCCCCATCGACTTTATGGCGATTTTCAGGATTTCCTCCTCGGAGATGCCGGTGGAGCGGTGCTGCTTGCGGAGGAAATAGCGGCCCGCGTCGATCAGGGCGCGCTTGGGCACGAGCCCGACGATTTCGGTGCCGGTGACGCGCACTCCTCTCGCGTCGGCCTTGCGGCAGACCTCGTCGAACGCGACGTGCAGCGGGGTGCGGGAGATGTCGGTCAGGTTCATGGAAACCTGGGCGATTCCGTATTCCTTGATGTACCAGCCTATGGCCTTGGTCGCGGGGAGGGTGCCGGGCCGCATCACCGGATTGCCGTCGGCGTCCTTGACTATGGGGCCGGTGATCGGGTTGCCTTCGCGCACGGGGCGGCCTTTCTCGCGGACGTCGAACGCTATGGCGTTGGCGCGGCGGGTGGAGGTGGTGTTGAGGTTGAAGTTGACGGCTATCAGAAAGTCGCGCGCACCCACCGTGGTGGCTCCGGTGCGGGCGATTCCCTCATCGTAGGGGCGCGCCCCGAAGTCGGGGGCGGTGTTCTCGTGCGCCGTCTTTTCGGGAAGGGCTTCGTATTCGCCTGCGCGGCATACGGCAAGGTTGCGTCGCTCGGGGCGCAGGGCGGCGGCTTCGTAGCAGTAGGTGGGGATGTGCAGCTCGTCGGCTATCCTTCGGGCGAGGTCGCGGGCGAACGGTACGCATTCTTCCAGGGTGATGCCGGAGACGGGGACCAGGGGCAGCACGTCGGTCGCGCCCATGCGCGGATGCTCTCCATGGTGCTGGCGCATGTCTATGACTTCAGCGGCCTTCCTGACTCCGGCGAATGCGGCCTCGACCACGGCCTCGGGTTCGCCCACGAAGGTGACCACGGTGCGGTTGGTGGCCTCTCCGGGGTCAACGTCGAGGACTTTGACTCCGCCTGTGGCTTCGATGGCACGGACTATCTGCTGTATCTTCTCCTTGTCGCGCCCCTCGCTGAAGTTGGGGACGCACTCGATTATGCGCTTGTTCATTTTCAGTGTCTGATGTGTGGTTATCGTCAGACAAAGTTAGCATAATTCGGGAGATAATGGCACGGGAGGGTTATTTCACAGGTTCCGGGGAGCGGAGTTCGCGCAGCAGGTGCTTTGTCGCGGCCAGGGGGTGGTGGAATATCATTCTCGGGCCGGCCCAGCGCATGACCGTGCGTATGCGCTCCCTCATGTCTGCGCGGTAGCAGTGGACAGGGCATTTGCGGCAGCTGGGCTTGCCGTTCTCGAAGCGGCAGCTGTCGAGTCTCCGGAGGGCGTAGTCGAGGAGCGCCGAGCACTCGGGACAGAGGGGGCGGGTGGTCTGGCGCGCGCCGGTTCGGTCGGCCTGGTTGGTGTCGGCATTCCTGCCGGTCAGACCGGTCAGGTCGGCTTTGGCGGTCCGGCCTTGCTGCCGGCAGTGCCTGCGGCAGTACATCCGTATCATCAGTGCGACAACCTTCTTCTCGTCTGCTATGCGGTCGGGCATGTTCTTGCTGCTGGTGTTTATTGACATTTGATTTTGACTGTCTTGTCATTATCAAGTTCCGAGTTGCAGACAGCCTCGATTTCCTCAATGATTTCAATGCAGCGATTTCTGCTTATGCGTATGCCAGTGCCGGCGGAAATGATGTCCTCAAGGCCTGGATTGCCCGAATATCTGACAGAAGTCGCATGTTCGCCTCCGGTGCCCTCCGGGGAGTAGGTGATGTCGTATGCAGGGGCAAGTGACCATTTGCCGTTTTCGCAGAGAAAGCTGAAGTTCTTGGCGTGGTCGTCTTTGTTGACGCATACGACATTGAAAACCATCCTGCGGAACATCTGTTCCACCTGTGCAAGATCTTGTGTGAGATAACCGGTCAGAGCAAGGAGGTTTACATAATCTATGCTCTGGGTGCGGAAATCGGACTGCAGCAGGGCGGCCGCCGTGAGTGTATGGATACGCCGGCCTTCCTTTATGTCGAACCTTTTGATTGAGAAATAACGGTCATTGACGAGACGGATTTCCGGAATGTCAATTCCGCATTTCTGCGCGGTCCTCATGTATTTATATTCAATCCGGCCGATATCTGAGGGGTCGTAGACATGTCGGAATTTTACTATCCAGTCTGAGCCGTCGGCTGCCTTGTATACAGCCTTGGGTCTTGCTCCGCCTGAATTGCGGCTATTGTAGTACAGGAAGGATGCGGCAGCATCGCTTTTCTCGGAGAGCACATCGAGAGCTTTGCGCTGGAGCTCGTCAAAGTCGTTGTCGGTAATGGCGGAAATTTGCTCTTTGGATGCTTCAGGCTTATAGCAAAGTGCTCCCATTCCGGAACTGCCGACCAGGGACAGTCTCTGAAGAGGGGACAGTCCGCCCAATGAACTGCCTTCGCGACGAAGCATTCTGTCAAGCAGATAAAGACCATAGCCGTCCGGCATGCTGTCTTCAAATGCGGCAAATCCGCCACCAAAGCTATTTTCCTTCGAGTATATGAGTCCTGTCCGGAGTGGCAATTCCCAAGGTGATATCGAGAAGCCGCCGGCAATCCAGTCCTTGTCGTACTCGAATACGCATCTGTCTCTTTCAGGGGTCATCTGCAAGGTGCCGACGTTCTGTCCGCCTAATGAAACTGTGATTTTCAGAATATCTTTCATCGTCCTTTCTGTCTTCCCCGGTTTTTGTTTATAGTCTCAAGTTCTTCCCCGGTGCTGAACTTGCTTTTACTCATAATGGCGCTCATTTCGTCAAACCAGCCAAATTCGACAACCAGTTTCAGGAATGCCTCAAGAGAAATCTTTCCTTTGGTTTCAAAACGCTCGAGCGTCGGTTCGGGAATGCCCGTCATTTCAGAGAGGCTGCGCCGGCTCAGACCTCTATCCAGCCTGCGTCTGCGGCAGTTTTCTGCCAGTATTTTTGCCAGACGCTCGGGATTCTTATCGAAAATGTCAAAACTATATTCCATAATATATTATGCAAAATTAACGATAAGTTCGGTTATCGCCTAAAATGATATGCCAAAATTAGCGATTTTTGCGCATATTGGCAAATGTCTCGGTCATCTTGTGCTGGACTTTGCTCTCCCGGGCGGTTTCCGTCCTTGCTGCTGGTGTTATGCTGCATTTCTGTCCACGGTTTCGGCCAGGTCCTCGACCTTCCTGTCGGCGTAGCGCGCGAAGGTGTTGAGGCAGAGCGGGCAGGCGGTCACGATCACGTCGGGTGACGCCACCGTAAGGTTGCTCAGGGCGTTTTCGGTCATCACCCTGCGTTTGTCCAGGCCCAGCGAGAGGCTGCCTACGCTTCCTCCGCAGCAGATGCTCTCCTTGCGGTTCTTGGCGGCCTCGACAAGGGTGCCGGCGTGGCGCAGCACATTGCGCGGCTGCTCGTATATCCCGCAACCGCGTCCGAGCTCGCACGGGTCATGGTAGACGTAGGTCCGGTCTCCCGCGCTGACTCTGAGTCGCCCTTGCGATATCAGTTCGTCTATGAACTCGGTATGGTGGACTATCCGGATTCCGTCGAGCTTGTACCTCTCCTTGAAGATGCGGTAGCATATAGGGCAGGTGAGCAGCAGGGTGTCGGCTCCGGAACTGCGGATGATCTCCGTGTTCTTCACAATCATCTGCATGGCCTCCTTGATGCGTCCGGCCATCCACATGGGCCGTCCGCAGCAGATGCCTCCGTCCTTGTCCATGAGTTCGTACTCTACTCCGGCCTTGCGCAGCAGCGACTCCATGGCCTTCTTGATCGATGGCGTGAGGGCGGTCATGCACCCGGCGTAATATAGCACCTTGCCGCGGCTGTCCGTGGTCAGAGGAGCCGTGTCGATGAGGGTATAGTCGGGGTTTATTCCATAGCGTCGCACCGACCTCTGGGCTATGCGCAGCCTGTCGCCCTGCACGCCCACGGGGCAGACGGCGGTACATTTGCCGCAGAGCAGGCACTTGTCGCTTATCTCCTCTATGCGCTCTTCGTTGTTGCGGCGTATCTGCCTGTTCAGGTAGACGGTCGTGTCCCTGGTGTTGGCTTTCTGCACGCTCATGGGGCAGGCGTCGATGCAGAGTCCGCAGCCAGGGCAGGAATATACCTGGGCCTTGGCGAGGCCCTTGCGCGCGTTGCGTATCTTGAGCCCTGCGTTGCGCATCGGAATCAGGAGTATCTCCGAGGGGATGTGCATGTAGCGGGTGAACGGCAGCACCACGAAGAAAACGCAGAGGGCGCAGGAGTAGGCCCACCAGCAGGGGAGGACGTTCGTGGTGTCGCTCAGGAAAGCCGAGAACAGGTGGTTGAGGGACTTCGTGAGGAAGGAGCCGCCGCTGATGTTGGCGGTGAATCCTTCGGCGAGAAGGCGGAGCGGGAATATGGCCCACAGCGAATACAGGCCTATCATGTCGAGGAAGCTCGGCCTGGTGGTGCGGCGCATGCCGAACAGCCGCGAGCGTATTCTCTTGATTATCGCGAGGGTGATGCCGCTGAGGACCATGAGAAGGAAGAAGTCCATCAGGAAGAAGAGCACGGCCCCTTCCATGGTGCTCTCGGTCTCGGCTACGAAATATCTGAAGAATATCGGGTAGTAGAGCAGTTTGGCCCTGTGGGGCGTGTAGAGCAGCACCTCGATGTGCCCGATGACTATCAGCATGAACCAGCCGAAGGCTATGCTGGAGTGCATGTAGCCCAGGAGCTTGTTGCGCTTCCATATCTTCACGTGCAGAAGGCAGTCGCAGAAGATGTCCTTGACGTTCTTCAGCATGGTCTTCGGGGTGATCAGGGATTTCAGGAAGCGCTTCCTGTCCTCGGCGGGCAGCTGGAGAAGGATTCTCACAAGTGCGACGAGGCAGTATGTGATGACGAACGCCATCCCTATCAGGAACGGCAGCACGAAGTTGTTGTAGCCGGATGCAAATC
Source organism: Candidatus Cryptobacteroides avistercoris (assembly GCA_017695095.1). Lineage (GTDB taxonomy): Bacteria > Bacteroidota > Bacteroidia > Bacteroidales > UBA932 > Cryptobacteroides > Cryptobacteroides avistercoris. The sequence continues at coordinate 3,196 of JADILW010000079.1, read as the reverse complement.
TTTCGCTCACCTCAGTCCTCCTTATACAGTTTGCAGATTGAGAGTATCAGATGCCTGGTGTTGATGCCGCGGGGGCAGACCATGGAGCATTTCCCGCAGAGCATGCAGCACTGGAGCATTTTCACGGCCTCTTTCTCCCTGCCTCGCTGGAGGCAGTGGAGCACCTTCCTCAGGCTCATTCCGCTGAAGGTTCCTGCCGGGCAGGTGGCGCTGCAGGAGCCGCACGACATGCATTTCCACGCATCCGGTTCGAGCTCGTGCAGTCTGTCGAACAGGGTGAAGTCCACCTTGTCCATGTTGACCGTCGAGCTGGGGGAGATGCCGAATCCGAAGATGTTTTTCATGGCCTGCCGTTGGGATTCTTCAGGAACGAGTCGATCTCCAGGGTGGCGGAATCGGCCTCGGCGAGGGTTTCGGGAATGGTTTTCGGCCCGGTGCAGGCCCCGGCGTAGAAGATTCCGTCGCGGGGGGAGGGGGACTGCGCGACGCCGCTGATGTTGTTCCTGCTCTTGAAGAAGCCGTCGGAGTCGACGGGCAGCCGGAGCATCGACGCCAGGGAGGCCGTGTCGCCGCCGCTGACCATGCCCGCCATCAGCACCAGCAGGTCGAGGGTGACCTTTATCGGCCTGCCCGCCAGGGTGTCCTCGGCCTTCACGACGACCTGCCCGTCGATGTTCTCGCTGACCTCGGAGACCCTGCCCCGGATGAAGCGTATCCCGTAGTCTCTCTGGGCGGAGATGTAGAAGTCCTCGAACTTCTTGCCGAACATGCGGAGGTCCATGTAGAAGCAGTACACGGCGGCGTCCGGGAACCGCTTCTTCATCTCAATCGCCTGCTTGACGGCGGTGATGCAGCATACCTTGGAGCACTGCGGGTTGCGGGCCTTCTCGTCGCGGGAGCCCACGCAGTGCACGAAGCCCATGGCCTTCATGCCGGCGCTGTCGATGCGCGGGTCGTTCCCCTCGTTGAACCAGTGTTCGAGGTCGCTGTTGGTGATCACCCTGTCGTAGATTCCGTAGCCGTATTCTTCTTTCCTGGCGGCGTCGAAGAGCGTGAATCCGGTGGTGAAGAGTATGGCCTTGGCGATGACCGAGACTCCGTTGGAGAGCATGATGTTGTAGTTGTCGCGGAGCCTGTTCATGAACGAGATTTCGGTGTCGAGGAAAATGTTGGCGTCGGAGGTGTCTCTGATGAGGCCCGAAACGATCTCCTGGGCGGGCGTCATGTCGGGGAACAGACGGTGCCATCCGGCCACATGCCCTCCCAGACGCTTCTGCTTTTCCACTATGATGGGGCTGTATCCCAGTCCGAGGAGCCTTTTGGCCGCCTCGAGTCCTGCGATTCCTCCGCCTATTATGACTATGTTCTGTTTCATCCTGTCGGTGTTGAAGTTGTCAGCAGCATCTCAGGACGCCGGGGAGTTCCGGCTTCATGATGTCTTTCTTGTCGACGCCCTTGTATTTGTCTTCGGGCCTGTAGGGTATTCCAATCTTGTCGAGCAGCGGCTCCACGGCGACCTGGTGCAGCTGCAGGCCGAGGTCCCACGGGTCGTAGCCCAGCAGCAGGCCGGCGACTTCCTCGTAGGTGAACACGGGGATGCCGTATCCGTTCTTCCCGTAGGTCTTGCCTTCGGTCTCGGCTATCACATATTGCCAGCGGTCGAGGAAATACGGGCAGCCGGGGCAGTTGGTGATGATCATGTCGGGGTGGTACGGCTCCATGGACTCGAATTTCTTGTAGGTGTTGGAAAGGGAATAGCCGCGGTTGGCCTTGACGTGGTACTGCCTGAAACCGTAGCCGCAGCAGTGGCGGCGTTCGGGGTAGTCGACGACGCTGCCTCCCCAGGATTCCACCATGCCGCACAGCACGTAGGGGTATTCGGCTCCGCCTATCCCCTTGGAAGGGAACATCTTGGAGTAGTGGCAGCCTATGTGCTCGACGACCTTCAGCGGTTCGCCGGTCCGCTTGTTGACGAGGCGGTAGGCGGCCTTTTCCGCGATGAGGTTCCTGTATTTGTATATCAGGTCGCTTGCGTGTGCGACATATCTGGGCTTCTTGAATTCCCTGCGGCAGGCTTTCCAGAGCAGCTCGCGTATCTTGGTCTCGAGTTCGGGGAACTCGTTCCAGGTTTCGAGTATCTCGATGTAGTTGCCGAACGAGGTGATGCAGGAGGTCACATAGTTTTCGTAGCCCGCCTCGGTCATCAGGGCGAACTGCCTTGCGACTATCGTCATCACGGTTTCCTGGGGGATGGTGTCGCAGTGGTAGGCGATGCCTCCGCAGGTCGTGTGGCTCGCGGTTTCGTGGAAATCCTTGCCGAGCACGCCGCGGCATATCTCGAGGAACATCCTTTCCGCTCCAGGGAAGAAATTCTGCCTGATGCAGCTCCTCACATAGAACCAGTGGTCATCGGGAATCTCTTTCTGGTAGTCGGCCCATATTTTCTGTTTGCCTTGGTATATCATATCCGCCGTGTGTTTTATTATTCGTCGTTGAGGTGGCCGGGCGAGTTCTTCTCGAAGGCCATCCTCTCGTATTCTTCCATGCTGACGCCCATTTCCTCGGCCTTCATCCTGGAGTAGCGCTCGACCGTCTCTATCCTTTCGGTCCCTCCGGTGACGTCGAAGATGCTTTTCAGCTCGTCGAGGGCTTCCTGGGGAATCTTCCTGAGCACTCCCGGGCCTTCGCCCTGGTAATTGGCGCCGAGGCGTTCCATGTTGTCCCGCAGGTGCTCCGTATGCCATTTCCATACCGGTCCGGACTCGACGTGGTCCTCCCAGCGGAAGGTCTCGGGATAGATGCAGTAGCCGTATTTCAGGATGTTGCCGGTCAGCATGCGGGTGAGGGGGAGCAGCTGGCGTCCCTTCTCGGAGCAGGTGAAGTAGCCGAGCTTGGCCGAGAGGTTGCGGAGCGCCATTATGACCAGACCGGGGCCGTTCTTGCGGGGGCATCTCGTCACGCAGGACATGCATTCTCCGCAGTACCAGATGGTGTCGCTTTTCAGCAGTTTCTCTATTTCAGCCTCGTTCTTGCTCTGGACGGTGTCCACTATCTTGCGCGGGTCGTAGCGGTAGAACTCGGCCGCAGGGCAGATGGCGGTGCAGGTCCCGCAGTTGATGCAGGTCTTCAGCCCTTCCTTGACCCTGTAGTCCTTGGTCAGTTCGTCGTAGAGTTTACCCATAATCCGAATGAATCT
>JADILW010000078.1 GCA_017695095.1 Candidatus Cryptobacteroides avistercoris | reverse complement strand
CGCTCATCCCGCCGCTGACGCGGCACCCGCTATCGGCCGCGGGTGGCCAGCCCCCTCCCGAGTGACAGCACAGCCCGGCCGCATCCAAAAACATTTCAATGTTTGAAATGCCTGACCCCGGTGAAGAGCATCGTGATACCGAGCTCGTCGGCCTTTGCGACGGCGTCGGCGTCACGGATGCTGCCGCCCGGCTGGACGATTGCGGTCACTCCGTACTGCGCGGCGAGAGCCACTGTGTCGTCGAAGGGGAGGAAACCGTCGGAGGCCAGCACCAGGTTCTCGGTGAAGCCGGCAGCCTGCGCCTCCTTGAGGGCGATCTCGGCAGAGCCGACGCGGTTGGTCTGGCCCGCACCGACGCCTATCGTATGGCCGTCCTTCACCACGACAATCGCGTTGGACTTCACGTGCTTGACTATCTTCCAGCCGAAATTGAGGTCGGCCATCTGCGACTCGTCGGGCCTGGCCTTGGTCACGCACATCTTCGGAGTCACGGTCTCCACGTCCTTGTCCTGCTCCTGCACGAGCATGCCTCCGATCACTCCGACATACTGCATCTGCACCGAATTGTCGGGCGTCATGTCCACCTGCATGACCCTGAGATTCTTCTTGTGGGAGAGAATCTCGAGAGCCTCGGGAGTATAGGAGGGGGCTATCACTATCTCAAGGAAGATGGGCTTCATTCCGAGAGCCACCTCGGCAGTGAGTTCGCGGTTCACGGCCACGATGCCGCCGTAGATGCTCACCTTGTCGGCCTCGTATGCAGCCTGCCAGGCCTCCTCGATGGTCTTGCCCACCGCAGCGCCGCAGGGGTTCATGTGCTTGAGCGCCACGCAGAAAGGCTCGCTGAAGTCGCGGAGCACCGAAAGCGCCGCGTTGGCGTCCTGGATGTTGTTGTAGGAAAGTTCCTTGCCCTGGATCTGGCGCGCGAAGGGAAGAGCGTAGGAGCAGGGCTCGAGGGCTCCGTAGAACTTCGCGCTCTGGTGAGGGTTCTCGCCGTAGCGCAGGTCCTGCACGAGGTCATATTCGAGGAAGAGCTTCTCGTTGAGACCGGCCTTGCCCCTCATCCACGAGGCTATGCACATGTCGTATTCGGCGGTGTGGGTGTAGGCCTTGGCCGAGAGCTTCAGGCGGGTGTCGTCGGAGGTCCAGCCGTTTTCGGAAAGCTCGGAGAGCACCTTGTCATAGTCGGAGGGGTCGCAGACTATGGTCACGTCCTTCCAGTTCTTGGCGGCGCTGCGCACCATCGAAGGTCCGCCGATGTCGATGTTCTCGATGGCGTCCTCCATGCTCACGCCCTCGCGTGAGATGGTCTGCCTGAAAGGATAGAGGTTCACGCACACGAGGTCGATGGTGCCTATCCCCTGCTCCTCGAGCGTCTTCATGTGCTCGGGCACGTCGCGGCGGGCGAGAATGCCTCCGTGTACCTTGGGGTGCAGGGTCTTCACCCTGCCGTCGAGTATTTCCGGGAATCCGGTGACATCCGAGATTCCGATGGTCGCAACTCCGCTGTCCTCCAGCAGCTTGCGGGTGCCTCCGGTGGCGATTATCTCCCATCCCAGATTCTTGAGGCCCCTGACGAAATCCACGAGGCCTGTCTTGTCGCTGACGCTGACCAGTGCTCTTCTCATTTGCTTAAAAGTTTGTTTATCGTGTCAATATACAGTTGATGCTCTATCTTCTGCCCTATCCTGTGGACCTCGGCGGGGTCGCTGCCGTCGTATTCGAAGGCCTTCTGGGCGATTATCCTGCCCCCGTCGAGTTCGGAATTCACATAATGCATGGTGATTCCGTAGACTTTCACCCCGTACTCCACTGCCTGCTCGACCGCGTGGGCCCCGCGGAAGGCGGGGAGCAGAGAGGGGTGGATGTTGATTATGCGCCCTTCGTAGGCGTTCAGCAGCACGTCGGAGAGTATGCGCATGTAGCCCGCGAGGCAGACGAGCTCCACCTTCTCCGCGTCCAGGCGGCGCACTATCTCCGCCTCATATTCGGCCTTGGATCCGTAGTCCTTAGGAGAGAACACGAAACTCCTGATTCCCATGCGCCCGGCCTTTCCGACCACGGGGGCGGCGGGCTTGTCGCAGACCATCAGCACCACCTCGGCATCGATGCGGCCATCGGCGCAGGCGCGGGCTATGGCCTCGAAATTGGTGCCCTCGCCACTTGCGAACACTGCGAGCCTGTGCTTCATCGCATGATGATGTTTACGCCGGGTTCGGCGGTGACCCTTCCTATCACTGAAGCCTTCTCGCCGCGGGCCTCGAGTATCCTTACGGCCTCGGCGGCCTCCGACTCGTCGAGCACGAGCACCATTCCCACGCCCATGTTGAAGATGTTGAACATCTCCCTGTGCGGGATGCCGCCCCACTTCTCGAGCATGCGGAACACGGGGAGAATCTCCCAGCTGCCCTCGCGGATCTCCAAACCCTGCCCTTCGTGCAGCACGCGGGGGATGTTCTCGTCGAAGCCGCCGCCGGTAATGTGGGCGACCCCGTGAACGTCGCAGCTGCGGATGACTTCGAGCACCTGCTTCACGTAGATGCGGGTGGGTGTCAGCAGCACATCGCCGAGAAGTCTTCCGCCGAACTCCTCGACGGGGTCGGTGTAAGAAAGTCCGCTGTCGGCGACTATCTTGCGCACGAGGCTGAAACCGTTGGAGTGTACGCCTGACGAGGCTATTCCCACCAGCACGTCGCCGACCTTGACCTTCGAGCCGTCGATCAGCTTCGACTTCTCGACCACTCCGGTGGTGTAGCCGGCGATGTCGTATTCGCCGTCGGCATACATTCCCGGCATCTCGGCGGTCTCGCCGCCCACCAGCGCGCAGCCGGCCTGACGGCAGCCCTCGGCGACTCCGGCCACGATGGCCTCCACCTTCTCGGGGATGTTGTGGCCTATCGCGACGTAGTCCAGGAATATCAGCGGTTCGGCTCCCTGCGCGAGCACGTCGTTCACGCACATCGCCACGGCGTCTATGCCCACGGTGTCATGCCTGTCCATCGCGAAGGCGATCTTGAGCTTGGTGCCCACTCCGTCGGTGCCGCTGACCAGCACCGGCTCCCGGATTCCGAGGGCGGAGAGGTCGAACATGCCTCCGAACGAGCCTATGCCGCCCATCGAGCCCGGGCGGACCGTGGAGGCCACATGCTGTTTGATCCGGCGTACAACTTCGTAGCCGGCCTCGAGGTTCACACCTGCGTTTTCGTAAGTCTTGGCCATATATTCAGTTTTTTCTGTTCACGAACGTACCGGCTCCGCGTCGGCGGGCTTCCCTCCCGAGACCGCGAGCAGTCTGTCGAGGACTTTCTGATAGGAGGCCACGATGTAGCCGAGGTCGTGGCGGAAACGGTCCTTGTCGAGCCTCTCGTCGGTGGCGGCGTCCCAGAAGCGGCCCGTGTCGGGGCCTATCTCGTCGCATATCATGATCCTGCCCTCGGCGTCGCGGCCGAACTCCAGCTTGAAGTCGACCAACTTGAGACCGGCCCTGCCGCAGAGTTCCGACAGCAGCACGTTCACCCGGCGCGCCACGTCGTAGATGAACTCCAGGTCTTCGAAGTTGACTATTCCGAGAGCCACGGCCTCGCTGTCGTTGACCATGGGGTCTCCGAGGTCCTGACGGTTGTAGTTGAGATCATAGATCACTGTGGCGGCCTTCGTGCCGTCGTCGATTCCGAGCCTGTCGGCCAGCGAACCGGCGAAATAGTTGCGTACCTTGAGTTCGAGAGGGATGTTGCGGCTCCTGCGGCAGAGCTGCTCCCTGTCCCCCAGTTCGGCGATGAAATGGGTGTGGATGCCGTTCTGCTCAAGGTAGCTGAAAAGCAGCGAGGATATCCTGTTGCTCACCACTCCCTTCTCCGGGAACACAGCCTTCTTGATGTTGTTGTAGGCCGTGGCCACGTCCTTGAAGCGGAAGATGACCTTCTCGGGGTCTTCGGTGGCATATACCTGCTTCTCGTTGCCGTCGAAAAGCAGCTCACCTCTGACTATTTCCGTATCTGTCTGTGCCATAAGGGTTTATTGTTTGCGGAAATACCTGACCGCATTTTCGAACAGCGGCTGCTCAAGCTCCTCGGGGATGTTCTTGAACAGGTTGTGCTCGAAACGCTCGGTATGTCCCATCTTTCCGAGTATCTGTCCGTCGGGGCTGATGATTCCCTCGATGGCGAAGCTGGAGCCGTTGGGGTTCCATGGTGAGGACATCGTGGGTTCGCCGCTCACGGGCTCGACATATTGGAAGGCGACCTGGCCGGCCTCGAAGAGCTCGCGGGCCAGCTTCTCGCTTACCATGAACTTGCCCTCTCCGTGGCTCACGGCTATGGTGTGCATTTCGCCGGGCTTCATCGAAGACAGCCAGGGCGAAGCGTTGGACACCACCCTCGTGGTGACCATCTGGGAGATATGGCGGTTGATGTCGTTGCGGAAGAGGGTCGGGGACTCCCTGGTGACCATGCCCAGCCTGCCGTAGGGCAGCAGACCGCTCTTCACGAGGGCCTGGAAGCCGTTGCAGATTCCGAGAATCAGGCCGCCGCGGTCGAGAAGGGCGTGGATCTCAGCGGCCACCTTGGCGTTCTCCAGCACGTTGGCTATGAACTTGCCGCTGCCGTCGGGCTCGTCGCCCGCGGAGAAGCCTCCGGCAAGGGCGAGGATGTCGCAGCCGGCGATTCCGGCAGCCATCTCGTCGATAGAGGCAAGCACGTCCGCGCCTGTGAGGTTGCGGAACACTCCGAAGCTGACCTCGGCGCCGGCCTTCCTGAAGGCCTTGGCGGTGTCGTAGTCACAGTTGGTTCCGGGGAACACGGGGATGAACACCAGCGGGTTCTCCTTTCCGTGCAGAGGCCTCCTGGGCCTGGGGGTGGAGACGGCCTTGACCCCGCTCATGCGGTGCAGGGATTTCACTGCCTCGGCGGAAGGGGTGCTCACTGCAGGGAAAACCCTGGAATATCTCTGCCCGTTGGCTTCCATGAGCTTCTCGATCGAGAGGCTCTCGCCGTTGACGCGCAGCCTGCCGTCCTCTCCGCCGGTGACCTTTCCGAGGTACACTGCCGAAGGGAAGTCGAGCGCGTTCTGGGATTCGACCACGACGGAACCGTAGCTCCAGTCGAAGAGGCTGCGCTCGTCGAGTTCCACGTCGATTCCGAACTGGTTGCCGAAGGCCATTTTCGCAAGCGCCTCGGCCACTCCGCCGAAGCCAACGGACCACGCGGACACTATGTCGCCGGAACCGATCTTCGAGTGTATGAAGTCCCAGTTGGCCTTCAGGGCCTCAACGTCGGGCATGCGGTCGGCAAGAGGGGTGTGCTTTATGAGATACAGGCTGTTGCCCTCCCACTTGAGTTCAGGTGAAATGACCCCGGAGGCCTTGAGCGTGGTCACGCCGAAGGCGATGAGGGTCGGAGGCACGTTGATGTGCTCGAAAGTGCCGCTCATCGAGTCCTTGCCTCCGATGGAGGGCAGTCCGAGAGCGAGCTGCATCTTCAGTGCGCCGAGCAGGGCGCTCAGTGGCTTGCCCCAGCTGTGGGGGTCGTGGGTCATGCGCTCGAAGTACTCCTGATAGGAGAAGCGCATGCGGGACCACTCACCGCCCGCGGCGACCACCTTGGCGCAGGCCTCGACCACGGAATACGCCGCCCCGTGGTAGGGGCTCCACTCGGTGATGAAGGGATTGTAGCCGAACGACATCACGCTCGCGGTATCGGTGTAGCCGTCGACCGGGAGCTTCTGGACCGAAACCTGGGTCTCGGTGGACTGGGTGGCGCCTCCGTAGGGCATCAGCACTGTCGAGCGGCCCACGGTGGAGTCGAACATCTCCACGAGCCCCTTCTGCGAGGCCACGTTGGGCTCGGAGAGCAGGCTGGCGAACTTCTCGGAGAGCTTGCCGCCCGCAGGTTCGCGGCGGAAGGGGTCCTTGTCCTCGACGGCCGCGATGCAGGCCTTCGTGACATGCTTCGCTCCGGCGCTGTCGATGAATTCGCGGCTGATGTCGGCCACGAGCTCGTCGCCGTTGTACATGCGCATCCTGCCGCGGTCGGTGACGTCGGCGACGTAGGTCACCTCCACGTTCTCGACGTGGCACCAGCGCTCGAACTCCTCCCTGTCGGCGGCTTCCACGACCACGGCCATGCGCTCCTGGGACTCGCTGATCGCGAGCTCGGTGGAGTTCAGTCCGCTGTATTTCACGGGCACCCTGTCGAGGTGGATGTCAAGCCCGGGTGCGAGCTCACCTATCGCCACGCTGACGCCGCCCGCGCCGAAGTCGTTGGACTTCTTTATGAGCCTGGTCACCTCCGGCCGGCGGAAGAGCCGCTGCAGCTTGCGCTCCTCGGGGGCGTTGCCCTTCTGGACCTCGCTGCCGCAGGTCTCGATGGAACTTTCGGTATGCTCCTTGGAGGAACCGGTGGCCCCTCCGATGCCGTCGCGCCCGGTTCTGCCGCCGAGCAGCAGGATCACGTCGCCGGGAGCGGGGCTCTCGCGCCTCACGTTCTCGGCCTTGACCGCGCCCACGACGGCGCCGGTCTCGAGCCTCTTGGCCACGTAGCCGGGGTGGTAGATCTCGCGCACGCAGGTGGTGGCGAGGCCGATCTGGTTGCCGTAGCTGGAATAGCCGGCCGCAGCCTTGCGGCTGATGACCCTCTGAGGCAGCTTTCCGGGAAGCGTCGCGCTCACGGGGGCGGTGATGTCGCCCGCACCGGTCACGCGCATCGCCTGGTAGATGTATGACCTGCCGGAGAGGGGGTCGCGTATCGCGCCGCCGAGGCAGGTGGAGGCCCCTCCGAAGGGTTCGATTTCGGTGGGGTGGTTGTGGGTTTCGTTCTTGAACTGCAGCAGCCATTTCTCCGTGCGGCCGTCGACGTCGACGTCGACATAGATGCTGCAGGCGTTGTTTTCCTCGCTCTGCTCAAGGTCGTCGAGCAGCCCCTGCTTCTTCAGGTAGCGCGCGCCTATCGTGGCGAGCTCCATGAGGCAGAGCCTCCTGTCGTCGCGGCCGAGTTCGTGGCGGATGCGCCTGAACTCCGCGAGTTCGGACTCGAGCTCACCGCGCAGGAAGGAGTCGTCCACGCTGATCTCCTGAAGTTCGGTGGTGAAGGTGGTGTGGCGGCAGTGGTCGCTCCAGTAGGTGTCGAGTATGCGCAGCTCGGTCTCGGTGGGGTTGCGCCTCTCGCCGCGGAAATATCTCACGACCTCCCCGAGGTCGTCGGCGTTCATCGCCAGACCCCAGCCGCGGCAGAAGTCCGCATACTGCTCCGGCTGCATTCCGGTAAAGCCGTCGAGCGACGCCAGCGGCTTCACGTCAACCTTGTCGTAGGGGCGCAGGACGCCGAGGTCCTTGGGCCGGGACTCCACGGCGTTGATGTAGTAATGGCTGATCTGCGCGAGCTGCTCTTCGCCGAGGTCGTCGTCGAATATCAGCAGCCTTGAGCTGCGTATCTGCACGTCGGCGGAGGGGTCGATAAGATGCACGCAGTCAACCGCCGAGGACGCCCTCTGGTCGAACTGGCCGGGGATGTACTCCACCGCGAGGTATTTCTTCCCTTCGAGCGGGCATTCGTCGGACACGGTGTCGGTGACGGTCTCCCCGAATACCGTGTATCTGCACTTCTCCAGCAGTTCGTCGCTGAAGCCGAAGAGGTCGTAGACATTGAGCAGGCGCAGGCTGCGCAGTGACAATGAGAGGTTCTCGTTGAATTCGTTCCTGAGACTGTCGGCCTCCACCCGGAACTCCGGGTTCTTCTCGACAAAGATGCGATGCGCGTTCATGGTCAGATTTCGGTTTCGAGCACCTTTTCAGCCTGTTTCTTCCTGAAGGCCTCGAGCCTTGCGGCGAGGTCCGCGTCGTTCAGGGCGAGAATCGACACCGCGAAGAGGGCGGCGTTCTTCGCTCCGTTGACGGCCATGGTGGCCACCGGTATGCCGGAGGGCATCTGGACTATCGAGAGCAGGGAGTCGAGGCCTCCGAGGCCGGAGGTCCTGATGGGCACTCCTATCACCGGGAGCGTAGTCATCGCGGCCGCCATTCCGGGCAGGTGGGCGGCCCCGCCCGCGCCGGCGATCACTATGTCCACGCCCCTCTCGCGGGCCGAAGACATGTATTCACGGAAAAACTCAGGTGTGCGGTGGGCGCTGATGACCTTCTTCTCGTAGGGTACACCGAACTCGTCGAGTGTGCCGCAAGCGGCGGACATTACGTCCCAGTCGCTTCCGGAGCCCATAATGATACTGACTTTCATATATTATCCAAAAAAGATGTATGATACAACCCGGCGCCCGTCTCTGACTGACGGAAGCACAAATTTACAACTTTCCGAAACGCCCTGCAAATGAAATTATCGACAATCGCTGTTGAAAAAATTATTATTCATTTTACGGCGGTTTTGGTTAACTTTGTAAAAATACCGCGTAATGAACAACGACTTGCTTCTCAAGGGTGACGGCCAGGACATCCTCATCCGGGACGGAATTGTATTCGGACGCGGGAGCGGCTTCGAGCTGCGGCCCGGCACCAGAACGGTCGACGTGCGGGGATGCCTGGTGACCCGCGGCTTCGCCGACATCCACGTCCATCTGCGCGAACCGGGATATTCATACAAGGAGACGATACTCACAGGCACCCGTGCGGCTGCCCGCGGAGGTTTCACCACCGTCTGCGCGATGCCCAACCTCGACCCCGTGCCCGACTGCCCGGAGAACCTCGAAAAGGAACTGGAGATCATCCGCCGCGACGCCGTGGTCGAGGTGCTGCCCTACGCCGCCATCACGAAGGGGCGCAAGGGCTGCGAGCTCGTGGACTTCGCCGCGCTCCAGGACCGCTGCGTGGCGTTCTCGGACGACGGCAGCGGAGTCCAGGACGGCGAGGTGATGCTGAAGGCGATGCAGGAGGCCGCAAGGCTGGACTGCATAATCGCAGCGCACTGCGAGGACAATTCGCTGCTGCACGGCGGCTACATCCACGACGGACGCTACTGCGCCGAACACGGCCACAGGGGCATATCCGCCGAAAGCGAATGGAGGCAGATAGAGCGCGACCTCGAACTCTGCGAGCGCACCGGCTGCCGCTACCACGTCTGCCACGTGTCCACTGCCAGGAGCGTGGAGCTGATACGCGAGGCCAAGGCACGCGGCGTCAGGGTCAGCTGCGAGACCGCGCCACACTACCTCCTGCTCTGCGACGACGACCTCCGGGAGGACGGAAGGTTCAAGATGAACCCTCCACTGCGCAGCGCCGAAGACAGGGAGGCTCTGATCGAGGCGCTCAGGGACGGGACCGTGGACGCGATAGCGACCGACCACGCTCCCCACAGCGCCGCCGAGAAGGCCCTGGGGCTCAGGGACAGCGCCATGGGAGTCACCGGACTCGAGACCGCCTTCCCGGTTCTCTACACCGGACTGGTGCTCAAGGGCAGGATCTCCCTCGGACGGCTGCTGGAGGCCATGTCGGACGCACCGAGACGCATCTTCAGGCTCGACAACCCGCTGAGCGAGAGCGAACCCGCCGACCTCACCGTGATCGACCTCAACGAAAAATACACGATAGACAGCGGCAGCTTCCTCTCGATGGGGCGTTCGACCCCCTTCGACGGCATGGAAGTGTATGGCCGCATACTCATGACAATCAAGGACGGCGAGCCCGTCTGGGAAGAAAAGCGATGAAGACACTCTTTACGATAAAGGACAACAGGGAGGCCGCAAGGCAGACCTGGCGGATCGAGCTGGACTGCGGTTTCCGGCCAGGCATGCATGCGGGGCAGTTCGTCGACGTTGCCCTCGACGGATTCTTTCTGCGCAGGCCCATCTCGGTCTGCGACATCACCGACAGCGGGCTCGTGCTATACTACAAGGTCGTGGGTGCCGGAACCGCGGCGATGTCGTCGATGAAGGCCGGAGAAAAGCTCGAACTGCTCACCGACCTGGGCAACGGCTTCGACACCGCAGTCTGCGGGAAATCGGCCCTGCTGGTCGGCGGAGGCCTGGGAGCCGCCCCCATGCATCTGCTCTGCCGTGAACTTCTCGCCGCAGGCAGGAAGGTGAGAGTGGCGCTGGGCTTCAACAGTGCCGACGAAGTAGTACTGCTCGACTCGTTCAGGGCGATGGGAGTCGAACCAGCGGTGGCGACCCTCGACGGCAGCATGGGCACCAGAGGCTTCGTGACCGACGCCTTCGGCAGTCTTCCCGGAGGCTTCGACCGCTTCTACTGCTGCGGCCCGCTCCCGATGATGAAGGCGGTGTGCGAGGCGCTAGACATTCCCGGCCAGGCCAGCCTTGAGGAGAGGATGGGCTGCGGGGCGGGCTTCTGCTACGGCTGCAGCAAGCTCATGAAGGGAGGTGCCAGAAGGATATGCAAGGACGGACCGGTATTCGACAAGGAGGAGATAATATGGTAAAGGACCTTTCAGTCAGGCTATGCGGGGTGGAGCTCCGCAATCCGGTGATTCCGGCGAGCGGCACCTTCGGTTTCGGGACCGAGCTCGAGGGGGCCTTCGACCTCAACCTGCTCGGAGGCATCAGCCTCAAGGGCACCACGGAGAAGGCTAGATACGGCAACCCCACGCCGCGCATAGCGGAATGCCCCTCCGGCATGATCAACTCGGTGGGGCTGCAGAACCCGGGCATCGACGTGCTGGTGGAGGAGAAAGTCCCGGCTCTCCGGAAAATCTACTCCGGCGCCGTGATCGCCAACATCAGCGGTTTCTCGGTCGGCGAATATGCGCGCTGCTGCGCCAAGGCGGACGCCTGCGGGGGCATCGACATAATCGAGGTCAACATCTCCTGCCCCAATGTCCACGACGGCGGAATGGCCTTCGGCACGAGCGCCAAAGCCGCGGCGGAGGTGACTGCCGCGGTAAAGGAGGTCACCCGCAAGCCCGTGTTCGTGAAACTGAGCCCCAACGTGACCGACATAGTGGAGATCGCCAAAGCCTGCGAGGGCGCGGGTGCCGACGGTCTCACACTCGTGAACACTTTCCTGGGCATGAGGATAGATATTCAGCGGCGTCGTCCGGTGATTGCCGCCGGTATGGGAGGCTTCTCCGGCAGGGCGGTCTTCCCGATAGCGCTGAGGATGGTCTGGCAGGTGGCGCATGCGTGCCGCATCCCGGTGATGGGCTGCGGCGGTGTGGCGAGTGCGGAGGATGTGGTGGAGATGATGATGGCGGGCGCGGCTGCCGTGCAGGTGGGTGCGGAGAATATCCGCAATCCCTGGGCGTGTCCGGAGATTGTCGAGGCTCTGCCCGGTCTGCTTGACAGGCTCGGCGCGGCTTCGGCCCGGGAGCTGATCGGCGCCGTATAGCGCCACTGCGTTCTTTGAAACGCGCTGTCGGCGCTGTGTAGTGCCGGAGCCGGGCAACGTAGGGCCGGAGAGGTTCCGCTGCGCGCTTGCTCTGCAAGCGAACTTTCAATAATGCTCAACCTCCATTTCATTCCGGTTGGCAGCTTTGTTGGTTCGATTTGCAAGCAAATCTCCCTGACACTCCGCTGCACCGCTGATGCGGTCCACTTACGCACCACCGGCCCCACATTGCCCGGCTTCCGGCTGCAAAAGGCGCGGCTTCGCTGGCCGGATACGGGCCATGCAACCGGATAACGGGCGCTTGCCGGCAGCAGCGGATGGCTGCAAGGCGGCATTGGCTCCCGAAAGCGGAAATGCTCCGCTGCGCGGTTGAATATATGCGTTCGACGAGGCTGGCCGCATACAGACCATGCAACCGGATAATCGACGCACGCCGGCAGCAGCGGATGGCTGCAAGGCGGCATTGGCTCCCGATGGCGGAAATGCTACGCCGCGCGATTGAATATATGCGTTCGACGAGGCTGGCCGCCCACGGCCGTGAGTGGGTGCCGCGACAGCGGCGGGATGGAGCGCGAAGCGCGAAACCTCAGAGAACGCATATATTCAAGAGCAGAACAAACAGATATCAAGAATTAAACGATATATGAACAAAAGAGACGTGATAATAGCCTGCGACTTCAGCAGCGCAGCAGACACACTGAACTTCCTCGACAAGTTCAGCACGGCAGGCGTGCCCGAAAAACCCTTCGTGAAGATAGGCATGGAACTGTTCTACAGCGAAGGCCCCGAGATAGTCAGGCAGATCAAGCGCCGCGGCCACCCCATCTTCCTCGACCTCAAACTCCACGACATCCCCAACACCGTGAAGAAAGCCATGCGCGCCCTCTCGCGCCTCGACATCGACATGACCAACGTCCACGCCGCCGGAACCGTCGAGATGATGAAGGCGGCCCTCGAGGGACTCACCAGGCCCGACGGAAGCCGCCCGCTGCTGATAGCCGTGACCCAGCTGACCTCCACGAGCGAAGAGAGGATGCAGAAAGAGCTGCTGATCGGCGCGGGAATCAACGAGACCATAGTGAAATACGCGCAGAACGCCCGCGAAGCCGGACTCGACGGAGTAGTGTGCTCCCCTCTCGAAGCCGCGATGGTCAAGGAAGCCTGCGGCAGGGAGTTCCTGACCGTGACCCCCGGAATACGCTTCGCCGACGCAGCCGCCGACGACCAGGTGCGCATAACCACCCCGGCGCGCGCCCGCGAGATCGGCACCGACTACATAGTCGTGGGCCGGCCCATCACGGCCGCCGCCGACCCGGTGGAAGCCTACAGGCACTGTGTAAGGGAATTCATCGGAGAATAAAAGACCCAATATAACATGCAACACACCGACATGCAGAGGAGCATAGCCAAGGAGCTCCTGTCAATCGGGGCCGTGTTCCTGCGCCCCGGAAGAGCCGTTCACCTGGGCAAGCGGCATAAAAAGCCCTATCTACTGCGACAACCGCCTCACCCTCTCGGCTCCCGCCGTAAGGGAGCAGGTGGAGAACGGACTCGCCTCCCTCGTGCACGAGTACTGGCCGGAATGCGAGATGCTCATGGGCACCTCCACCGCCGGCATCGCCCATGCCGCCATCACCGCCACCATCCTGAACCTGCCCATGGGCTACGTGCGCTCGGAGGCTAAGAGCCACGGACGCAACAACCGCATCGAGGGCCGGATGGAGAAGGGAGCCAAGGTGGTCGTGGTGGAAGACCTGATCTCCACCGGCGGCAGCGCCCTCGACGTCGTGGAGGCTCTCCGCGAGGAAGGGGCGGATGTCCTCGGCATAGTCAGCATATTCACCTACGGCATGAAGAAGGGCCTGGACAGGATGGCCGCGGCCGGAGTCGTGAACCACTCTCTGAGCAACCTCGACACCCTCGTGGAAGTGGCGGCCGAGGAAGGCTACATAGCACCTGAATGGAAAGAAAAAATCATAGAATTCCGCAATTCGCTATGAAACATCTGATTGACCCCACCGACCTCAGCAAGCAGGAAACCGACGAGATCATCGCCCTCGCCGAAGACATCATCGCCCACAGGGAGAAATACCAGGACAGGATGGCGCACCGCAAGCTCGCGACCCTGTTCTACGAGCCAAGCACCCGCACCCGTCTCAGCTTCACCTCGGCGATGCTCGAGCTCGGAGGCACGGTGCTCGGATTCTCCGACGCCAAGAACTCGTCCGTGAGCAAGGGCGAGACTGTGCAGGACACCATCCGCGTGGTGGGCTGCTTCGCCGACATCATCGCCATGCGGCATCCCATCGAAGGCGCTCCCCTCGCCGCCAGCGAAGTGGCAAGGGTACCCATCATCAACGCCGGCGACGGCAGCCACAGCCACCCGACCCAGACCCTCACCGACCTGCTCACCATCAAGCGCGAACTCGGCCACATCGACGGCATCACCATCGGCTTCTGCGGCGACCTGCGCTTCGGACGCACGGTGCACTCGCTGATCAAGGCCCTCTCCCGCTACAACGACATCAAGGTAGTGCTGATCGCCCCCGACGAACTCCGCCTGCCCGACTACATCAAGCAGGACGTCTGCGACCGCATGGGCATAGCCTACAAGGAGACTGACGACCTCGACTCGGCAATCCCCGAACTCGACGTGCTCTACATGACCAGGGTGCAGAAGGAGAGGTTCCTCGACGAGGAGGAGTTCGAGCGCGTGAAGGACAGCTTCGTGCTCGACTGCCGCAGAATGGCTCTCGGCAAGCCGGCCATGGCTGTGCTGCACCCGCTTCCCAGGGTGAACGAAATCCTCACCGAAGTCGACGACGACCCCAGAGCCGCCTATTTCAGGCAGGTGGAGAATGGAAAGTTCGTGAGGATGGCGCTGATCTGCAAGTTGCTCGAATGGAAGGACGACCCCTCCCACGCCATGCCCGCCTCCGAAGGCTGCATCTCCGACGAGGGGCTGCGCTGCAGCAACGTGAAGTGCATCTGCAACAACGAAAACGTGAAGCCGAAGTTCCGCGTCTCCGAGGGAGGCGCCGTGCGCTGCCGGTACTGCGACAGCAAGGTGAAATAGCGCGGGCTACCTGTCTTTCCAGACCTTCAGGTATTCCTGGAGAGCCCACATCTCGTCGCGATATTTCGCGGCTTCGGTAAAATCCAGACTGGCCGCCGACTTCTTCATGCGCCGGCGGTCTTCTTCTATCATCTTCTCCACCTGCTCGCGGGACATCGAGCGTATCACGGGGTCCTGCAGCACGGCGGCGAGGTCGGCGGTCACGTAGCCGTCGACGAAGGCTTCGCCGTCCCTGCGCTTCGAAGCATGGCCGAGACCCACCGAGACGACTCCGCGGCCGAGGTCGGAGGGGTTGGGGATGTAGGTGGGGTCGTCGTAGGAGTTGGCTGCGCTCACGCGGCCGGTGGTGCCGTTCGCCATGCTCTTGCTGATAGGCTTGCCCTTCGCCGACTGGGTGAGCTCGCTGGCGAGTATGTTCTGCCGGACTTCGATCTGACGCGGCGTGATACCGTGCATCTTGTTGTAGGCTATCTGCTTGCTGCGCCGGCGGTTGGTCTCCCTGATGGTCTGCTCCATCGAGGGGGTGATGGAGTCGGCGTACATGATCACGAGGCCGTTGACGTTGCGCGCGGCCCTGCCGGCCGTCTGCGTGAGCGCCCTGCCGGTGCGCAGGAAACCCTCCTTGTCGGCGTCGAGTATCGCCACGAGCGAAACTGAGGGTATGTCGAGCCCCTCCCTGAGCAGGTTGACTCCGACGAGCACGTCAAACATGCCGGACTTGAAGTCCTCGATGATCTCCACGCGCTCGGCGGTGTCGACGTCGGAGTGTATGTAGCGCACGCGTATGCCTATCTTCCGGAGGTAGTCGTCGAGCTCCTCGGCCATGCGCTTGGTCAGCGTGGTCACGAGCACCCTCTCGTCCTTCTCGCCGCGCTTTCTGATTTCCTCCACCAGGTCGTCGACCTGGTTCTTGGTGGGGCGCACCTCTATCGGCGGGTCCAGCAGGCCGGTGGGGCGCACGAGCTGCTCGACCACGAGTCCGCCGGATTTCTCGAGTTCGTAGTCGGCGGGGGTCGCGCTCACGTAGACCTTCTGGCCTGTGAGCTCCTCGAACTCCTCGAACTTGAGCGGGCGGTTGTCGGCTGCTGCGGGCAGGCGGAAGCCGTAGTCTATGAGTATCGACTTGCGGGAGTGGTCGCCGCCGTACATCGCGTGTATCTGCGGCAGGGTCACGTGGCTCTCGTCGATGAAGGTTATGAAGTCCTTGGGGAAGTAGTCGATGAGGCAGAAGGGGCGCTGGCCCTCCTTGCGTCCGTCGAAGTAGCGGGAGTAGTTCTCGATTCCGGGGCAGTAGCCCATCTCCTTGATCATCTCGAGGTCGTATTCCACCCTCTGCTTGAGGCGCTTGGCTTCGAGCTCGCGGCCGCTCTCCTCGAAGAACTGCATCTGCCTGACGAGGTCGTCCTGGATATGGGAGACCGCGGCTATGCTGCGCTCCTTGGTGGTCACGAAGTTGTTGGCCGGGTAGATGCTGATCTCGTCGATGTCCTCGACCCTGGCGCCCGTGACGGGGTCGATGATGCTCAGGGCGTCGACCTCGTCGCCGAAGAACTCGATGCGCACGGCATTGTCGGAGCCGCCGAGGAACACGTCCACGGTGTCGCCGCGCACGCGGAAGGTGCCGCGCTTGAACTCGATTTCGGTGCGGTTGTAGAGCGCGTCCACGAGCTTGTAGAGCAGGCCGGTGAGGCTGCGGCGCTCTCCCCTGCGCACAATGACCGTCTGCTCGTGGAAGTCGTCGGGGTTGCCTATGCCGTAGAGGCAGGAGACGGAGGAGATGACTATCACGTCGCGGCGTCCGGAAAGCAGGGCGCTGGCGGCGCTGAGGCGCAGTTTCTCTATCTGGTCGTTGATGCTCAGGTCCTTCTCGATGTAGGTGTCGCTCGAAGGGATGTAGGCTTCGGGCTGGTAGTAGTCGTAGTAGCTGACGAAGTACTCCACGGCGTTGGCCGGGAAGAAGGACTTGAATTCGCCGTAGAGCTGGGCCGCGAGGGTCTTGTT
>JADILW010000077.1 GCA_017695095.1 Candidatus Cryptobacteroides avistercoris | reverse complement strand
TCCCGGAGGTTCCTGCGGGCTGGTGCGGACTCGTGAGCCGCTCCTGCCATTCGCTGGATGAGGTTGCGGTGTACCGGGATGCCGACTACATGTTCCTGAGTCCGGTCTTCGACAGCATCTCCAAGAGCGGCTACGCATCGGCGTTCAGCGACGCGCAGCTGCGGGAGGCGGCAGGGAGGCTGATCGGCCCCCGCGTCTACGCCCTCGGCGGCGTGCGTCCGGAGAACTTCCCTCTGCTGAAGGAATACGGCTTCGGCGGTGCCGCGCTGCTGGGTCATGTGTGGAAGGACAGTTCGGCTGAGGGGCTCTCGAAGGTGATCGCGGAGATAAAAAGATACATCTGATTATGTTGCAGTTCATTACGCACAAGGCTGGAGGCTACGGCGAACTGTCGGGGGCCGAGGCTGTGCTCAGGGGCGGCTGCGAATGGGTGCAGCTGCGCATGAAGGATGCCTCCGACGAGGAGTTTCTCGCTGTCGGAAGGAAGTTGGCGGAGCTCTGCAGGAGTTTCGGCGCGCGGCTGATACTCGACGACAGGGTGCGGCTGGTGGAGGAAATCGGCGCGGACGGGGTCCACGTCGGGAAGAACGACATGCCGGTGGACGAGGTGCGCAGGCTGCTCGGCCCGGGGCGCATCGTTGGAGCAACGGCCAACAGTTTCGAAGACATCGCCGCGGCTGCCGCCCGGGGTGCCGACTATATAGGCCTCGGGCCGTTCAGGTTCACGCGGACCAAGCAGAAGCTGAGTCCTGTTCTGGGTCTGGAGGGCTACAGGAGGGTGATGGCAGCCTGCCGGGATGCCGGCATCCTGCTTCCGGTGGTCGCTATCGGCGGGATCACTGCGGAGGACATCCCCGCGATCATGTCGACGGGGGTGCACGGAGTCGCTGTCTCCGGTGGCCTGCTGAGGGCGGAGGACACCTGTGCCGAGACGCGGCGGATGATGGCTATGCTGCGGCCTTGCGGCTCTTCAGCCTGGCACGCATTGCCTCGATGACCGCGGGAAGCACGGAGATGAGGATGATCGCCACTATCAGCAGCTTGAGGTTCTCCTGGACGAAGGGAAGGTCGCCGAAGAAGAAGCCTATGTAGCAGAATATCGTGACCCAGAGCGCGCCGCCTATGGCGTTGAAGCTGATGAAGTGGGCGTAGTTCATCTTGCCCATGCCTCCGACGAAGGGGGCGAAGGTCCTGACTATGGGCACGAAGCGGGCGAGGATGATGGTCTTGCCGCCGTATCTGTCGTAGAAGTCCTGAGTCTTCGTGAGGTAGCTCTGCTTGAAGATCTTCGAGTCAGGGTTGCTGAACAGCCGGCGTCCGAAGAAATGCCCTATGGCGTAGTTGCAGGAGTCGCCGAGGAAGGCGGCCGCGAAGACGATGAGCACCAGCAGATGTATGTTCAGTGGCGAGCCGGGCAGGGCTGCGATGGCTCCGGTCACGAAGAGCAGTGAGTCTCCGGGGAGGAAGGGGGTGACCACGAGGCCGGTCTCGCAGAAGATGATCAGGAACAGGATGGCGTAGGTCCAGATGTGGTACTGGTTGACCACCTCGACCATGTGCTGGTCGATGTTGAGGATGAAGTCGATGATGAAGTCCATGGATTTGGGCTCTTCTATAAGGTTTGCGGCCGCAAAGTTAGGAAAATGAAGCGGTTCCGCAAAATTTTGATTATTTTGGACGATTATGAACAGACTTTATGACGCGATGCTCGCAGAGCGCGACCATTCGCAGGTCGCTGGCCTTTCCCGTTTCTTCAAGACGGGGCCGGGGCAGTACGGCGAAGGCGACCGCTTTCTCGGAATCAAGGTGCCGGTGACGCGGAAGGTGGTGCGCGAGTGCTGGAAGGGGCTGTCGTTCGACGAGCTGGAGGAGTGCGTGTCTTCTGAATATCACGAGCTGCGGCTGGCGGCCCTGCTGGCTCTGGTGCAGATTTTCCGCCATGCGGGTCCTGAGTTGCAGAGGCGCTGCGTGGATTTCTATCTCTCGCATCTTACCTATATAAATAACTGGGACCTCGTGGACCTGAGCTGCTACGAGCTGCTGGGGGCGTGGCTGCTCGACAGGGACCGCGGCCTGCTCTACGACCTCGCCAGGGACGGGAAGACCATCTGGGAGCAGCGTATCGGCATCGTGAGCACCATGAAGTTCATCCGGGCCGGCCAGCTGGACGATACCTACGCGATTGCGGAGATATTCCTGGGGAAGTCCGTCCCGCTGCACGACCTGCTGCAGAAAGCTGTAGGCTGGTTGCTGCGGGAGGCGGGCAAGCGCGATGCCGGGAGGCTGCTGCTCTGGCTGGAGCCGCGCTGCGCCCGTATGCCGCGGACCATGCTCCGCTACGCCGTCGAGAAGTTTCCCGAGGCCGAGAGGCGGCGTCTGATGGCGAAAGGGTAGGGGCTGGTCTGCCGCTGGGAGTTACCTCAGTGTTATGCGGCAGTTGTCCAGGCTCTCGACTATGGCGAGGGATTCGACTCGTATGCCGGCGGCCTCGATGCGCTCGCGGCCGTGCTGGAACGCCTTTTCGATTATGAATCCGGCTCCCGCGAGCTCGGCTCC
>JADILW010000076.1 GCA_017695095.1 Candidatus Cryptobacteroides avistercoris | reverse complement strand
GTGCTTCTGCGCAGGGCGTCGTCGCGCAGAACAGCCGCGGGGGCCATCAGGACCGCGCTCTTCAGTACCGAGCCGCCGAGCTGTCCGGCCGTCATCGCCGCGACTACTCCGCCCTGGGAGTGTCCGAGTATGGAGATGCCGTCGGTCTGCGGCATCCTGCGCACATAGTCGATTACTGCGAGCGCGTCGTCTATCTCGTTGAGCACCGTCATGTCCACGAACTCGCCCTCGCTCTGGCCGTGGCCGTTGAAGTCGCAGCGGATAGCGCCGATGCCGAGTTCGACGAGGTTTTCGGCTATCGCTGAGAGCAGGGGTTCGTTCTTGTTGCCCATGAAGCCGTGGCAGATGACCACGACGGGGCATTTCTCGCCTTCCTGCAGTTCGGGGAGCTGGAGGCGGGTGGACAGACGGCCCATGGAGCCGTCGATGAAGAAGGTGGAGTCGGTCTGGGCCGAAGCGGCGAAGGTGCAGCAGAGCGCAAGCGCGGCCGCGGTGAGGAATGTTCTTGCTTTCATGTCATAAATATAGTGCTTTTGCACCGAAATCGCTATACTGCGGCAACGGTTCCGAAAAGCGGTGCCGGAGAGGCGGAGACTGCTGGGCCATGGCGGTGAATTGGATATTGCGAAAAAATGTCTAAATTCGCAGATAGAACGTATAGAATAATCTATGGAAGAAAACTCAAAAAGAGTACAGGAATCGGACGGCGGCTCGGATGACGCGGTCTCGAGATGTTTCAAGTCTCATGTAATCATCCCGATGTCAATCTAAACTGAGATTATATGAGCGAAATTTTCATAATTCTTTTCCTTATCCTGCTTAACGGAATATTCTCCATGTCGGAGATGGCGGTGGTGTCGGCGCGCAAGTCTAACCTCCAGGCTGAGGCCGACAAGGGCAGCAAGCGGGCCAAGACGGCCCTGAAGCTGGCTTCGGACCCCGACAGGTTCCTCTCTGCCGTGCAGATAGGCATCACCCTGATCGGTATCCTGACCGGTATCTTCTCCGGCAACAAGATAGCGGCGGCGTTCTCCGACCTTCTCGTGAGGGCGGGCATGTCCGCCGGTCTGGCGACCGCAATCGCCCAGGGTATAATAGTCGTGCTGGTGACCTACCTCACCATAGTGTTCGGCGAACTCGTGCCGAAGAGGATAGCGCTGAGCGCCTCCGAGCGGGTCTCCAAGGTGGTGGCCGGCCCGATGAAGGTCATTTCGGCGATAGTTTCGCCCTTCGTGTGGCTGCTCGCCAAGAGCACCGGACTCGTGATCAGGATTCTTGGCGTGAAGAGCCAGGAGTCGAAGGTCACCGAGGAGGAGATCAAGTCAATCATACAGGAAGGCACCGACGAAGGCGAGGTGTCGCCCGTGGAGCAGGACATAGTGGAGAGGGTGTTCGCCCTCGGCGACCTCAAGGTCAACACCATCATGACCCTCAGGAACGACATCGTCTGGCTCGACAAGGAGATGAGCGAGAAGGAGATACGCGACACCATCGAGGAGAACCTCTTCGAGGCCTATCCCGTGACTGACGGCGACCTCGACCACGTGGTGGGCGTGCTCTCCCTCAAGGACTACGTGCTCAGCATAGGCAAGCCCGGATTCAGCCTGGAGAAGCTGATCCGCGAGCCTGTCTATTTCCATGAGAACATGAGTGTCTACGCCGTGCTGGAGCAGATGAAGCAGAAGAAGATCAGCCGCGCCCTCGTGTGCGACGAGTATGGTTCCTGCTCGGGCATAATCACCCTCAAGGACATCATGGAGGCTCTCGTGGGCATAGTCAACGACGACCACCAGAAGGAGCCCGACATCATCGCGCGCCACGACAACGACGGATGGCTCGTCGACGGCCAGTGCTCTATGTACGACTTCAAGATGTTCTTCGACATCGACGACTCCGACGACGACTCCGATTCGGAGTACAATACCGTCGGCGGCCTGATACTCGACGAACTCGAGCATGTTCCCGTGGCCGGCGAGCAGACTACCTGGAAGGACTTCTCCTTCGAGGTGGTGGACATGGACGGCGCAAGGATCGACAAGGTGATAGTCAAGCGCGAGACGCCTCCCGCTTCCGAGGAGGAGGACGGGGAGGGGGACGAATAGCCTCCAGGAAGCCGGCCGTGATTTACGCAGGTCGGCCGTGATTTCAAAAAAAGCAGGCCGGGAGTTCAAATCCCGGCCTGCTTTTCTGCAGATGCGGCGGTCTCTATTTGAGTTCGAACGAAACCTTGCCGCGCACATCGTCGGCTGCCGCCGCGACGTAGATGTCGAACATTCCGGGCTCAGCCACCCATTCGTGCCTGTCGGCGTCGAAGTAGCTGAGGTCCTCCTTGTCGACGGTGAAGCTGACTTCGGTGGTCTCACCGGGGGCGAGGCTGACCTTCTTGAAGCCCTTGAGCTCCTTGACGGGGCGCTCCACGGAAGCCTTGCGGTCGCCGACGTACATCTGGACGATCTCCTTGCCCTCGCGGTCGCCGGTGTTGGTCACGGAAACCCTCACGGTCACGCTGCCGTCCATGTTCATCTCGTCCTTGTCGATCACGGGCTTGCCGTATTCGAAGCTGGTGTAGCTCAGACCGTGGCCGAAGGCGAACAGGGGCTTGGTCTTCTTCTGAAGGTCGGTCCATCTGTAGCCTACGTAGATGCCGTCCTTGTACTCGATGTCCACGGTGTCGGCAGAGGCGATTCCGGTGTATTCTCCCATGATGTGGGCGGGCACGTCCTCAAGCCTTGCGGGGAAGGTGAAGGGCAGCTTGCCGGAAGGGTTCACGTCGCCTGAGAGCACGTCGGCGATGGCATGGCCGGCCTCGGAGCCGATGTACCAGGCCTGCACGATGGCGGGAACTTCCTCCACCCAGGGCATGGCCACGGCGTTGCCGGAGATGTTGACCACGATGAGATTCTCATTCGCCTCGGCGAGAGCCTCGATCACCTGGTCCTGGCCGTAGGGAAGTCCGAGCTGGGTGCGGTCGGCGCCTTCGCAGTCCTGCTGGTTGCTCTTGTTGAGTCCGCCGATGAAGATCACATAGTCAGCCTCCCTGGCCCTGGCCACGGCGTCGGCGATCAGCTGCCCGGCCGAACGGCTCTCGCTGAGGTCCTGTCCGGTGGTGACTCCGTTGTACTCGCCGCCGGTGTCGCCTACGTAGCCTCTTTCATAGACCACCTCGGCAATGTCGCCGAAGCGCTCGCGTATGC
Organism: Candidatus Cryptobacteroides avistercoris; assembly: GCA_017695095.1. Lineage (GTDB taxonomy): Bacteria > Bacteroidota > Bacteroidia > Bacteroidales > UBA932 > Cryptobacteroides > Cryptobacteroides avistercoris. Next base: position 6,296 of record JADILW010000076.1, on the reverse strand, counting down.
CCTCGAGGGGAGATATCTCTCTCTGAACCTTGAGCGAGGAGCTTCCTCCTCCCACGGTCATCATCTTGACGGCGTTCTCTCCGACCACCAGTATGGTGGAGCCCTTCTTCACCTCCATGGGAAGCAGGTCCGCGTCGTTCTTGAGCAGCACGATTCCTTCGCCCGCAATCTGCCTTGCGGCGGCATAGTGGGCGTCGGAGCAGAGGCTGCCGAGGGGGCGGTTCCTATTCATCACGGTGCGGAAGGCGAGCCTGAGCACGTTGCGCACCTTGGCGTCAAGCTCCTCGGTGCCCACCTCTCCGCTGCGTATCTTGTTGAGATAGGGGAGAGCCAGGTAGTAGCTGTCGTAGGCGTTGCTGGCGCCCTCGCTGAGTCCGTTGGTCCAGGAGCCGAACTCCATGTCGAGCCCGTTGTGGATGGCCTCGTCGGTGTCGTGGGTTCCTCCCCAGTCAGACACCACCACTCCGTCGTATCCCCACTCTCCGCGCAGGATGTCGTTGAGCAGGTACTCGTTGTGGCAGCAGGCCTGGTTCTTATAGAGGTTGTATGAGCCCATGATGGCCCATGCGCCGCCTTCCTGCACTGCGGCCTTGAACGCGGGCAGGTAGATTTCATAGAGAGTGCGGTCGTCGACTATCACGTTGGTGTTGTAGCGGTTGACCTCGTGGTTGTTGAGCGCGAAGTGCTTCACGCAGGCCGCGACTCCGTTGGACTGCACGCCCTTGACGTAGGGAACCACCATCGTGGCGGCGAGGTAGGGGTCTTCGCCCATGTACTCGAAGTTACGTCCGTTGAGGGGAGTGCGGTAGATGTTGACTCCGGGACCGAGGAGCATGGCCTTGTTGCGGTAGCGGGCCTCTTCTCCTATGCTCTTGCCATAGAGCAGCGACATGTCCTCGTTCCAGGTGGCTGCGAGGCAGGTCAGCGCGGGGAAGGCAACGCAGGAGTCATTGGTCCAGCCGGCCTGGTCCCATTCGTCCCAGAGGACTTCGGCGCGTATGCCGTGGGGGCCGTCGGTGGTCCAGATTTCGGGAATGCCGAGACGCGGCACTCCGCGGGAGCTGAACTTGGACTGGGCGTGGATCACGGCGATCTTTTCTTCCAGCGTCATTCTGCTGAGCGCATCCTCGACGCGGTCCTCGATGGGCTTGGTCTCATCGAGGTAGACCGGTACCTGCGCGGCCAGCGGTGCTGTCGCGAGTGCAAGACCGGCGATGATGTGTATCAGTTTCATGTCTTTATGGTTAATGGTTTGAGTGCTCTTACTTGACGGGGACCGCCTCGGCCACGGCGATCATGCCGAGGTTGATCAGCGAGCGGACGCTGGCGTTCTCGGGCACGAGGTGCACGTTGGCGGTGTCGAGTCCCATCAGGATGGGTCCGTTGACTTCGGCGCCGCCGAGCATCTCCACGAGCTTGTAGGAGATGTTGGCCGCGGCGAGGTTCGGGAAGATGAAGGTGTTGACCTCGCGGTCGCCGAGCTTGTTGAAAGGGTAGAGGCGCGCCCTGGTCTCGCGGTCCAGAGCGATGTTGGCCTTCATCTCGCCGTCGACGAGGATGTCGGGATATTTCTCATGGAGCATCTCCACGGCCTTGGCGACCTTGAGCGAGCGCGTGCCGTTGTCGGTGCCGAAGTTGGAGGACGAGAGCATCGCGATGACCGGTTCGATTCCGAAGCGGCGCACCGTCCTTGCGCTCATCAGGGCTATCTGCACGAGGTCGTCGGCGGTGGGAGAGGGGTTCACCGCGGTGTCGGCGAAGAACATGGGGCCGCGCTTGGTCGTGACTATCCTCATCGCGGCGAGCTGGCGCTCGGCGGGGAGGGCGAAGACCTGGCGGATGATGTCCAGGGCCTGGATGTAGTTGTGGCCGTAGCCGAGCAGCGAGGTGTCGGCGTCGCCGGAGGCTATCATCATCATGGTGAACCAGCTGCGCTGGAGCATGCACTTGGAGGCCTCGTCGCGGTTGATTCCGCGGCGGCTCATCTTGGAGTAGAGCAGCTCGGCGTAGCGGTTGCGGCGCTCCCTCTCGGTCTCGCTGCGGAAGTCGAGTATGTAGCTGTCGTCGAGCGACAGGTTGTGTTCGTAGAGCAGGGCGTGGATCTTCTCGCGGCTGCCGACAAGGATCGGGGTCGCGGCGCCGTCGGTGAGGAGGTGGATGGCGGCCTTGATGGAGTTGAGGCTGTCGCCCTCGCTGAACACGAGGCGGCGGGGAGTCGCGGTGCGGGCCATCGAGCGGATGGAGCGCATCAGCTTGTCGTCGCGTCCCATCCGCCCCTCGAGCTGCTGGCAGTAGGCGTCCCAGTCGGTGATGGTCCTGCGGGCCACTCCGGATTCGATGGCCGCCTTGGCCACTGCCATGGATATGCGGGTGATCAGGCGGGGGTCAAGCGCCTTGGGGATCAGGTATTCGCGTCCGAAGGAGATGTTGCTGTCGTTGTAGGCTGCGGCCACGATGTCGGGAACCGGCTCCTTGGTGAGGGCGGCGAGGGCCTTGACGGCGGCGATCTTCATCTCGTTGTTGATCTTGGTGGCGCGCACGTCGAGGGCGCCGCGGAAGATGTAGGGGAAGCCGAGCAGGTTGTTGACCTGGTTGGGGTAGTCGGAGCGTCCGGTAGCGAAGATTATGTCGGGCCGGGCTCCCACCGCGGCTTCATAGCTGATCTCCGGGTTGGGGTTGGCGAGCGCGAAGACTATGGGGTCCTTGGCCATGCTGCGCACCATGTCGGGGGTGAGCACGTCGGCCACGGAGAGTCCGAGGAAGACGTCGGCGCCCCTGACAGCCTCCTCCAGGGTGCTGATCTCGCGGTCGGTCGCGAACTCGGCCTTGGCTGCGTTGAGATTGCCGCGGCGCTTGCTGATCACGCCCTTGCTGTCGCACATCACCACGTTCTCTCTCCTGACTCCGAGTGCCATGTAGAGTTTCGCGCAGGAGATTGCGGCTGCGCCGGCTCCGTTGACCACCACCTGCACCTCGTCGATCTTCTTTCCGTTGATCTCAAGGGCGTTGAGCAGGGCGGCGGCGGAGATGATGGCGGTGCCGTGCTGGTCGTCGTGCATCACGGGGATGTCGAGCTCGTCGCGCAGGCGCTCCTCGATCTCGAAGCACTCGGGGGCCTTGATGTCCTCGAGGTTGATGCCGCCGAAGGTCACCGCGATGTTCTTGACAGTGCGGATGAACTCCTCGGTGTCGGTGGTGTCGACCTCGATGTCGAACACGTCGATGTCGGCGAAGGTCTTGAACAGGAAGCCCTTGCCTTCCATCACGGGCTTGCCGGCACCGGCGCCGATGTTGCCCAGCCCGAGCACGGCGGTGCCGTTGGAGATCACGGCCACGAGGTTGCCCTTGTCGGTGTACTTGTAGGCGTCCTCGGGGTTCTTCTGGATCTCGAGACAGGGCTCCGCGACTCCGGGGGAGTACGCGAGCGAGAGGTCCTTCTGGGTGCTGTAAGGCTTTGTGGGGATTACTTCAATCTTGCCGGGACGGCCTTCGGAATGGTACGCGAGGGCCTCGTCACGGAAACTTTTGTTATTGCTCTCTTCCATATGGAGTTTTCCAAAAAAAATCTGCCGAAATTACGAATTTTCCGGCAGATTTCTCCTTGGGCGGACCCAAGTTTTTTTAATTTTCAAGCGCAGGAAGCAGGAACTCCCATATCAGGTTGATTTCGGCCTGCATGTCCTGCAGGTTGGCGGTCACGGCGATCACGGCGTCCTGGTCGGGAAGCACGAGTATGTACTGGCCGCCGGCCCCGTCGGCGCGGAAGGCATTGTGGCGGCAGCGCCAGATCTGGTAGCCGTAGCCCTGCAGCCAGTCGCTGTTTTCGGGCGTCATCCCGAGCTTCTCTGCCAGTTCGGGCTTCACTCCGGCGGGCAGCGAGGGCACCTGGGCAGCGGAAGCCTGCTCCACCCAGCCTTCGGGAAGGATGCGCTTGCCGTACCATACGCCGTCCTGGAGCAGCAGGAGGCCCATCTTGGCGAGGTCTTCGGTCTTGAGGTACAGACCCCAGCCGCCGCAGTTCACGCCCTGGGGGCTCTCGTCCCAGCGCACGTCGGTGATGCCGAGAGGCTCGAACAGGCGGGGGCGCAGGTAGTCCGCCACCTTCTCGCCGGTGAGCTGCTGCACGATGGCGGAGAGCACGTAGGTGCCGAGGCTGTTGTAGGTGAAGAAGGTGCCGGGGTCATGCTCCACGGGCCAGGAGAGGAAGATCTCCACCCAGTCGGCGTCCATGTTGCCCATGGCGGCGCCGGTGGGGTCGGTGTCGTGGCCGCAGTTCATCGTGAGCAGGTTGCGCACGGTCATGGCCTCGAGTCTGTCGCTGACTTCGTCGGGCAGCTTGTCAGGGAAGAAGGAGACGATCTTGTCGTCGAGGCTCAGCAGGCCTTCGTCGATGGCGAAGCCCACCGCGGTGGAGGTGAAAGTCTTGCTGACGGAGTTCAGCACGTGCGGTACGTCAGGGGCGGCGCCGTTCTGCCAGGTCTCGGAGAGCACCTTCCCGTGCTGCACTATCATCAGGCTGTGGATCTCTTGGCCGGCGCCGGCTGCTGCCGCCAGGTAGTCGGTGACGGCCTTGTCGAGCTGTTCGGAGGCTTCTCCGCGGGGGAGGCTGCCGGTCGGGTCGACGCAGCTGCCGCAGGAACTTGCCGCGCCTGCCGCCAGCAGGCATGCGGCCATGAAGGGGATGATGGTTTTCATTTCAGTGGTTTGTGTTTGTCAGTTTTCGGAGAGTATCTTGCGGATATGGGTGTGTAGGATGTGGAACGCGGGGTCGCGCATCGCGTTGTGGTCGTGGCCGCCGGTGAGCCCGCCGCCGTGGAACCATATCACCACGGGGCAGCCGCTGAGGTCTTCTTCATATCATGCGCTTTTCTTGAAGGGCTGTATCCAGGTGAGCTTGTTCCATACGCCCTCGAGCGGGCCGCGCCTGTGGTGCCTGAGCCATGCGGTGCTGAACCATACCTGGAGGATGACCACGAGCAGGCCTATGCAGATGCTCATCGTGTGGCCGGAGACGGTGTGCAGCCCGAAGCCCCAGTGGTAGAAGAGCAGGCTTCCGATTATCGACTGGCCGATGTAGTTGCTCAGCGACATCTTGCCGTAGGGGGAGAGGACCATCAGGGCCTTGCGGGCGCGGGTCCTGTAGAAGAGCAGGCAGACGCCGGACACGATTATCCACATCATGGAGAAGTTTCTCCACATGGTCTGCATGGCGTCCAGGGGACTGGCGATGGCGGGGTTCTCGATGTTCCTGGCCCAGCCTCCGGCCCAGGGGTTGACCAGGGCGAACATTATGACAGCTCCGACCAGGATGCGTTTCCAGATCCTGATGTGGTCGCCCTCGTCGTAGAACATCCTGGTGCGGCCGAGCAGTATGCCTATGGCGAAGAGGCAGACGGTCTGCGTGAGGCGGCCGTGAGATATCGCCCACTGGAAGTTGCTGATGAAGCCGTGGGTGATTCCGGCTCCGGCGACATCGAGGAAACTACCGTCGGCGCAGGCCTGGAACATGGCCATGTAGTGTTCTCCGCTGCCGCTGAACGCGAGCGGCGCCGCCTCGGGGTTGATGAGGGCGCGTATTATGCAGACTATCTCGACCGGCTGGATGAACATCACCGCGGCAATCGCGATGAGCACGGCGTTGCTGGAGCGGATGAACGGGACGACGAAGAGCGCGCAGACGGCGTAGACCGTCAGGATGTCGCCGTTGTAGAAGCAGAGGTCAAGCAGACCCCATGCGAAGAGCAGCAGCATGCGCCAGAGGAAACGCGGCCGGAAGTCGACACCCTTCTTCGCCTGGTTGTCGTTCTGGATGAAGAAGCTCAGGCCGAAGAGCAGTGCGAAGATCGCGTACATCTTGCCTCCGAAGATGAAGAAGGCGGTGTCCCATACTGCCTGGTCGAGCCCGGTCGGTTCGGGAAACGAATAGAAATTGAGGTGTTCGATGAAATGCAGCAGGACTATGCCGGCTATTGCTATGCCCCTGAGGATGTCGGCGACATCGATACGGGTGTTCGGGAGGCTCGAGGCCGAGTAAATGTATTTCATGACCCCTAATATACGCATTCTTCGCGATTTTGCATAGTGGAAGATTATGCGTATCTTTAACCGATACCGCATTTTAATGACATTGAACACTATGGAAGAGAATCTGGATTTGCGCAAGGCGCTCGTGGACGCGCGTCTGGCGGTGAAGGACCTGCCGCGCACCGGCAACGGCGACACCATCGAAGCTTATTGGGAGGTTTGCTGCGGCGACGTGCTCGTGGCCGAGGAGAATCTGCGCGAGCAGAGGCGCC
>JADILW010000075.1 GCA_017695095.1 Candidatus Cryptobacteroides avistercoris | reverse complement strand
TCTGTCCTCCTTCGGCATCCTGACCACGGCGAGCACCGGAGACGGGGTCGCACACTGGGAAATGCGCTCCATCGCGGAGGCGCCGATGTCCTCCGCGCGCAGCACCCTGACCACCTCGAACGAGGAGGCGAGCGCCTCAGCCACGGATTTCTCACCCTCGACCGTGAAAAGCCCCAGCTCGTCCCGGAACTTCTTCTCCCGGAGCGAGCGTATGGACTTTATTTCGGCGTTGGTGAGCATTAGTACAAAGATAGCAATTCGCCGTCAATCCACGAACCTGATCTTCGAGAGGTCGCGGGGCTTGGCCTCGGGGCTCTCGTCGGGATAGCCGACACCTATCATATAGAGCAGTTCGTAACCGTCGCTGAAGCCGAGCCTGTCCACGAAAGCCCTCCCCTCCTCGCTGCCGCTAAGGTAGACCACCGGTCCTCCGAGGCAGACTGTTCCGAGTCCGAGCGAATAGGCCGCAAGGCAGATGTTCTCTCCGAGCAGTCCGGCGTTAAGGCCGTTGTCGCCCTCGGGCACGGCGATGAAGATCACCGCGGGGGCGTTGCGGAACATGTTCCTGAAATTGGGGTCGGCGGCGACCATCTCCGGGTTGGCCTTGCGATAGCTGTCGCTGATGGCGTCTATCATTTCAGCATCGTCGACTATGCGCAGCTCCCAGGGCTGCGAGTTCAGGCCGTTGGGAGCGTTCACTCCGCACTCGGCGATGAGCTGCAGCTTCTCGCGCTCGACGGGGATGTCCTTGTACATCCGGATGGAGCGGCGGTTCATTATCGCCTCGATGACTGCATTGGCTTCGTCCGAAGATGCTTCGGATGTCGTGGTGTTCTGTCCGCATGAGACAAGACACAGGGCGGCGGCTGAGGCCGCGAGCATGTTGATTCCTTTCATGTCTCTAAGATAACAATATTCTCATATTTTTTTCTATCTTTGTATGTTTAACGCAACTGAAGAATGAACACCAAGACCATAGGAGTCCTGACTTCCGGAGGAGACGCCCCCGGAATGAACGCCTGCATCAGGGCGGTGACCAGGGCGGCGATCTACGAGGGATGGAAGGTGATGGGAATCTACCGCGGCTACGAAGGCCTGATCAGCGGAGACATCAAGGAGCTGACCACCGAAAGCGTGAGCAACACCATCCAGCGCGGAGGCACCGTTCTCAAGACTGCCCGCAGCGACGAATTCCGCACCCCCGAAGGCCGTGCCAAGGCTTATGAGAACATCAAGAAGCTCGGCATCGACGCCCTGATAGTGATCGGAGGCAACGGCTCGTTCGCCGGAGCCCAGGCTCTCGCCAGCGAGCACGACATCACGGTGATCGGACTGCCCGGAACCATCGACAACGACCTCTATGGCACTGACTCCACGATAGGCTACGACACGGCGCTCAACACGATCGTCGAATGCGTCGACAAGATACGCGACACCGCCACCAGCCACAACCGCATCTTCTTCGTCGAGGTCATGGGCCGTGACGCGGGCTTCCTCGCCCAGAACAGCGCAATCGCCGCCGGCGCCGAGGCCGCGATCATCCCGGAGGACAACACCGACATCGACCAGCTCGCCACCTTCATCGGAAGAGGCATACGCAAGAGCAAGAACAGCAGCATCGTGCTCGTGTCAGAAAAGGACGGCGGCGCAATGCACTACGCCGAGCGCGTGCGCAAGGAATATCCCCAGTACGACGTGAGAGTGTCCATACTCGGACATCTCCAGAGGGGAGGAACCCCCACCGCGCACGACAGGATTCTCGCCAGCCGCCTCGGAGTCGCCTCCATCGACGCACTCAAGGAAGGCCAGCGCAACATCATGGTCGGAATAAAGAACGATGAAATCGTCTACGTTCCCATCTCCAGGTCCATCAAGATGGACAAGCCCATCGACAAGGAGCTGATCAACGTGCTGACGATTCTGTCGATATAGAAAAATATTTTCCGGTCCGCCTGACGGAAGTTCAAGTGCCGGAAAAATCGGGGTATTAGCTCAGTTGGTAGAGCGTCAGGTTCGCAATCTGAAGGTCAGGGGTTCGATCCCCCTATGCTCCACGGAAAAAGGGAAGCTGCATGGCTTCCCTTTTTCCGTGGAGCATCTCCCATTACAGCGCTGCGCGCTGCTCAGCCTCCGGCTGCCGGCCCGCTGCTTCGATTGCTCCGCAATCTCGCTGACGATCACCCGGGCCGCTGGTGCGGAGCCTGGAAGTCGCATGGCTTCCCTTTTTCCGTGGAGCTTCTCTCATTACAGCGCTGCGCGCTGCTCAGCCTCCGGCTGCCGGCTAGCTGCTTCGATTGCTCCGCAATTTCGCTGACGCTCACCCGGGCCGCTGATGCGGAGCCTGGAAGTCGCATGGCTTCTCCCGTTGCGCTGGATTTGTAATCCGCCGCTGACTTCTGAAATTCACCTGCGTCACGGAACAGCTCCACAGGTCGTTCTATGGCATACTCTCCGCGCAGGTACAACCATTTTCCTTACACCTCGCCGCGCTGCCGTCGTTCCGGACACCTGCAGGACACATCAAGCGCGCAGGTGAATTTCACGAAGGCAAAGTTGAAATTCAATAGTCCCGGCGGTACAACGCAGAGGCCATTCCAGGGCCGGTGGCTTGTCCCAATGGACCCAAATTGGGTCCATCAGTCCCACCTGGCGGCCACCCTCCGCCGCAGAACGGCTGCATCTGGTACTACTGAATTTCAAATCCGACCGAACAGCCAGTTACAGCATGAGTATGCCAGAATTAATCGGACACCGGAAAAGGCCTCTGAGGGACACACAGGGCAGATTTGCAAGTTGATGCAGATTTATGCTGCTGTTCGGGCGCCGGACACGCGCTGCGGGGAGCTCCACGGAGGGCTCTCCTCGCGCGTGCCCGGCGCAGAATCTTTGAAACACAGAAACCAGCCGCGGCAGAGTCGACCTGCCTGATCCGAAGCCAGCACGCAGTACGGAGTTTCCGCTGAGGAGGCTAGCCGTCCGCGGCTGTGAGCGGACGATGTCCGGAGCGAAGCGAAGGGCATCGATGAAGCGGAGCGGAACCTCCGAAGTGGATTTCCGTACTGCGGTTACAATGAAAGGCAGCCTGCCGGCAGTATAGGGCTGTGCGGTGGTTCCTACTGCCGGAGGCTGAGCTCGCCGCGGCTGCATCAAGGCAGCAGCAGAATCCAAATCTGCTGCAACAAGTACCGATGAATTGCAAATCCGGCACAGCGAAGTAATTGCAAATTAGGCAGGAGCAGTGCATTTACAGAAATGGCTGATTATTACCTTATTACAAAAATACAAGGCTCCCTCGTCCCTGCAATTTTACCGATGTAGGAGCAATAGGTTCGGCGAAAACGGCCTTACAGACGCCTTCAGGGCCGTTTTCCAAAAACAGGCTGCTCCCAGGTCACACGCCTTCTTCAGCTGTCATGAACTACTGCCGCCGAGCACGCGCTGCGGGGAGCTCCACGGAGGGCTCTCCTCGCGCGAGCACGGCGACTGCGACTCAGTTCCGCTGAATAATCCAGCGCAATTACTGCACCCTACGCTCAGGCGGATTGCAAATCACGCCGGAACATAAAAGATGGCCACGCTGAAACACCAAAGCCAACCGTGCTGAAACACAGAAAGCTGCCGCGGCGGAGTCGGCCTGCCGGCAGTATAGGGCTGCGCGGTGGTTCTTACTGCCGGAGGGCGAACTCCACCGGCGGCTGGGTCAGGGCAGCGGATTGCAAGAACTCTGTAACGTAGAGCATGGCTGATTGCAAACCTGCCAAGACAGAAGCAAGGGCAGCAGATTACAAATTTGCTGAAACAAACAGAATCTGTTGAAACGTAAAACCAGCAGCAACGTAAAAATCCAGTCATAAACGGCAGCAGACAATGCACCGCCGCCGGATGGCCATATCATCCACGAGCAGGCTCTTCCCGCCTGCGAGGGATGCTTATGGCCGCAGGCGGCAGAAAGCGCCGAATTACACATTCGCCTAGACAACAAAGGCAGGCAGCAGATTGCAAATCTGCTGAAACGGCAAATCCGCCATAACTCAGGCAGGCGGATCAGATCGGATAGATTTCCGCACCGGTGTAGCTGAAGAGGTCGGAGGGCGCGATCTTCATCTGAAGACCGCGGACACCCGCGCTGATGTAGATATAATCATAGAGCAGGGCGGACTCGTGGATGAAGGTCGGATAAGCCTTCTTCATTCCGATGGGCGAACACCCGCCGCGGATATAGCCGGTCAGGCCGAGCAACTCCTTCACATGCACCATGGCGCAGCTCTTGTTGCCCGAAATCGAAGCCGCAAGCTTCAGGTCCACCTCGAAGTCGCCGGGAATCACGCACACGAACACCCCGTTGCGGTCTCCTCGGAGCACCAGGGTCTTGAAAACCCTCTCCACGTCCTCGCCGAGCGACGCCGCCACTTTTCCGGCAGACAGGTCGTCCTCGGAAAATTCGTAAGGAATCAGTTCATATCCGATGCCTGCGGCATCCAAAAGTCTTGCTGCGTTAGTTTTTATCATCTTTGGCACAGTGCTTGCAAAACAAAAAAGCAGAAATAGATTTTTCATAGGTTAAATTTTGGTTAGAATCAAAGTAACGACCCCGATGCGATATCGCGGTCGTTATTTTTTTTTGCAAATTTAGCAACTTGTTTCGAATAATGTCTATGGAAGTTGCTAACTTCACCGGGTCAAGACAGCCGATATGAAACAGAAAAAATTCCTTCTTCCCGAATCGGAGATTCCCGCACAATGGTATAATATCATGGCGGACATGAAACATCGCCCGGAGCCGATGCTCGACCCGAAGACCCGCCGGCCGATCAGCGCCGAAGACCTCAGCCGACTCTTCTCGCAGGCCTGCTCCGAGCAGGAGCTCAACACGGTCGACAGGTGGATCGACATTCCCGAGCCTGTCAGGGAGAAATACAGTTACTGGCGCTGCACTCCCCTGGTCCGTGCCTACGGTCTGGAAGAAGCCCTGAGCACGCCCGCCCACATATACTTCAAGAACGAAAGCGTAAGCCCCATAGGCTCGCACAAGCTCAACTCCGCGATTCCCCAGGCATATTACTGCAGCCGCGAAGGAGTGACCAACATCACCACCGAGACCGGCGCCGGGCAGTGGGGAGCCGCCCTCTCCTACGCCGCCGGGGTGTTCGGCCTGGAATGCGCGGTCTACCAGGTCAAGATCAGCTATGAACAGAAGCCCTACCGCAGGAGCATCATGCAGGTGTTCGGAGCCCAGGTGACCCCCTCCCCCTCGATGTCGACCCGCGCCGGGAAGGACATAATCACCGCCTGCCCGAACCACCAGGGCTCGCTCGGCACGGCGATTTCCGAAGCCGTGGAGCTCGCGACCACCACACCCAACTGCAAATACACCCTCGGCTCGGTGATGAACCACGTCGCCCTGCACCAGACCGTCATAGGCCTCGAAGCGGAGAAGCAGATGGCCCTCGCCGGAGAATACCCCGACATCGTCATCGCCTGCTTCGGCGGCGGTTCGAACTTCGGAGGAATAGTCTTCCCCTTCCTGCGCCACACCCTCGCCGACGGCGTCAGGACAAGGTACATCGCGGCCGAACCGGCATCCTGCCCGAAGCTGACCAGAGGAGAATTCCGCTACGACTACGGAGACGCAAGCGGCTACACTCCTCTGATACCCATGTACACCCTCGGGCACGACTTCCAGCCCGCAAACATCCATGCGGGCGGCCTGCGCTACCACGGAGCGGGCTCCATCGTCTCCGAACTGCTCAAGCAGGAGCTGATCGAGGCCGTGGACATACGCCAGCTCGACTCCTTCAGGGCCGGCTGCCTCTTCGCGAAGACAGAAGGCATCATACCGGCACCCGAGTCATGCCACGCAATCGCCGCGGCCGTCGACGAAGCCCTGAAATGCAGGGAGAATCACGAGAAGAAGGTCATTCTCTTCAACCTCTCAGGCCACGGACTGGTCGACATGAGCGCCTACGACCAGTACATCTCCGGCTCGATGAACAACACGGGCGAATAAATTCAGCCATCACCACATTCAGGAAGAGCCACCGCTATACGAGCACTACGGTCACGCTGCGGGCTCCGTGTGCTCCGAACACCAGCGCCTGCTCGATGTCGGCAGTCTTGGAAGGACCGGAGATGAAAGTTCCAAAAGAGCGCGGCGCCTGGAGCTCATTCCTGACGTATGCCTGATGCATGTTGTCGACTATCTCGTTCCTGTCGAGGACTATCACCAGCGCCTCCGCGATGAACAGCAGCGCGCGGTACTTTCCGAAGTCGTCTATCCACACGGCTCCGTTCTCGGCGACCCCGAAGCGGGCGCGCACCACGGCCACATCAGAGCCGTCGAGCGCCTCGGGAGACTGGAAATCCCCGACAGCAGAAAGCTTCACCTCCTCCGGCAGCAGTCCGGAAAGGTCGACTCCCGGAGCCGTGACGACTGAGCGGACTCCGGGGTACTCCACACTCAGCGTCTGGGCGACGAATGCGGCAAGATCCTCAGAAGCGGTGCCGGCAGGAGCCGTGACAGCCCTGCCTCCAGCCTCAGTGAGAGACTCGCAGAAAGCGGCGGCTCTGTCGGAGTACGTCAGGGCTTCGCTCTCAAGCGGCCCGAGATCGGGATAATCGTAGGTTGCGGCGGTATTGGCGCGCAATTTCTCGAATATTTCTTCTCTGCTTCCCATATTTACTTCACTTCTCCCTTTTTCCAAAGGCTGTTGAACGAGCGGGTCGCGAAGCGGGGCATCTCCCTGCCGCTCCCCCAGGTGTTGATTTTCGCATAGACCAGAGGTCTGGGCGCATGGTTGACCATAGGCGCGAGCTTCAGAGCCGTGTTGAACACAGCCGGACGCTTCATCACAGTGTTCAGTGCACCGGACACGGCCTTCTTAATCTTGTCGGCCTTCCCCAGCGAGTCCAGGTCCTGACGCCAGAGGTAAATCTGCTCTCCGAGATCCACCTTTGCTGGGCAGACATTGCTGCACGACATGCACAGCGAGCAGGCCGAGACGTTGTCGGAATATTTCTCAGGGTCCCTGAGCATTCCGAGGTTGATTCCTATAGGTCCGGGGATGAAATAGGTGTAGGAATAGCCTCCGCTGCGCCGGTAGACAGGGCAGGTGTTCATGCAGGCTCCGCAGCGAAGACAGTTCAGCGCCTTCTCGTGCCCTTTCTTCGCCAGGATATCGCTGCGTCCGTTGTCCACTATGATGATGTGGAACTCCCCGCCTTCCTGCGGCCTGGCGTAGTGCGTGGTGTAGGAAGTGATGGGCTGTCCGGTGCCGGAGCGGGCCAGCAGCCGGGTGAACACTCCGAGGGAGCGCAGGTCGGGAACAATCTTGTCCAGGCCGAAAGCGGTTATCTGCAGTTTGTGGAGAGAGGTGCCGATATCGGCGTTGCCCTCGTTGGTGCATACCACCATCTCGCCGGTCGACGCGACGGCAAAGTTGGCTCCGGTCATCGCGGCGTCGGCCTTCTTGAATATCTCGCGGAGATTCTTGCGGGCGGCGTGTGTCAGGTAGGTCGGATCGCAGTTGCCCTGCTCGGTGCCCATCTCCTTCTCGAAGAGCCTGCCTATCTCCTGGCGGCGTATGTGCACTGCCGGCAGCACGATGTGGCTGGGCTTCACGTGCATCAGCTGGACTATGCGCTCGCCGAGGTCGCTCTCCACGGTCTCGATTCCGTTCTCCTCGAGATAGGGGTTGAGACCGCACTCCTCGGCCAGCATCGACTTGCTCTTGATGAACAGATGTGCGCCGTGGTCGCGGAGAATCTTCAGCACGGTCTCCCGGTACTCCCTGGCGTCGCGGGCCCAGTGAACCACGGCTCCGTTCGCTGTAGCGTTGTGCTCGAACTGGGCGAGCAGCTCGGGGAGATGGCTGTTGGAATACATCTTCAGCGCGCACGCTGCGTCCCTGAGATGCTCCCACTCCGGGAGGCGGCGGCTCATCCTGTCGCGCTTCTGCCTGACCATCCAAAGCGTATCGTCGTGCCACTGCGCATGGGAGCCGTCCTTGAGGAATCCGGCCGCAGCCCTTGAATGCATAGTACTCATAGCAATCGTGATTTTATAGTCCCTGTGCCAGTATCTCCACTATGTGGATGACCTTTATCGGAAGATGTTCGCGGCGGATTATGCCCTCCTGGTGCATCAGGCATGAAGAGTCGGCGCCGGTGATGTACTCGGCCCCGGTGGCCATGTGGCGCTGTACCTTGCTGCGGCCCATCGCCAGCGACACCGCGTCCTCCTCTATCGAGAACATCCCGCCGAAGCCGCAGCATTCGTCGGGTCGCTCGGGCTCAGTTATCTCTATGCCCCTGACAAGGGACAGAAGGTTCCTGAGCTTGTTGAAATAGGGTATGTTGCGCTCACTGGGAGAAGACAGGCCTAGCAGGCGCACACCGTGACAGCTGTTATGGATGCTGACCTTGTGGGGGAAGGAGGCCGGGAGCGAAGAAGGTTTCACGACATCATGCAGGAAGCCGCAGATGTCGTAGACCCTGTCCTCGGAGAGGCAGCGGTGCGGCTTGTCCTTGAGCAGCTCCTGATAGTGGCCCTTGATGAACACGGCGCAACTTGCCGACGGCCCCACGACGTAGTCGTAGCCCGCAAACTTCTCGTCGAGCTGGTCGGCGAGCCTGCGGGCCGAGCCCTCGAAGCCAGCGTTGGCCATGGGCTGCCCGCAGCATGTCTGGTCGACCGGGTATTCCACATCCAGCCCAAGATATTTCAGCAGTTTGTATGAGGCGACGCCGACCTGGGGGTACACGGCGTTGACATAACAGGGAATGAATAATCCTACCTTCATCGCGTCTTGACTTTTCCGATGCAAAAATAATCAAATCCACACACAGATTGTCAAGCCGGAGGCAGCTAATTTTCAAATAAAAAGGGACGTCCGGATGGCCGGACGTCCCTTTGATGATGATGTCAGAAATCTACTTGATGTGGGCGTAGGCGTCGGTCACGGCGAAGGTGCTGGCCTTGCGCACGTTCACTGAAGCCGAGGTCGCGGTGTCGTTCGCGTTCTTGGAGAAGTAGAGAGTGTAGCTGCCAGAGGCGGTCTCCCACTGGTTGGCGTCGATGTTGAACGAAGCGAGCTCGTAGGGAGCGATCTTGAAGGTCAGGGTCTGGCTTGCGCCGGGCTGCAGCAGGTCGGTCTTGTCGAAGGCCTTGAGCTCCCTCGCGGGCTTCTCGAGTCCGCCGGCGGGTGCTGCCACGTAGACCTCAAC
>JADILW010000074.1 GCA_017695095.1 Candidatus Cryptobacteroides avistercoris | reverse complement strand
CAGCACATCCGGATGGATGGCTCCAACATCGACTATGTCGTGAACAGTTCCGGCTCTCTGAGCCGGGAGGTGGAGCCCATAGAGGGCACTGTATTCTGCAGCTCCGAAGAAGGCTACTCACTGGTGACCGTAGGGCCCGATGAACTTGACCTCTACATGTTAGACGCACACGGCAACGTGCTGCACCAGATCAGCCGGCATAAATAGCTCTGACCGAGACAAAAACGGTAAGCCCCGCAGCAGACTTCTGCCGCAGGGCTTGCTGTTTTTGCAAAACATGCAACCTGTTGCCGCGGATAGACAAGGCACCGCCGCCGGAGGGCCATATCATCCACGAGCAGGCTTCTCTCGCCTGCGAGGGATGCTTATGGCCGCAGGCGGCAGGGCAGCAGATTTGCAAACTGGCGCAGTAAGAACCACCGTCACGCTGAATTTGCAATCCAGAGTGGCTGCCGGTCGCAGGCAGAGCTCAGTCTCCGGCAGTAAGAGCCACCGCACAACCCTATACTGCCGATAGGCCGACTCCGCCTGCGACCGGAAAGCGGCAGATGGCGATGGATTTGCAGTCCACCGCTGATTTCTGAAATTCACCTGCGTCCCGGAACGGCTCTGCAGGCCGTTCTAAGGCACATGCTCCGCGCAGGTGTGACCCTTTCCCTTCCACCTCGTCGCCCGACCGTCGTTCCGTACACCTGCAGGGCACATCCGGAGCGCAGGTGAATTGCACGAAGGAGCGTAACCGCTGTGGACCCGCTGCCAGCTGATGAAAAACACCTGACTCAAGGGGCTGCCTCCTGCGTTAGCAGATGGAGGACCGGCGAGTCAGGTCTACCCGATTTCAGTAGACCCGACTCAAGCTGAGCCCTTGGGTGCACGCCGCGCAGGTGTTCCGGAGTCAGGTGTTTTGCAGGAAGGCAAAGTTGAAATTCAGCAGTCCCAGCCGGACGGCGCTGAGGCCATTCCAGGGCAGGTGCCTGGTCCTGCTGGACCCAAATTGGTTCCATAAGGACCACCATGCGACCACCCACCGCCGCAGGACGGCTGCATCTGGTACTACTGAATTTCAAATCCGATACAGTTCAAAAATGGTTTGCAACCAGCAGGCCATATCAGCAGTGAGCAGACGTTTTTAGTCTGAGAGCGCTGTTTATGCACCGGCGGCACAGGTGGCGAAGAACTGGCCAATAACGACTCGACGGTGTGCGGCAAGACTCTGGCTCAACGGTACCGCTGCCGGAATGGATGAGCTCCGGCGCCTTCGGGTGCGCGCTCCGGGGAGCATCGCCGGGGGCTCTCCTCGCGCGAGCCCGGCGCAGAATCTTTGAAACAGTATAAGCCAGCCGCGGCGAACCTAGTTCACCCGGATTTTCTGGCCGATGCGGATGCGGTTGACGTTGAGACCCGGGTTGAGCGAGACAATCTGACGCTGCGACTTGCCATACTTGGCGGCGATGCCGGAGACAGTGTCGCCGGAACGCACCGTATGCCACTTCATGGCAGCCTTCTCCGCCGCGATCCTCATCTCCTCGGCGATGATCTGCTCGTCGGTAGCGTAAACATCCTCCTCCTCATCTATAGAAGTCGGCACGTAACGCGACGAGGGGTCGAGATGACTCCGCCTCAGCACCAGCACGTTGGCCCTGAGCTCTCCGGTCTCGAAGTCGAACAGACGCTGCGGGTCGAAGGCATAGCCCAGATAGCGCACCTCAAAATGCAGGTGCGGCCCCGACGAACGGCCAGTGGAGCCTCCGAGCCCAATCTCCTGCCCCGCGGCAATCCAGTCGCCTGCCTTCACCAGACGCTTCGAAAGATGGCCGTAGAAAGTCTCCAGGCCGTTTTCGTGCCTGACTATGATCAGATTGCCGTAGCCGGAGACATAGCGCGACAGCCTGACCCTGCCGTCGAAGGCCGCCTTCACCGGAGTCCCCATGGCAAGCGGAAGGTCCACGCCCTGATGCCTGCGCCCGTGACGGTAGCCGAACGGCGAATAGACCTTGGTCATATAGGGGCACACGAAACTGCTCACCGAATCCACGAGACACAGCGAACTGCGATAGGGCAGGTCATTCTGCTTCACGTCGGTATAGGGGTTCACAGTGACCTCGGACCAGTGGTCTGTGAAGACCGAAGCCGTCGCCATCTTCGTGAAATTCTTGGTATAGTACCAGGTATGGTCGTCCCTCAGGACTATCTGCAGGAAACCGTCGCCGATGTCGAGCGTGTCGACCCCGACGCCGTCGCCGTTCTTGAAGAACCCCGGTTCGCTCACGAAATTCTCCGGCACCAGAGCCTTCGAAGGAGGCGGTACGTCAGGTATCTCCACCGACGCGGCGTTTCCGGCGGCGGAGGCGGCAGCTTCCGGAAGCTCCCTCCCTGTAGCCTGCAGCTCCGCGAATCCGGAGACTGCGACAAGCGCGGCAAGCGTGAATGAATATCTCATCACCAACAATAAATTACTTACATTCTTATGACCTTACGGCGCCGAAACGGCTCTCGAGCAGCTCCTGGGCCTCCTTTACCTTCTGCTCCAGCATCTCGGGCGTGTGCGCCTCGCAGATGAAGCGGAGATACGGCTCAGTGTTCGAGGGGCGGATGTTGAACCACCAGTCGCGGAATTCCAGCCTGTAGCCATCGAAATCCATGACCTTCAGCGGCTTCTCCGCAGCCGAGAAATGCTCGCACACAGCCTTCATCGCCGCAGGCTTGTCGTCGAGCCTGAAGTTGATCTCCCCCGAATTGCAGTATGCCGTCATCGCGTCGATCTGCTCGCTGAACCGCACCCCCTTCTTCTTGAGGGCGGACACGATGCGCAGCACTATCAGCGAAGAGAGCAGTCCGCTGTCGGAATAGAAGAAATCCTTGAAATAATAGTGGCCAGCAAGCTCCCCGCCCCAGAGACCGTCGATTTCGCGAAGCTTGGGCGCTGCGAACGCGCGGCCGACCTTCCAGGTGTGCAGCTCGGCGCCGTAATGCTCAAGGAACTCTCCGACAGCCTTGGAGCTGCGTATCTCCTGAAGCACCCTCGGGTTCTTCTCTCCCCTTTCGTCGCAGAAATAGAGGGCCATCAGCGCGATTATGAGGTCAGGCGCCACGAAGCGCGCCCTGTCGTCTACGAACATCACGCGGTCGGCGTCGCCGTCGTAGATCACGCCCACGTCGGCCCCGGTTCTGCGCACCAGATCCTTGAGCGGCTCCACGTTCTTGGGCACGAGGGGATTGGGATCGTGGTTGGGGAATCGACCGTCGATCGTGTCGAAGATATAGGACGGCGCCTCGCCGAAGACCTCGTGCGCGAACAGGCAGGACATGCCGTTGGAGAGGTCAAAGGCCAGTTTGAGGTTGCCGTAGTCGCCCTTGAAGCGGCTCATGAAGCGGATATAGTCGTCGTGGATGTCGAGGCTGTGGATCTCGCCCCTCCTCGCGGCGGCAGGGGTGGGCTCGCCCCCGTCGATCCAGTCGCGTATCTGCCCGAGTCCAGAATCGAGCCCGACAGGCAGCGCGTTCTCGCGGCTCACCTTCATTCCGTTGTACTGGGCGGGGTTGTGGCTGGCCGTAATCTGGACTGACGCCCCGAAGTTGTAGTTCACCGTGCTGAAATACACCATCGGGGTGCTGCTGAGACCGATGTCCCAGACATCGGCTCCGGCGTCGCGTATGCCGTCGCAGAGCGCGTCGTGGATCTCCTGCGAAGAGACGCGGCAGTCGCGCCCCACCAGCACCTTGTCCACCCCGAGCAGGCGGGGGAGGAAATAGCCTGTCTTGTAGACGGTCTCGCGGGTGAAGTCCACTCCGTAAACTCCCCTGATGTCGTATGCGTGAAATGCTCCCATGATTATTTCAGTTTGGTCTTGTAGGCGGTATGGGCTTTGCCGTGGGCGATGTTCTGGAGCTTGCGCGCCAGCATCTTGCGGCGTATGGGCGCGAGCAGGTCGGTGAACAGCACCCCGTCGAGATGGGAGAATTCATGCTGCACCATCCTCGCGGCGAACTTGTCGAAGCTCTCGCGCTTCTTCTCGAGGTTCTCGTCGTAATATTCCACCTCCAGCGACTCCGGACGGCGCACGTCGGCGTAGATGCCCGGCACGCTGAGGCAGCCCTCGTTGTATTCGCAGTATCTGTCGCTCTCGCCGAGCACCACCGGGTTCACGAAGGTGCGGCGGAAGTCCTTGAGGTAGGGATAGACATCCGACATGATGTCGCCGTCGACGACCACCACCCTGAGGCTCACCCCGATCTGGGGAGCTGCGAGCCCGCAGCCGTCGGACGCCCTGAGGGTCTCCCAGAGATCCTCGACGAGGGCCTTTATTTCTTCCTTCTTTTCGAGGTCGGCAGGCTGCGCAGTCTCGCGCAGAACCTCCGAACCATAGAGATAAATCGGTCTGACCATTATTTTTTCTTGTCGAGATAACTTTGCAAAATTATTGCCGCGCTGATACGGTCGACAGACTTCTTGTCGCGGCGGTCGCTCTTCTTCATCCCGCCGTCGATCATCGCGCGGTGGGCGAGCACCGAAGTGAAGCGCTCGTCCTCCAGCGAAACCGGCACTCCGGGGAAGGCCTTCTTCAGCTGTTTGAGGAACATGTCCACGTCGGGAGCGGCCTGGGCGGGAGCCCCGTTGAGGTTGAGCGGATAGCCTACCACGAAGCGCTCGACCGTCTCCGAAAGGGCATAATTCTTGAGATATTCTATTATCTTTGCAGACGGAACAGTTTCAAGCGGAGAGGCAAAAATCCGCAGCGGATCGCTGACTGCGACCCCTACTCTGGCCCTGCCGTAGTCAATGCCGACTATTCTGTTCATAAGCTGCAAAATTAACGAAAAAGTATGGTAAGACAAAATAAGCCGGAGAAGCCGACTACGTATCGTCTCTCGCTCGAGGACGGCTCTGCCGGCCGGAGCATCAGGTCGATACGCTTCACGAAGGCCGGAGCTCTCGGAGCCGTCGCCGGAGCGGTCGTTCTCCTGGTGCTGCTTGTCTACTGCGTGATAGCGTTCACCCCGCTGCGCACCGCCATACCCGGCTACCCCGACGCCAGCTCCAAGAAAACCGCGATAGAGAACGCCATAAAGATCGACTCGCTGGAAAGCGCCATGCTGCGCTGGAACCTCTACGCCTCCAGCCTCAGCAGCGTGCTCTCCGGAAATGAGGCCGCCGACTTCGACAGCCTCATCCGCCAGACCGGCAAGGTCGGCTACCTCTCCCCGAAGTCAGAGGACGAACTCAGGCGCAGCGACTCACTGCTCAGGGTGACCGTGCTCAACGAAGAGCGCTTCGGAGTCAGCGCCGCCGCGCAGAGAGCCCTCCCGGTCGAAGGCATGCACTTCTTCTCTCCCCTCAAGGGCGTGCTCACCGAAGGCTTCGACAGGGCGGAGCATCCGGCGCTCGACATCAGCGCCCCCGAAGGCACGATAGTGAGTGCGGCGCTCGACGGCACGGTGATCTTCGCCGGCGACGGCGGGCTGCGCGGCGAGGTCGTGATACTCCAGCACGCCGACAACCTGGTCAGCGTCTACTCCAACAACAGCACCTCCCTCGTGAAGACGGGGCAGAGCGTGGAGGCCGGAAGCCCGGTCGCGATAATCGGCAGCCGGCCCGGTGCGCCCGACGTCCACTACCTGCACTTCGAGCTCTGGCACAACGGGAACCCGCTGGACCCCTCTGAATACATCAACTACTGAAGTGAAGAAACGTAGAATAGCAATACTCGGCTCCACCGGTTCGATCGGGACACAGACTCTCGACGTGGTGCGCCGTCATCCCGACCTGTTCGAAGTCGAACTCATATCCGCACGCAGCAGCGTCGACCTGCTGGTCCGCCAGGCGGTCGAATTCAACGCCGCCAACGTGGTGATCTGCGACGAGGCGCGCTACCGCGAGGTGGCCGAAACGCTCCAGCCCCACGGCGTCAAGGTCTGGGCGGGAATCGACAGCCTCTGCCAGCTCGTCCGGCAGCCGGAGGTGGACATCGTGGTAGGAGCCATGGTGGGCTTCAGCGGTCTGCGGCCGACCCTCGCCGCCCTCGAGGCGGGCAAGATAGTCGCGCTCGCCAACAAGGAGACCCTGGTGGCCGCCGGAAGCATAGTCACCAGAACCATGCGCGAACACGGCGCGGTGATACTGCCGGTGGACTCGGAGCACTCCGCCATTTTCCAGTGCCTGCTGGCCGCGCAGGGCAACGAAGTCGAACGCATACACCTCACGGCGTCCGGTGGCCCCTTCCGCGAATGGGACAGGAGCCGCATCGCCGCGGCCACGGCAGCCCAGGCCCTGAAGCATCCCAACTGGAACATGGGCGCCAAGGTGACCATAGACTCCGCCACCATGATGAACAAGGGCTTCGAGGTGATCGAGGCGCGCTGGCTGTTCGACATGGCCCCGGAGCGCATCAACGTGGTCGTGCACCCCGAATCGCTGATCCACTCGATGGTGGAGTTCGCCGACGGGGCCGTGATAGCCCAGCTCGGCTGCCCCGACATGCGCCAGCCCATAGCGTTCGCGCTGAGCTTCCCCGCCCGCATCACCACGGGAGGCCGCAAGATGGACTTCGCAACCATAGGGAAAATGACTTTCGAGGCTCCCGACCTCAGGCGCTTCCCCTGCCTCGAACTCGCCTACGAGGCGCTCAGACGCGGAGGCAACGCGCCCTGCGCCCTCAACGCCGCCAACGAGATCGCGGTGGCGGCCTACCTCAAGGACATGATCTCCTTCTACGACATAGCCCGCATCAACGAGAAGTGCCTCGCGGGTCTGAATTTTGTAGCGGAACCCGCTCTCGACGACATCTTCGAGACCAACAGAGAAATAGCTTCAAAGGCAGATGGTTATATTAATTAAGGCTCTCCAGGTCATACTCGCGCTGTCCGTGCTCATCATCATACATGAGTTCGGGCATTTCCTGTGGGCCAGGCTGTTCGGCATCAGGGTGGAGAAGTTCTACCTCTTCTTCGACGTCGGAGGCAGGGCGATAGCGCGCTGGAAATGGGGAGACACCGAATTCGGAATAGGCTGGCTGCCTTTCGGCGGCTACTGCAAGATATCGGGGATGATCGACGAGTCGCTCGACACCGAGCAGCTCAAGTCGGAGCCGAAGAAATGGGAGTTCCGCACCAAGCCCGCATGGCAGCGCCTCCTGGTGATGGCCGGAGGCGTGGTGAACAACTTCATCTTCGCGGTCCTCGTGTACATCGCCATCATGGCGATATGGGGGCAGGCCTACATCGAGAACAAGGACAACAGCATCTACGTCAACGACCTCGCCTATGAGATGGGCTTCCGCAATGGCGACAGGATACTCAGCTTCGACGACTACGTACCCGAGAACTTCGGGATGCTCCAGGCCGACCTCGCCCGCAGGGACGTCCACAAGGCCACGGTGCTCCGCGGCGCCGACACCCTCGACATCTACATCGACCAGGCCATGATCGAGCAGGTCCTGAACTCCCCGCTGATGTTCGACCTCGCGGTGCCCTTCGTGATCGACTCGGTGGCCTCGGGCGGCCCCAACGAGAACGCCGGCCTGCGCCACGGCGACAGGATCATAGCCTTCAACGGGCAGGGGGTCGAGTTCGTGCAGGATTCGCGCCCGTTGCTGGCGGAACTCAGGAACCAGGACGTCACGGCGTCGGTGGTCCGCGGCGGCGACACTCTCAGCGTGCCGGTCAAGGTCGACACCGCCGGCAGGATAGGAGTCTACATGCAGACTCCGGGCGTCAAGGTGGAGCGCTACGACATTCTGAGCGCCGTGCCCGCCGGACTCAGGTACACCGGAGAGACCATCAGCGGCTATCTCAGGGACCTGAAACTGCTCGCCCAGCCCTCTACGGGCGCCTACAAGTCGGTCGGCAGCTTCATCGCCATCGGCCAGGTGTTCCCGGCCACCTGGGACTGGTACAGCTTCCTCAACGTGCTGGCCCTGCTTTCCATCATGCTCGGAGTGATCAACCTGGTGCCCATCCCCGGACTCGACGGCGGGCACATACTCTTCACCCTCTATGAGATGGTGTCCGGCAGGAAACCCGGAGAGCGCTTCCTGCTTGCGGCCCAGATGCTCGGAATGCTGCTGATCATAGGCCTCATGGTGCTGGCCATAGGCAACGACATCGCAAGAATCATATAAAAACCGGATATTATGAAAGGAATTCACGTTTCAAATCTGATCATGCCTCTGGCGGCGGTGCTGCTGACCCTGGGCGCCACGGGATGCAAGGGCACCAAGGCCCTGCTTCCCAACGTGAGCGGAAAGGCGGGAGAGGTGATGGTGGTCATCGACAAGGACTTCTGGGAAGGCGCCCTCGGCGACGAGGTGAGGGCCGTGCTCACCGACGAGGTCCCCTACCTGCCGCAGAGGGAGCCGCTGTTCAACCTCAGCAACGTGCCCCTCACGGGCTTCTCCGACCTGTTCAAGGTTCACCGCAACATCCTGCTGACCCAAGTGGACCCCCAGCTCGACAGCACCGGCATCTTCTTCCACAAGGATGTGTGGGCTTCGCCCCAGAGCGTGGTGCAGCTCAGCGCCTACACCGAGGATGAGGCCGTGGCCCTCATGGACGAGAACGCCGAACTGATAGTCGCCTTCTTCGAGCAGGCCGAGCGCGACAGGGTGATAGGCAACGCGCTGCTCTACGAAGAGCACAGCCTCGCCGACACCGTATCTGCCATCTTCGGAGGCTCTCCCCACTTCCCTGCCGGCTACAAGCTGCGCAAGGCGACTTCCGACTTCGTGTGGATAGCCTACGACAGGGAATACGTCTACCAGGACGTGCTGATCTACAAATATCCAATAGGCGAGGAGAAGGACCCCTTCTCGGCCGACAACATCATCAGGCACCGCAACGCGACCATGCAGAAGAACGTGCCCGGCATGTTCGAGAACTCCTACATGACCACCAGCCCCGTGCTGGAGCCGCTGGTGCAGCACGTGAAATACAGAGGCCTGGACTTCATGCAGACGCGCGGCCTCTGGGAGGTGGAGAACGACTATATGGGCGGCCCCTTCGTGTCGCACTCGTTCTACAGCCGCGACGGCAAGGACATGATCGTGACCGAGGCCTTCGTCTACGCCCCGAGATACGACAAGCGCCAGTACATGCTTCAGGTGGAGGCGCTGCTGTACTCCTGGGAATGGGCTGTGCCTGAGGAAAAGGCCCAAAATTAATTTGGCATCTCCGAAAATATTCCTATATTTGCACTCCCTATCGGGCAGTGTCCCCTTAGGGAGGAGTTTGGTGGGTTCGTATAACGGCTAGTACTCAAGATTTTCATTCTTGCAATAGGAGTTCGATTCTCCTACCCACTACAATAGTTAAAAAATAAGATAATGGCAAATACAGCATCAGCAAAGAAAGCCGATCGCCAGAACGAAAGGCACAGACTGCATAACAGGTATTATGCAAAAACAACAAGGAATGCGATTCGCGACCTGCGCAACACCACCGACAAGGCGACAGCAGAGAAGAACGCTCCCAAGGTCTACTCGATGATTGACAAGCTCGCAAAGATCGGCCTGATCCACAAGAACAAGGCTTCGAATCTGAAGAGCGGTCTGGCAGTCTATATCAATAAACTTGCTTAACGGCAAGTTTATTTTTTCTATCGGGATGTAGCGCAGTTGGTTAGCGCACCACGTTCGGGACGTGGGGGTCGTCCGTTCGAGTCGGATCATCCCGACAAGTTGCGACAGACAACAGTTAAGACACAAGACAGTTGAGGCGGATTTGAAATCCGCCTCAACTGTTTTGCCTCAGCCATTTTACGGGTACAATTGACATCTTTGGCCACCTGGACATTTGGTAGGATAAAATGAGCCTGAAAAGTTGAAATTCAGTAGTCCCGTCGGGGCAGCGCTGAGGCCATTCCTGGGCAGGTGGCCGGTCCCAATGGAACCAATTTGGTTCCATCAGTCCCGACTGGCTGCCATCCACCGCCGCAGAACGGGGGCATCTGGTACTAATGAATTTCAAATCTGATACAGCAAAAAATAGTTCTTCTCGTCTGCGAGCGCTGTTTCTGCGCCGGCGGCAGGAGACAAGGTAAAGCGCAAACCTGCGGAGACATAAGCAATGGCAACTTAGGTAGGAGCATTGCTTTTACAGAAATGTCTGATTATGAATCCCTTGCAAAAATGCAAGGATCACTCGTCCCTGCAATTTTACCGACATAGGAGCAATAGGTTCGGCGGAAACGGCCTTACAGACGCCTGCAGGGCCGTTTTCTCAAAACATGCTGCTCCTAAGTCTCACGCCTTCTTCAGCTGTCATGAGCCACTGCCGCCGGGCACGCGCTGCGGGGAGCTCCGCCCGCGGCGTGGCAACAGCAGATTGCAAGAAATCTGTAACGCAGAGCATGGCTGATTGCAAATCTGCTGCAACGTCGGCTGCAACCGAGCAGCTGATTACAAATCACGCCGGAACATAAAAGATGAGCACGCTGAAACACCAAAGCCAACCATGCCGAAACGCAGAAGCAAGCCGCGGCGGAGTCGGCTTGCCGGCAGTATAGGGCTGCGCGGTGGTTCCTACTGCCGGAGGCTGAGCTCGCCGCGGCTGGGCCAGGACAGCAGACAATGCGCCGGAGAGCCATATCATCCACGAGCAGGCTATTTTCGCCTGCGAGGGATGCTTATGGCCGCAGACGGCAGGGCAACAGTTGATTGCAAATCTGCCGCAACAAGCAACTGGCGGGCGGGGCTCAGAACGTGAACTTCACCATGGACTGAATCCGGTGGTTCCTGACCCAGTGCAGATTCTCGGTGGCAAGGCCGTGGCACTCGCCGTCCGCCCACTCACCGTAGCGGACTTCAGTGATGTCGTACTCCAGACCGAAAGTCAGCCGGCCGAGATTGTAGACCAGCGCCGAACTCAGACCGCGGGCCGAATTCATGTTCGAGAAGCTGTTCTTCCTGAAATACAGATAGTCGGGACCGACTATCGCCTCCCTGGTGCCGAAATTCTTCAGATAGCCCGCGAAAATCACACCCTGAAGCTCCCTGCCGTACCTGAGGCTGACCCAGGTCGACGAACTCCGCGTGGGCGAGTACTCCCAGCTCGCGTTTTCATCGAGCCTGCCGTCCCGGGCGCTGGAAGCGGTCACGCCATAGCCGGCGTTGAGGAACACGTGTTCGCCGCCCTGCGCAAAGAGGCTCTTGGCCTTCACGGAAAGCGCCCCACCGTCATACTGCAGGTAGAGAAACGGGGTGAGCGTCGTGATGCGGTCGTCGAGCTTCTCGCCGGAAGGGCTGACATGACGCGGCTTAATCGACAGCAGGTCAAGCCCGAGACGCGCCAGAAGACCGTCAGCAGAATAGCAGACGCCCAGATAAATCTCCGGAATCTTACCGTATTTGATATACTCCGCCGAGGTGACGGAGCCTGTACCGTAGACATGGCCGCCGTCGGTGCTGAGGTCGGGGCCTGCGGACGCGAACTGCATCTGCCAGAGCGCAGCGAGCTCGAGCGAAAGATCGCCGAACGAGTACTCCGCCTGGAACAGCGGGGTGCGGCTCAGCGGATTGAACGGAGCGCCGGCGTTGAGCGAAATCTTGTCAGGATGCCCGGACGACATCGGATGCCAGGCCTGCCCCGCCTTGAAGGAGAAACCGCCGCGCGAGAGAGCCACGTAGGCCTGGCGCAGACGGAGCAGCGCGGTGCCGGTGACCCCGGTGATTCCCGCTCCGAAATCGGCCTCCACCTTTGCGTCCATGTCCCATCCCCCGAAGCTTAAGCCCGTCACGTCGAATCCGACACGGGAGGTCAGCGCGGAAACCCGCAGCGAACCAACGGCGTTGAGGTCTCCACCTTCCGCCATCTCCACGTCGCGCGGCAGGTAGTAGAGCAGTTCTCCCATGCTTGCGACGCTTTCGCGGGAGTCATACGCCACGAAGGTGCGGACGAAGCCGTAGAACTGAATTCTACCGTCCTGTTCCCCGGCGGAAACAGTGGCGGAGAGCAGGGCGGCAGATATGATGGCGGCAAGTCTGCGCACTTGTCAGAACGTGAACTTGACCATGGCCTGAACGCGGTGGTTCGTGACCCAGTGCAGATTGGCGGTGGCGAGGCCGAACTTCGCGTCGTCGTTGCCGAACTCGCCGTACTGGACTCCGGTGATGTCATACTCCAGGCCAAAGGTCAGCTTGCCGAGGTTGTAGAGCACTGTGGGGGTCAGCCTCCACATGCTGTTCATGTTGGAGAAACTGTTCTTGCTGAAATACAGGTGTCGGGTGTCGACGATCTCCTCGGCGGTTCCGAAATTCTTCACGTAGCCCGCGAAGAGCACTCCCTGAAGCTCCCTGCCGTACTTGAGGCTGATCCACGAAGACGAGTTGCGGGTCGGGGTGTAGTTCCACGAAGCCTCGTCGTCGAGCCTTCCGCCGGTGACGCTGGAAGAGGTCACGCCGTAGCCTCCGTTGAGGTTCATATGCTCGCCAGCCTGGGCGTAGATGGTCTTGGCCTTCACGCTGAAGTCACCTGCGGAGTACTGGAAGTACGCGAAGGGGCTGAAGGTGGTGATGCGGTCGCTCAGGCTCTCGCCGGCGGCGTTGATGTGGCGGGGCTTGATGGAGAGCATGTCCACGCCGATGCGTCCGAGGAAGCCGTCGTTGGAATAGTTGAGGCCGAGGTATATCTCGGGGGTCTTGCCGTATTTCATGTAGTCGGCCGACTGGCCGTCGGGGCCGGCTGAAGTGTACTGCATCTGCCAGATTGCGGCGAGGTCGACCGAGAAGCCGCCGAATTCATAGCCGACCTGGAACAACGGGGTGCGGCTGAAGGGGTTGAAGGGGGCTCCTGCGTTGAGCGAGAGCACGTCGGGCTGGTCGGCGGCCATGGGATGCCAGGCCTGGCCGACCTTGAAGGAAAGGTCATCGTAGCCGAAGGTCACGTAGGCCTGGCGCAGGCGGAGCTGCGCGGTGCCGGTGACTCCGCTGACTCCCGCATAGAAGTCGGTCTCGATCTTGGCGCCCATGTCCCAGCCGCCGAAGCGATAGCCCTTCACGTCCACTCCGAGACGTGAGGTGAGGGCGGCGAAACGGAAGGAGCCGACCGCGTTGAGGTCGTTGTCCCCGGCCATGTCGCGGTCGTAGGGCATATAGTAGAAGAGGTCCTCGATGCTCGAGAGGCTCTCGCGGGAATCGTAGGCAGCATAGGTGCGGATGAATCCGTAGAGCTGGATCTTCCCGTCGTTCTCGCCCGCCGTCGCGGTGAGGGCGAGAAGGGCCGCTGCGGATACAGCAAACAGTTTCTTGAAGTTCATTACGACAATCGTTAATACAGGAAGCCGGCCGCAGGTCATGATGCGGCCGGCTCCGTTGGAATCTAAACTATTTTTTCGAAGGGGAAGAACTCGGTGAGCATGAAGTAGCCCAGGATAAAGCCCACCACTCCGATGAGCACTCCGACCTTGGCCATGTCCTTGGTCTTCACCAGGCCGGTCGACGAGGCGATGGCGTTGGGAGGGGTGGAGATAGGGAGTATCATGGCGAGCGAAGCGCAGACCGCTATGAAGGGAACGAGAGCCTCCATTCCTCCGAACTGCATGAACTGGTCGTGGTTGGCTGCGGAAGGGTCGGCCATCGCCGAGCCTACGACCACCAGGATGGGCACCAGCAGGGCCGCGGTGGCGGAGTTGCTGATGAAGTTGGACAGGGCGTAGCATACGCCGCCGGCGATCAGTATCACGATCACCACATCCATGGTGCTGAAAGGAATGGCGTTGATCAGAGTCGCGGCGAGGCCGGTCTTGTTGAGTCCGGTTCCGAGGGCGAAGCCTCCGGCCACGAGCCAGAGCACGCTCCAGTTGATCTCCTTGATGTCATCCTTGCCGAAGACTCCGGTGCAGGTGTAGACCGCCAGGGGAATCAGGGCCACGATATTGGAGTTGATTCCGGTGATGGCCTCGGTCACCCAGAGCAGCAGGGTCACCGCGAAGGTTCCCCAAGCCACGTAGGTGCGCCAGGTCTTCTTGTCGTTCTTGGTCTCTATATGGAGTTCTATCTTCTTGGACTTGAAGGGGAAGAACAGCATGAGCAGGCCCCATGCGATCAGAATCATCACGATCACGTAGGGAACCATGTGCTCCATCCATTCCACGAAGCTTATCTGGTAGCCGGCGCTTTCGAGTGCGCCGAGGGCGATTGCGTTGGGAGGGGTTCCGATGGGGGTTCCCATTCCGCCGAGGTTGGCCGCGATGGGAATCGACAGCGCGAGGGCCACCTTTCCGGTCTCATTGTCCGGGAGCGCCTTGAGCACGGGGGCCAGGAAGGCCAGCATCATGGCGGCGGTGGCGGTGTTGCTCATGAACATCGAGAACAGGCTGATCACCAGAAGGAAGCCGAGCAGCACGAACCTGGGGTTCTTTCCGAAAAGGCCCAGGAGAACCTTTGCGAGCTTGGCGTCCATGCCGTACTTGGAGGCCACGATGGCAAGCACGAAGCCTCCGAGGAATAGCATCACCACGGGGTCGGCGAACGATGCCATGATGCTCTTGTAGTCGATCAGCGTTCCGTACTGAGGGTCGCAGAACGCCCGCATGCCCTTGTCAGACACGGTAAGCAGCATCACGACGATTACAATCAGGGACGTGGTCCAGTTGGGGATAATCTCGAACATCCACATGAGCGCCGCGAAGATGAAGATCGCGATCATGCGCTGCTGGACTACGGTGAGGGCGTCGATGCCGAAGAAACTGACAGGTACCGCCCAGAGGAATATCGTGACTGCCAGCACTATAGGCAGCAGCACACAATATTTGACAGAAAACTTGCTGGTTGACATTATTAGTTTTAATTAGTACAGTGTCCTGATTAGCATTCGCAAATATATCAAAAACTTTTCAAACACGCCACACCGACTCCGGACCGGCTTCCCGGGGCGGGCATCCGTATGGCAACGGAATGAAAATTTTGCTACATTTGTGGAAATGCACATTTTCGAACATATGAAAACCTGTCTGCACGCGGCCGCTGTCGCCGCGCTGATGCTCACAACCGCATGTAAAATGGAAAATCCGCTGCTTACTGAATCGCCCCTCCCCTACGGGGCCCCGCAATTCGACAAAATCAGGACTGAGCACTACCTCCCCGCCTTCAAGGAGGGCATAGCCGAGGCCAAGGCCGACATCGACGCCATCACCTCCAACCCCGACGCCCCCACCTTCGCCAACACCATCGAAGCCCTGGAGTTCGCCGGAGAGAAGCTGGGCGACGTCTCCTCGATATTCTACAACCTGCTCGAAGCCGAGTCCAGCCCCGAGATGCAGGCCGTCGCCGAGCAGATATCGCCGATGATGACCGAGTACTCCATGTACGTCTCGCTGAACGACAAGCTCTTCCAGCGCATCAAGGACCTCTGGAACCGCAGGGACTCCCTCGGACTCGAGCCCGACCAGTACAAGCTGCTCGACGACACCTACAAGTCGTTCGCGCGCAACGGCGCCAACCTCTCGCCCGAAGACAAGCAGACCTACAGCAAGTACCAGGAGGAGCTCTCGCTGCTCAGCCTCAAGTTCAGCAGCAACCTGCTCGCCTCGACCAACGCCTACAAGATGAACCTCACCGACGAAGCCGACCTCGAGGGTCTGCCCCAGTACGTGCGCGACATGGGCGCGGCCGCGGCCAGGGAGAACGGACAGCAGGGCTGGACCTTCGACCTCTCCTACCCCAGCTACTCCGCATTCATAAAGTTCAGCGCCAGGCCCGAACTCAGGAAGCAGATCTACCTGGCCTACAACTCCATAGCCTACGGAGGAGAATTCGACAACTCCGAGATATGCATCCAGCTCGCCGACCTCAGACTCAAGACCGCCAGGCTGCTCGGCTACGAGACCTACGCCGACTACATGGTGGAGGACAGGATGGCCGGCAGCGTGGAGAACGTCGACAAGCTGCTGGACGCCCTGCTCGAGCCCTCGCTCCCCGCAGCCAGGAAGGAGGTCGCCAGAATCTATGACTACGCCCGCGAGAACGGCTACACCGAGAGCGAGCTGCAGCCCTGGGACTTCAGCTACTGGTCGGAGAAATACAAGGCCGCCAACTACTCGCTGAGCGACGAGCAGCTCAAGCCCTACTTCAGGCTCGAGGACTGCATCGACGCCGTGTTCGGCCTGGCCACCCGGCTCTACGGCCTCCAGTTCAACCTCCGCACCGACATCTCCGGCTACAACAAGGACGTGAAGGTCTACGACGTGTGCGACGCCGACGGCAGGCACCTCGCCCTGTTCTACGCCGACTTCTTCCCCCGCGCCAGCAAGCGCAGCGGAGCCTGGATGACCAGCTTCCGCGGCCAGAGCATAAAGGACGGAGTGGAGCGCAGGCCGCTGGTCAGCATCGTGACCAACTTCAGCAAGCCCACGGAGAACGCGCCCTCGCTGCTCACCCACTACGAGCTCACCACCTTCCTGCACGAGTTCGGACATTCGCTGCAGGGCATGATGGCCGAAGGCCGCTACCCCTCGCAGACCGGCACCAACGTGGCCTGGGACTTCGTGGAGCTGCCCTCCCAGATCATGGAGAACTGGGCCTACGAGCCTGAATACCTCAAGCCCTTCGCCAGGCACTACGAGACCGGGGAGGAGATTCCCGACGAGCTCATAGAGAAGATATCCGAGTCCAAGAACTACAACGTCGCCTACTCCCAGGTGCGCCAGCTCCAGTTCGGCCTTCTCGACATGGCCTGGCATGACACCGCTACTCCCCTTAAGGGAAGCGTGAGGGACATCGAGCTCAACGCCACCCGGGACGTCCAGGTCCTCCCGACCGCCGAAGGCACCTGCATGTCGCCTTCGTTCTCCCACATCTTCGCGGGCGGCTACTCGGCCGGCTACTACTCCTACAAGTGGGCCGAAGTGCTCGCTGCCGACGCCTGGTCGCTCTTCAAGGAGAAGGGCATCTTCAACACCGAGGTCGCCACTTCCTTCCGCGAGAACGTGCTCTCGAAGGGCAGCACCGAGCCCGAGGCCGTGCTCTACCGCAACTTCCGCGGCCATGACCCCCAGCCCGAAGCCCTGCTCAGGGCCCAGGGAATAGAATAGCACCAAGACTACAGACGCCATGCAGCCGCTGATAACACACTTCACCGACAACGACCTCTACACCTTCACCTGCCAGTACTACATACTGGAGACCTATCCGCGCGCCGAGGTGGAATACACCTTCTTCGACCGCAGCGGGCAGGCCTACCCCGAAGGGTTCGCCGCGCTGCTGAGCGAGCAGATGGAGCACATGCGCGAAGTCGTGATCACCGAGGAGGAGATACAGTTCCTCAAGCACCGTTGCTACTTCCTCCCCCTCTGGTATTTCACCTTCCTGCGCGGCTACCGCTTCAACCCGCGGGAGCTCAGCATCTCCCAGGACGCCGAAGGGCATCTGGAGATAGTCGTCAGAGGCAAGTGGTTCTCCACGATAATGTGGGAGATGCCCCTGCTCTCCTGCATCTCGGAGCTCATGCACGGACTGCGCGGCGACTTCGGCCGCTACGACGCGGCGCTTGAGGAGCGGCGCGCGAGGGAGAAGACCGTGAAGATACTCGAGAACGGGCTGATTCTCGGCGACATGGGCACCCGCAGGCGCTTCAGCTTCGCCCACCATGAGATGGTCATCCGCGTGATGAAGGAGGTCTCCGCTTCGCGGGAGTGGCCGGGCAGGTTCACCGGCACCTCGAACGTATGGCTCGCGATGAAATACGACTGTGTGCCGCTGGGCACCATGTCGCACCAGCTCATCAGCTTCGAGGAGAACGTGAGCGGGGTCAACGAATGCAACTTCAACGTGATGAAGAAGTTCAGCGACGTCTACGACGGCGACAACGGACTCTACCTCTACGACTGCTTCGGCGACGAGGTCTTCTTCTCCAACCTCTCCAAGCGCATGGCCATGATGTACAAGGGCCTGCGCGTGGACAGCGGCGACGAGTTCGAGCAGACCGAGAAGATAATCGCGAAATACAGGTCGCTCGGAATCGACCCCGCCACCAAGCAGGTGCTCTACAGCAACGGACTCGACATCGACAAGTGCATCAGCATACACAGGTTCTGCAACGGCCGCGTCCAGGACTCCTACGGCGTGGGCACCTTCCTGACCTGCGACGTGACAGGCTGCGAGCCGATGAACATAGTCGTCAAGCTCACCCGCGGGCGCATCACCGAGCTGCGCAGGTGGAACGACTGCGTGAAGCTCTCCTGCGACCTCAGCAAGACCCTCGGCAACCCCGGGAAATGCGCCTATCTGATCAATCTGCTGAAATAAAAACAAAGCGCCATGGCGATAAGACTCACACCAAAGGCCACCGGAACGCAGCTCTTCTGCTGCAGCAAATGGTGGGGCAACCCCGACCTCCCTCCGGGGATGGAATTCCCCGTGATGCGGGTGGAGGAGGACGGCGAAAGCTACGACTACCCCCTGACCTTCATCTGCCAGATCGACTGCGAGGACATAGCCCCCTTCGACAAGGAGGGCAGGTTCCCGCACAGCGGCATGCTCTACTTCTTCGCCGCCGTCGACGAGTACCTGGGCTACGACTCTCCGGAGCACTTCGGAATAGGCCGCTGGCCCAAGAAGGCGGTGCTCGTGAAATACACCCCGAGCATCAACATGGAGACCTTCAGCTCCTGCATCCTCGTGGATGACGACGACAAGGAGCTCGCCACGCCGGAAATGGCTATCGAGTTCAGCGAATGCGACGACGCCGACGACGGCATCAAGCTCTTCGGAGTGCCGTTCTTCGAAGACGTGAGGAGCGAGAACCCCGACTGCGTGAACCTGCTGCAGCTCGACGAGGACGACGGGCTCGGAATGCGCTTCTACGACTCCGGAATGTTCAACTTCCTGATCAAGGCCTCCGACTTCGGCTTCGGCAACTGGAAGCGCGCCTTCGGATATCTGCACTCGCTATGATCTGGGAACACTTCAACCTGCTGCTGCTCATCATGTCCGCGCTGGCGGTCGTGGTGTTCGTCTGCCTGTTCTTCGTGGACGCCGGCTACGGAAAGTTCTACACCCGCAAATGGGGGCCCGCGATCAGCAACCGCACGGGATGGGTGCTCATGGAGTCGCCCGTGTTCATCGCGATGCTGGTGCTCTGCCTCTGCTCCGAGCGGAGGGAGGACCCGATAAGGCTGCTGTTCCTGATAATCTTCGAGATACATTACTTCCACCGCGCGTTCATCTTCCCGAGCCGCATCAAGAGCGAGAGCAAGATGCCCTTCAGCATCATCGCGATGGGAATGCTGTTCAACACCCTGAACGCCATCATGCAGGGAGGCTGGCTGTTCTACGTGTCGCCCGCCGACTACTACGACGGCGCCTGGCTGCTCAGCCCGCAGTTCATCGCCGGACTGCTGGTCTTCGCCGCCGGAATGGCCATCAACATCCAGTCCGACAACATCATACGCAACCTGCGCAAGCCGGGCGACACGCGGCACTACCTGCCCAAGGGAGGAATGTTCAAGTACGTGACCTCCGCCAACTATTTCGGGGAGTTCATGGAATGGGTCGGCTTCGCAGTGCTCACCTGGTCCTGGGCCGGGGCGGTGTTCGCGCTCTGGACCTTCGCCAACCTCTGCCCGAGAGCGGCGAGAATCTACGACAGATACCGCAGCGAGTTCGCCGACGAATTCGACGAAAAGAAACTGAAACGCATAATACCTTTCATATACTAGCCGCATGATAGAGTCTAAGATATTCACGCCCTGCAAGATAGGGCCGGTGACTCTGCGCAACCGCGTGA
Organism: Candidatus Cryptobacteroides avistercoris; assembly: GCA_017695095.1. Lineage (GTDB taxonomy): Bacteria > Bacteroidota > Bacteroidia > Bacteroidales > UBA932 > Cryptobacteroides > Cryptobacteroides avistercoris. The sequence goes on along the minus strand of JADILW010000074.1, from coordinate 11,631 downwards.
TACGCTCAGCCGCCTTCGAGAACATGGCATACCACAACAGTCCTTCGCAGGACCTGTTCGACTACCACACCGCAGTCGCACGCGGCGGCGTGGGGATGACCACCGTGGCCTACGCCTCGGTGTCGCGTTCGGGACTCTCCTTCGACGCCCAGCTCTGGTTGCGCGAGGAGATAGTGCCCGGGCTCCGCAAACTCACCGACGCTATCCACGCCGAAGGCGCCAAGGCCTCCATACAGCTCGGCCACTGCGGCAACATGACCCACCGCTCCACCTGCGGATGCACCCCTGTCGGGGCCTCGACCGGCTTCAACCTCTACTCCCCCACCTTCGTGCGCGGACTGCGCAAGGACGAGATACTCAGCATCGCCGACGACTTCGGGCATGCCGTTAACCTCGCCCGCGAGGCAGGATTCGACTGTGTGGAGATCCACGCCGGCCACGGCTACCTGATCAGCCAGTTCCTCTCACCCTACACCAACCATCGCCGCGACGAGTTCGGAGGCAGCCTCGAGAACCGCATGCGCTTCATGAAGCTCGTGATGGAGAAGGTCATGAAAGCCGCCGACGACGACATGGGCGTGATAGTCAAGGTGAACATGCACGACGGATTCAGGAAAGGCATGCAGACCGAAGAATGCATCGAGGTCGCGAGGGAGCTCGAGAAGACCGGAGCCCACGCATTGGTGCTCTCGGCCGGCTTCGTGAGCCGCGCCCCGATGGAGGTCATGCGCGGGGCGATGCCGCTCAAGACCCTCAGGTACTACATGGACATGAAGAAGTTCTGGTGGCTCAAGGCCGGAATCGCGCTGGCCGGACGCCTGATGATTCCGACCGTGCCCTACACCGAAGGCTACTTCCTCGAGGAGGCCAAAAAGTTCCGCGCAGCGCTCAAGATGCCGCTGATCTACGTGGGAGGCCTCGTGTCACGCAGCAAGATGGAGGAGGTTCTGGATGCCGGGTTCACCGGTCTCCAGGTCGCCCGGGCACTGGTGCGCGACACCGACTTCGTCAACAAGCTGCGCAGCGGAGAGCTCGAATGCAGCGCCTGCGGGCATTCCAACTACTGCATAGGCAGGATGTACACCCTGGAGATGAAGTGCCACAGCTGCACGAAGGACCTCCCTGCCAGCCTCGAAAAGGAAGTCGAAAAAGCGGAGAAGCAATGGAAGGACTACAACGCAAGAGCATAGTCATCACCGGCGCCAGCGGCGGAATGGGAAGCGCGGCGACCGAGGAGATGGCCCGACGGGGCTACAGGGTCATCATGGCCTGCCGCAACCCCGAGAAGGCAGCCGCCGTGCGCAGCCGCATACTCGCCGCCGTCCCGGACGCGCAGCTCGACATAGAGGAACTGCACCTCGACTCCTTCGCCTCAATCAGGGACTTCGCCGGAAGGATGCGGGAAGAAGCCCCGCTCGACGGGCTGTTCAACAACGCCGGAGTGCTTCCGAGACACTATTCCCTGACAGCCGAAGGCTACGAGCAGACCCTCGGGGTCAACTACCTCGGCCCCTGGCTGCTCAGCAACCTGATGCTGCCCCTGCTCGCACAGGACTCTGGCATAGTCAACATGGTGTCTGTCTCCGCCAAGGCCATATCGCTCGACAGGGACCTCTTCGAGAAGGGGGAGAAGGATTTCCACCAGCTGAGGACCTACGCCCGCACCAAGCTTGCGCTGATATATTTCTCCATCGCCCTGGCGCAGAAAAGCGGCAGACGGGTGAACATGGCCGACCCCGGCATCGTCGACACCGAAATGATACGCCTGGACCGCTGGTTCGACCCGCTGACCGACATCTTCTTCAGGCCGTTCTGCAACAGCCCCGCACGCGGCGCGAGGCCGGCGGTCAACGCCCTCTGCTCCGACGCCTGCATGCAGATTTTCTCGGGCGCAGGACACCGCGACGTCCCCCGGAAACTGCTCGAGCGCCGCGACGACATCGAATGGCTGTGGGACGAGACGGAGAGGCGGGTCAAAAAATAATTTTGAAAAATTCCAGAGCGCGTATAAATTTGCAGACTGAGATTCAACCGATAAACAGAGACTTATGATTAAATCGATGACAGGCTACGGCAAGGCCGAAGCAGAGCTCGCCCACGGAACGCTCACCATAGAGATACGCACTCTCAACGGCAAGAACGCCGACATCAACCTGAGAAGCTCGCTGCTCCCCAAGGACAAGGAGCTCGACATCAGGTCGAAGATCGCCGCCGCCCTCACCAGGGGCACGATCGACGTCTTCCTCACATGGACACCCCGGGAGGAGGAGGGCGCGAGGCAGATCAACATGAACGTGGCCCGCGGCTACATCGAGCAGGCCGGCATACTCGCCAAGGAGATGGGGGTCCAGTACAGCCCGTCCAACTTCGCCCTGCTCCTCAACGCCATACTCCGCATGCCCGACATCGTGGACACCCGCAAGGCCGACGTCATCACCGAAGAGGACTGGCCGGAAATCAGCGCCGCGATGGACCGCTGCCTCGGACAGGTCAACGACTACCGCGGCAAGGAGGGTGAAGCGCTGCACAAGGACGTCTGCGGCAGAGTCGCCAACATACTCGCCCTCTACGACCAGGTGGAGAGCCATGAGGCCGAGAGGCTCGACAACATACGCGCCAAGATAGTCAAGGCCGCCGAAGAGCTCAACATCAAGATGGACAAGGAGCGCTTCGAGCAGGAGATGATTTTCCACCTCGAGAGGCTCGACATCAACGAGGAGAAGGTGCGCCTCCGCCAGCACTGCCGCTATTTCCTCGACACCATCGAATCCGAGGCCTATCCCGGCAAGAAACTCGGCTTCATCATCCAGGAGATGGGCCGCGAAATCAACACCACCGGCTCAAAGGCCAACCACGCGGAAATACAGAAGCTCGTCGTTCAGATGAAAGACGAGCTTGAGAAAATCCGTGAACAGTCGATGAATATCCTCTAGGGATTCTTCCTTCTTCTATACCAGTCCCTTGCCGTGGCAGTTCTTGTACTTCTTGCCGCTGCCGCAGGGGCAGGGGTCATTGCGTCCCACATGCTTGTCGGCCTTGACGGGGGTCTTGGCCTTCTGCTCGGCGTTGGTGCTCAGATCGCTGCGGCCGGCCTGCATGTGGCTCATGTCGGGCCTCTGCTGCATTGCCGGCCTCCTGGGAGCGTCGGCAGCCCTGTCCCTCAGAGGCACGAAGGCCTTGAAGAGGAAGGAGAGCACGTCCTTGTTGAGGGTCTCGAGCATCTGGGCGAAGAGGTTGTAGCTCTCCAGCTTGTAGACCACCACGGGGTCCTTCTGCTCGTATGATGCGTTCTGAACGCTCTGCTTGAGGTCGTCCATGTCGCGCAGATGCTGCTTCCAGTGCTCGTCTATCTGATAGAGGATGATGTTCTTGCTCAGTGTCTTGGCAACCTCGCGTCCCTCGGAGCTGTAGGCCTTCTCGAGATTGATCGAGAGGTTCATCTGCTTGCGGCCGTCGGAGATGGGTATCAGGATGTTATGGTACATGCTGCCCTGCTTCTCGAAGACATCCTTGATTATGGGGTTGAGCTTCTCCACGAGGGCGTCCATGCGGCGCTTGTAGGTGGCCTGCATGGTCTCGCATATCTTGTCCTCCAGCTCCTCGCGCTTTGCCCTCTTGTAGAACTCCTCGTCGAACTCGGCGTCGATGGAGAGCTCCGCCATCATGGTCATGCGGAAGTCCTCGAAGGGAAGGCTGCGGTATTTCTCCACGAAGAGAGAGCTGGTGTCGAGCATCATGTTCTGGAGGTCGATCTCGATCTTGTCGCCGTTGATCGCGTTGCGGCGGCGGGAGTAGATGGCCTCTCTCTGGTAGTTCATCACATCGTCGTACTCGAGCAGGCGCTTACGTATGCCGAAGTTGTTCTCCTCGACCTTGCGCTGGGCGTTCTCGATAGCCTTGGAGAGCATGGGCGCCTCGAGGGCCTCGTCGTCGGCCATGCCCATCTTGTCGACCATCTTGGCTATGCGCTCGGCGCCGAAGAGACGCAGGAGCTTGTCCTCGAGCGAGACGTAGAAGGTGGATGAACCGGGGTCGCCCTGACGTCCGGCACGTCCGCGCAGCTGGCGGTCGACGCGGCGGGAGTCGTGGCGCTCGGTGCCTATGATCGCAAGTCCGCCCGCGGCCTTGACCTCGGGAGAGAGCTTGATGTCGGTGCCTCGTCCGGCCATGTTGGTGGCTATGGTGACGGTGGAGCTCTGTCCGGCCTGGGCGACGATCTCCGCCTCCCTGGCGTGCTCCTTGGCGTTCAGCACGTTGTGCTTGATACCTCTCATGCGGAGCATGCGGCTGAGCAGCTCGGAGGTCTCCACGTCGGTGGTACCCACGAGCACGGGGCGTCCCTGCTCGGTGAGCTGCACCACCCTGTCGATCACGGCCGCGTACTTGGCCTTCTTGGTCTTGTAGATGAGGTCGTCCTGGTCGTCCCTGATCACGGGCCTGTTGGTGGGGATCACCATCACGTCGAGCTTGTAGATGCTCCAGAACTCGCCCGCCTCAGTCTCGGCCGTACCGGTCATTCCGGCCAGCTTGTGATACATTCGGAAGTAGTTCTGAAGGGTGATGGTGGCGAAGGTCTGGGTGGCCCCCTCGACCTTCACGTTCTCCTTGGCTTCGACCGCCTGGTGCAGTCCGTCGCTCCAGCGGCGTCCCTCCATTATACGGCCGGTGGACTCGTCGACGATCTTGACCTTGCCGTCCATGATCACGTAGTCCACGTCCTTCTCGAACATGGTGTAGGCCTTGAGGAGCTGGTTCACGGTGTGCACCCTCTCGCTCTTGGTGGAGAACTCGGTCATGAGCTCGTCCTTCTTCTGCTGCTTCTCGGCCAGGCTGAGCTCGGAATGTTCGATCTCGGCGGTCTGGGCGCCCACGTCGGGCAGCACGAAGAAGTCGTCGTTGCCCACGGCCTTGGCGAGCACGTCGTGGCCCTTGTCGGTCAGGTCGACCGAATGAAGCTGCTCGTTGATCACGAAGTAGAGAGGGTCGGTGACCACCGGCATCTCCCTTTCGTTGTCCTGCATGTAGAAGTTCTCGGCCTTCTGGAGCAGCACCTTCATGCCCGGTTCGGAGAGGAACTTGATCAGGGGCGAATATTTGGGAAGTCCCTTGTGGGCGCGGTAGAGGAGCATGGCTCCCTCGTTCTCGTCGCCGTCGGCTATCTTCTTCCTCGCGTCGTTGAGGGTCTGGTTCACGAGAGCCCTCTGCGCCTGGTAGACTTTCTCGACGTAGGGGCGGAACTCCATGTACTGGGCCTCGTCGGCGTCGTTGTGCTGTATGGGTCCGGAGATGATAAGAGGGGTTCTGGCGTCGTCGATCAGCACTGAGTCGACCTCGTCGACGATGGCGTAGTGGTGCTTGCGCTGCACGAGGTCCTCGGTGCTCACGGACATGTTGTCCCTGAGGTAGTCGAAGCCGAACTCGTTGTTGGTTCCGAAGGTGATGTCGCATTCGTAGGCCCTGCGGCGCGCCGCGGAGTTGGGGTCATGCTTGTCGATGCAGTCGACCGAGAGCCCGTGGAACATGTAGAGGGGGCCCATCCACTCGGAGTCACGCTTGGAGAGGTAGTCGTTGACGGTGACCATGTGGACTCCCTTGCCTGCAAGCGCGTTCAGGAACACGGGCAGAGTGGCCACGAGGGTCTTTCCCTCACCGGTGGCCATCTCGGCTATCTTTCCCTGATGAAGGGCGATACCGCCGACCAGCTGCACGTCGTAGTGGACCATGTCCCAGCGCACCTCACTGCCGCCGGCCATCCAGTGGTTGTAGTAGACGGCCTTGTCGCCCTCGATCTTCACGAAGTCGTGGCTTACCGAAAGGGCGCGGTCGAAGTCGTTGGCCTCGACCACGGTGGTCTCGTTCTCCTTGAAGCGGCGCGCGGTGGACTTGACTATCGCGAAGGCCTCGGGCAGGATCTCGTTGAGGCACTTCTCTATGGCCTCGTCCTCGTCCTTGACCAGCTTGTCGGACTCTTCGGCGAGCTTGACCTTCTCGGACACGGGGATGTCCTTGTCGAGCTCCGCCTTTATCTCCGCAATTCTTTTCTCAAAAGGTGCCTCGACGTCTCTGAGCTGCTGCCTGAGAGCTGCGGAACGGCCTCTGAGCTCGTCCGCCGAGAGGGCGTCGATTTCGGGGTAGACGGCAAGAATGCGGTCGAGAATGGGCTTGACGGCCTTGAAGTCACGGTCCGCCTTGGAACCGAAAATCTTGCCTATTACTGATGCTAATGACATATCTGGCTAAATTTTACGCAAATTTCACAAATATAGTTATATTTGCTTTTCCGTCAAAATAACTTATCTTTGTCGGCGATGCAGGATTAGCACATCGGTAGTGCATTGGCTTCCCAAGCCAAGGAGGAGGGTTCGACTCCCTTATCCTGCTCCAGACACGAAAAAGCCGGCGCTCTCAGCACCGGCTTTTCTCTATTCCTTTATCCTCAGCTTCAGCCCCGAGAAGATCGTGTCCGGCCTCAGCTCCATCACGGCCGACTCCTCCCCCGCCATGCAGAAGCCGCACCTGTCGCAGATTCCCAGCGACTCGCCCATGCACTGCGGGCTGCGGGTGCCGTCGGTGTAGATGAAGTTGGTCATCCAGCAGCGGCGCCTGAACTTGTTGTCCCTCATCTTCCTGAGGCCGCTGCGCGAGTTCATTATGGGATAGCCGCGCTTCTTGTAGTCGAGGATCAGGTCTATGATCTCCCGCTTCTTCCCGTCAGTCAGGGCCATGTGCTCCGTGCCGGGGAAAGGGGTGTGGAAATTCAGCGAGATGGAGCGGAAATACGGGCTCGCGGCCACATATTCTATCGCGTCCGCGACGGCGTCGGCATTCATCACGTTGATGGCCATGTTGGCGCTTAGGTTCCTGCATCCGCAGTTCGCGATGTTCTTCTCGAGACGCGCGAACGTACCCTTTCCGCGAATGCGCTCATGAGCCTCGCCGACACCGTCGAACGAGACCCAGATGCTGTCGGCCACGCTGCCGTCGAAGGGAAGCTGGGCGTTGGTCGTGATGGTGCAGGAATAGAAGCCCATGGAGCGGGCCATTCGGCAGAGGTCGTTCACGGTCAGCTCGCCGTCGCGCCAGAGGAAGGGTTCGCCGCCCTCGAAGTCAACGAAGCGCGAGCCCTGCGAGAGGCAGAACTGAAGCTCCTCGCGGATCTGCTCCACGGTCTTGTCGACCGGGGCCTCGTGGTTGTAGACGCTGCAGTGTTTGCAGCTCAGGTTGCACCTGTCGGAGATGAACAGCACGCTCTGCAGCGGCTTCCTCCTGCCGAATACGGCGGTCTGCAGCCACCACCAGGGCAGATATGTAAGTTCAGCAAGTTTATTCATCGCAGAATCATTTTCAGAATATCAGTGTCAGCAGCTTCGCCAGGATCAGTATGGCGCAGAAGCCGCCGGTGATGTTGCGCGACGCTATCCAGCGCAGCATGAACCAGGCTATGCCCTTGGCCTTGTAGCGGTCCCAGTTCCTGATGTTGCCCAGAATCAGCGGCGGCATGTCGGGAGCCCCGGTCTGGCCATGCGCGAAATCGCGCAGGGAGCCGCAGAGCCAGAGGCTGCGCGGCAACACGAACAGCACCAGCAGATAGAACGGACTCAGGTAGCCGAACACGGCGGCGCCGACCACCAGCAGATACGGCAGCAGGTTGACCGCCCACGCGGCGGCGATTCTCTGCGCGTCGGTACGCAGGAGCCTCGCGAGCGTCATCTTGCCCGACTCCTCGTCGCCTGCAATGTCTATGAAGCTGTGGGTGTAGAGTATGTTCATCACGAGCAGCCCCACGGCGGCCGACAGCCACAGCACCTCGGACGAAACGCAGCCTGCGGCGGCATAGAAGCACCCGGTCATCAGCAGCGGGCCGAAGATGATCCCTATCACCGGCTCGCCGAGGCCGCGGTAGCCGAACTTGAAGGGCGGAGCCGAGTAGAAGATGCCGAGGAAACCGGCGAGAGCCGCGACAGCGACTATCCACCAGCAGCCCTGGGGGCCGCCGAAGCCGTTGCCGTAGAGGCGGAACACGAAGATGCCCGCACCGCAGACCAGCGCGACGCCGAGCATGCATACTATAGCGCGCATCAGCGAGGCCGGGGTCTCGCTGCCGTCGGTCAGATAGGGGTACTTCTCCGTCATCGCGCGGAAACCCTTGCGTATCACCCGGTCGCGCGCGCCCATCATGTCGGCGCGATAGTCGAAATAGTCATCCGCGAGATTCATCGCGAAATGGACGCAGACCACGCCCGCCACGGCGAGCAGCGCCATCCAGACATTGAAACCGGGGAAGCCCAGGCCGAGAACGACGGCGAGCAGGGCCGGCAGAAGACTCTGGGTCAGCGACACCGGCCTGGCGTTCTTTATCCACCTGCTGACAGTATTCATGACGATTTTATGACAATTTTAAAGCCGGCAAGCGCCGAAGCCGGGCAAAATTAAAAATATTTTTTCCAAATCTTTGCATAATTAAAGAAAATCCTCTACCTTCGTCGTGAAGTTTTTCATAGTTTAAGTTTAGGTTAAGTAACGGACTCTTCGCCGTGAGGCAAAGAGTCCGTGAAATTTTTATGCCCTTCCCGACGGTTTTTCCGTTTTGAATCCCGATTAAAGATTCCGCCGCCTATCTTTGCAAGAAAAAAACTATGAGAACCTTCTTCCGAATCTTTCTCGGACTGGCGGCGGCGCTGCCGGTCCTGAGTTCCTGCCAGGGTCTCTTCGGCGACAGGCAGGGTTCAATCCGCATCTCCTTCCTGCAGGATTCCGGTCCGCTCTCGACCAGGGCCGAGGACATCCCCCACGCCGACGACTTCATCCTCACGGTCAGCGGCTCCGACGGCGGCATAGTCTACGAAGGCCGCTTCGGCGACTCCCCCGAGGAAATTTCCGTGAAACCGGGCAGCTACACCGTCTCAGCTGTCTCGGCCGAGTTCGACGCGCCCGCCTACGACGCCCCCATGTTCGGCGACACCCGCATAGTGGTGGTCCAGGCCGGCGAGACCGCAGGAGTTCAGCTCAACTGCCGCCAGCTCAACTGCGGCATCAGGCTGCTGGTCGACGACTCCTTCGCCGGCCTCTTCCCGGACGCGGAACTCCTTCTCGACGGGCCGGGCGGCTCGCTCAGGCAGGGCTACGACGAGACGCGCACGGCCTTCTTCATGCCCGGAACCATATCCGTCTCCGTGAAGGAGTCGGGGATGGAGCAGCCTCTGTTCACGAGGACGCTCCGGGAGCAGCAGATACTCAGCGTGAACATCTCCGCATCCGTGGGAGAAGGTTCCGGAGGCATAAGCCTGCAGATCGACACCAGCAGGATACGCTTCACCGAGAACTATCTCTACGGCAATGACGACGCCTCCGAAATCGAGAACGCGATGAGCGTCATGCAGGCCCGCGAGCGCGCCGGGGAGGAAGACGTCTGGGTCTGCGGCTACATCGTCGGAGTGGCTACGGCCACCGGGAAGATCTCCTTCGAGCCGCCTTTCGGCAAGGACACCAACATAGCCCTCGGGCTGAGGTCCGGCACGGCCGACAAGGACTACTGCATCACCGTGGAGCTCAAGTCGGGAGCCATACGCGACGGACTGAACCTGATGTCGAACCCCGACCTGCTGGGACGCCGGGTATATATGAAAGGAGACCTGGTATCGTCCTATTACGGGATACCAGGCCTCAAGAACGTAAGCGAATATCAGTTCTGAATGCGCTTCAGGATCTCCTCGGTCTGAGCCTCATAGCCGGGCTTGTGGAGAAGAGCGAACATGTTCTTCTTGTAGGCCTCCACGCCGGGCTGGTTGAAGGGGTTGATTCCGAGAGTGTAGGCGCTCACGCCGCAGGCGAACTCGAAGAAATAGAACAGAGCTCCGAGGTTCTCCTCGTTGATGCGCTCGATTCCGACCTCCATCTGGGGAACGCCGCCGTCGATGTGGGCGAGCTTGGTTCCGAGCTGTGCCATGGCGTTGCAGTGCTCAACCCTCTGGCCGGCGAGGTAGTTGAGCTGGTCGAGGTTCTGCTCGTCGGAGCCGATCACGAGCTCCCTGTTGGAGTTCTCCACGGTCACGGTGGTCTCGAACATCACGCGGTCTCCCTCCTGGATGAACTGGCCCATGGAGTGGAGGTCGGTGGTGCATACGACGGAGGCGGGGAAGATTCCCTTGTTCTCCTTGCCCTCGGACTCGCCGTAGAGCTGCTTCCACCACTCTCCGAGATACTGGAGCTTGGGGTTGAAGGTCACGAGAATCTCAACCTTCTTTCCGAGCTCGGTGTAGAGCAGGTTGCGCATCGCGGCATACTTGACTGCGGGGTTCTCGGCCGACTTCTCGAGCAGGGCCTCCCTCTCGGCGGCCGCTCCCCTGAGCATGGCGCGGATGTCGAAGCCGGCCAGCACGATGGGGAGTATGCCCACGGGGGTCAGCACCGAATAGCGTCCGCCCACGTTGTCGGGAACCACGAAGGTCCTGTAGCCCTCCTGGGTGGAAAGGGTCTTGAGAGCGCCCTTCACCGCGTCGGTGATGGCCACGATCCTGTGTGAAGCCTCCTGCTTGCCGTAGGTCTTCTCGATGTACTCCTTGACCACGCGGAAGGCCACGGCGGGCTCGGTGGTGGTGCCTGACTTGGAAATCACCACGCAGGCCACGTTGCTGCGCGCGGCGAGATCCATGACCTCGGAGAGATACTCCTCGGAGAGGTTGTTGCCCGCGAAGACTATCCTCGGAGCCTTGTCTGACTGGATGAAGCTGTGGGAGAGAGCCTCGATGGCGCAGCGCGCTCCGAGGTAGGAGCCTCCGATGCCGATCACGACCACGAGGTCGATCTTCTTGGCGGCCCACTCGTCGCGTATGGTCTCGCAGTCCCTGATCAGGGACTCGGGGATGTCGACGGGCAGGGTCTTCCAGCCGAGGAAGTCGTTGCCGGCGCCGTTTTCATCGCGGAGAACGTCATAGGCTGCGAGAGCCTTCTCCACATACTTCTGATAATCTGCGGCCTTGACGAATGTGTCGCAGCCCGCAATGTTGACTTTTACCATATTGTTGCAATAATGTTGAGTTCCGACATCTTGCAAAATTACCTTTATTTCCACAAAATCTCAAGTAACTTCTCGTAAATTTGCGTTGATGTTCGCCCTCGTCGACTGCAATAATTTCTTCGTGTCATGCGAGAGGGTCTTCCAGCCCCAGCTGGAGGGCCGGCCGGTGGTCGTGCTGTCCAACAACGACGGATGCGTGGTGGCCAGGTCCAACGAGGCCAAGGCCATGGGCATCAAGATGGGGACCCCCTTCTTCAAGATACGCGGCCTCACCGACAGGGGCGTCGTGGAGGTCAGGTCGTCGAACTACCAGCTCTACGGCGACATGTCGGCGAGGGTCATGCGGATGCTTCGCGGTTTCGTGCCGGAAGTCGAGGTCTATTCCATCGACGAGGCCTTCCTGCTGCTCGGCGACATGAAGCCGGAGCAGTACATGCCGCTCTGCCGGAGCATCGTGGCGCAGATACGCAGCTGGACCGGCATCCCGGTGAGCATAGGCCTGGCGCCCACGCGCACCCTCGGCAAGATGGCCAGCCACTTCGCCAAACGCTATCCCGCCTACAGCGGAGTCTGCGCGATCGACAATGAGCAGAAGCGACTCAAGGCCCTGTCGC
>JADILW010000073.1 GCA_017695095.1 Candidatus Cryptobacteroides avistercoris | reverse complement strand
CGCACGGCCCTGCGCCTCGGCTCCGAGGTCCACATAGTCTACCGCCGCACCGAGGCCGAGCTGCCCGCCCGCCGGGAGGAGGTCCACCACGCGATGGAGGAGGGCATAGTGTTCAACATGCTGACCAACCCCGTTGAGGTGCTCTCCGACGAGAACGGATGGGTGCGCGGGCTGCGCTGCATACGCATGGAACTCGGCGAACCCGACGAGAGCGGCCGCCGCAGGCCCGTCCCCGTGGAGGGCTCGGAGTTCGACATCGAGGCCGACACCGTGATCATGGCCCTCGGAACCTCGTCCAACCCTCTCATACCCCATACCACCAAAGGACTGGAGACCACCAGGCGCGGCTGCCTGGTAGCCGACGAGAGCGGAGCGACCACGCGACCCGGGGTGTTTGCCGGAGGCGATGCGGTGACGGGAGCCGCCACCGTGATTCTCGCGATGGGCGCCGGACGCACCGCCGCGAAGGCTATTGACGAGTATCTGAAGCGGAAGTAGCAGGCTCGTCCGCGAGGTATTCCTTGCGGAACATGTCCAGGAAGAGCAGGAACAGCGAGACGAGCAGGGGTCCGAAGATGATCCCGATGAATCCGAAGAGCGAAAGGCCGACTATCACCCCGAAGATCGTGATCAGAGGGTGTGTGTTGGCCATTTTCTTCTGGAGCATGAAGCGCAGCAGGTTGTCGCTCTGAGAGATGAATATCGCGCTGAAGGCGAGCAGCCCCAGAGCCTGTCCCCACTGCCCCAGCACCATGAAATATATCCCCAGGGGCACCCACACCACCATAGTGCCGACTATGGGCACTATCGAGCAGAAGCCGGTGGCGATTGCCGCGAGTCCGGCGTTGGGCACGTTGAATATCAGATAGCCTATCAGGGCTATGACTCCCTGAAGTATGGCCACCAGCGGTATTCCGATGGCGTTGGACTTCACCATGGTGTTGATTCTCTCCATGGTCTCCTTCTTGTTGATGTTCTTCATCGGAATCACCGAAGCGAGGTACTGCTCCCATTTCCGCCCGCCGTTGAGCAGGAAGAAGAGCAGCAGCAGGGCCACGAGCAGGTTCACGAAGAAGCTGCCGATTCCGCCTATTATCGACTGCCCGAGCGCGGTGAGCTTGCTGCCGACGAAGCTTATCGTGTCCTGGGTCAGCAGGTCGATCCCGAAGCGCTGCTCGATGATGTCGAACATCTGCTTTGCGGGGGCGATGATTTCGTTGACGTTCCATTCGGCCTGCTGTATCTTGTTCACCACGAACCACACGATCAGAGTCAGCGGGATCACGATGAAGAGTACCACTGCGAGCACGACGATCACCGTGGCCAGGGTGGGCCGCCTGAGCTTCTTCGCCAGCCGGAAGGTCGGCCTGCGCAGCAGGATGTAGAGGGTCAGAGCGCAGAGTACCCCGCTCATGTAGGGTTGTGCCTGGCGGAAGAGAATCAGCCCCAGTCCGATTATCAGTGCGATCAGGGTGATTTTCCATATTCTTTCCCTGCTGCTGTTAGCCATATCGTCGATTTTACTTGTCTGTCCGCAAAAATAAGGATTTTCCGTGGCATTGCACGGCAAATCGGAGTATCTTTGTCCGTTGCGGCTCAATCGTAGGCAGCCGCTCGGAAACAGAAGACGTATGGCAGTAGACAAGATCGAGGTCCGTGGCGCCAGAGTCCACAATCTCAAAGACATAGACGTAGAGGTCCCTCTTGGGAAGAAGGTCGCGATAGCCGGGGTCTCCGGTTCGGGAAAGAGTTCGCTCGCGCTGGGAGTGCTGTATGCCGAAGGCTCGCGGCGCTACCTGGAGTCGCTTTCCACCTACACCCGGCGCCGCATGACCATGGCCACCCACGCCCAGGTCGACAGCGTTGAGCACGTGCCGGCGGCCATCGCGCTGCACCAGCGTCCCGGAGTGCCCAACATACGCAGCACCTTCGGCACATCGACCGAACTTCTGAACCACGTGCGCCTGATGTTCTCCCGGCTCGGCCGGCATCTCTGCCCGAACGGGCACCGGCAGCAGCCTTCGATGGACGTTGCCCGAATGACGCCGCTGCACTGCCCGGTCTGCGGCGCCGAGGTGGAACTGCCCGGGGCCGAGTCGTTCGCGTTCAACAGCGACGGCGCCTGCCCCTTCTGCGAGGGCACCGGAGTCATGCGCGTGCCCGACGAGTCCACCTATGTCCCCGACCCGTCGCTGACCATCGAACAGGGGGCGGTCGCCCCGTGGAACACGCTGATGTGGTCGCTGATGGTGGATGTCTGCCGCGCGATGGGCGTGCGCACCGACGTGCCTTTCAGGGAGCTGACTCCCGGAGAGGTTGAGATTGTCTTCCACGGGCCGATGGTCAAGAAGCATATCCTCTACCGCCCCAAGAACGGGGAGATGGCCACCGAGCTCGACTTCACCTACTACAGCGCCGAGAACACCGTGCTCAACGCGCTTTCCAAAGTCAAGGACGAGAAAGGCCTCGCGAGGGTGGCGAGGTTCCTGAAGACCGACGTCTGCCCGCACTGCCACGGCTCGCGTCTCAGCGAAAAGGCGCTGTCCACCCTGCTCTGCGGCAGGAATCTCGCCGAAGTCTCGGCGATGACGCTCGACGAGTTGATAGCGTGGGTCAACGCCATCCCCGGGCAGCTTCCCGAGGAGATGAGGCCGATGGCGCGCGACATGGTGAAGGAGTTCAACGGGGTTGCCGCGAGGCTCGTGGAGCTGGGTCTCGGGTATCTGAGTCTCGACCGCTCCGCCGCGACCCTTTCGACCGGCGAGCGCCAGAGGGTGCAGTTCTCCCGCGCGGTGCGCAACAAGACCACCGGCATACTCTACGTGCTCGACGAACCTTCGATCGGCATGCACCCCGCGAACCTCAAGGGTCTGCTGGGCGTGATGGACGACCTCGTGGACGACGGCAACTCGGTAGTGCTCGTGGACCACGACACCCAGGTGCTGCGCCATGCCGACTATATGATCGAACTCGGCCCCGGGGCGGGGAAGGAGGGCGGCAGCGTGATTGCCAGGGGCGGCATAGGGGAGATCGAGGCCGACCCGCATTCGCAGATAGGAGCGTATCTCTCCGGGGAGAAGGAGGTGCGTGTGAGGGAGAGGTGCGCCGACGTCTTCGCGAACGGACGCATACACCTGTCGACCAACGCCGTCCATACGGTGCATCCGCTGGAGGTCGACATCCCCCGCGGCCGCCTCTCAGTGGTCACCGGAGTCTCCGGTTCGGGGAAGACGACCCTGGTGCTGGAATGCCTGCTTCCCGCGCTGCAGGCCAGCATCGCCGGCACTCCGCTTCCTTCCACGGTCCGCTCCGTCGAGGCGGAGGGCATACATCGGGCTAACCTGATCGACGCGACCCCGATAGGCATCAACGTCCGTTCCACCGTGGCTACCTACGCCGACGTGCACGACTATCTGCGCAAGACCTTCGCGGCGAGCCCGGAGGCCAGGGCGCTCGGCTTCAAGGCGGGCGATTTCAGCTACAACACCGGCAGCCTTCGCTGTCCTGTCTGCGACGGCACGGGGCAGATTTCCCTCGACATGCAGTTCCTGCCCGACGTAGACATCGTGTGCCCCGAATGCAAAGGTTCCCGCTATTCGCGCGACGCCCACAAGGTCCACCAGCACGGCTTCACTCTTCCCGAAATCATGGAGATGACGGTGGACGAGGCTGTTTCCCGGCTCGGGGCGTTCAAGGGGGCTCTGCCTCGTCTGCGCGTCCTGCAGGGGCTCGGACTCGGCTATCTGACCCTCGGCGAGGCGACCCCGGCGCTGTCGGGCGGCGAGGCCCAGAGGCTCAAGCTCGCCTCGGAAATCGGGCACCGGCAGGACGACGCCGTGTTCGTGTTCGACGAACCCACCATCGGCCTGCATCCCAGCGACGTGAAGGTGCTTCTAAGGGTCTTCCAGCAGCTGATCGACGGCGGGGCGACTGTCATGGTGATCGAGCATGACCTCGACGTGATCCGAAATGCCGACTACATCATCGACATGGGTCCGGGAGGCGGCAACGCCGGCGGCCGCATCGTGGTGTGCGGCAGTGTTGAGGATGTGGCCGCCTGCCCCGAAAGCCGCACCGGCGAGTTCCTGCGTTGAGGATAAGCATCCCTCGCAGGCGAGAAGAGGCTCTCGTGGATGATATGGCCCTCCGGCGGCGCTGGTGCTTTGTCTGCTGCCGTTTATGACTGGATTTTTACGTTGGTGCTGGTTTTACGTTTCAACAGATTCTGTTTGTTTCAGCAGATTTGCAATCAGCCATGATATGCGTTACAGAGTTCATGCACCCTGTTGACTGTCGCCGCGGGCGGAGTTCGCCCTCCGGCAGTAGGAACCACCGCGCGACCCTATACTGCCTGCAGACCGACTCCGCCGCGGCTGCCTTCTGTGTTTCAAAGATTCTGCGCCGGGCGGGCGCGAGGAGAGCCCTCCGCGGAGCTCCCCGCAGTGCATGCTCGGCGGCAGTGGTTCATGACAGCTGAAGAAGGCGTGAGACTTAGGAGCAGCCTGTTTTGAGAAAACGGCCCCGCAGGCGTCTGTAAGGCGGTTTTCGCCGAACCTATTGCTCCTACGTCGACCAAATTGCAGAGACGAGTGATCCTTGTATTTTTGCAAGGGATTCATAATCAAACATTTCTGTAAAAGCAATGCTCCTACCTAAGTTGCCATTACTTCGTCATACCATATTTGCAATCCGCAGCCCTGACCCAGCCGCAGGCGGAGCTCGCCCTCCGGCAGTAAGAACCACCGCACAACCCTATACTGCCGGCAGGCCGACTCCGCCGCGGCAGCTTTCTGCGTTTCAAAGAATCTGCGCCGGGCGGGCGCGAGGAGGGCCTTCCGCGGAGCTCCCCGCAGTGCACGCCCACAGGCGCCGGAGCTCATATATTCCGGTGCCTGTGCCGCTGACTTTGTTTGTACTTTCCTTATTCAGGTTGACTCGGGTTGCAGCGGATTTGCAACAGGCCACGCCCTGCCGTCGCCTTGCGCCAGTCCGGCTACAGCGAGGCCATGATTTCCAGAGCCTGTCTGGCAGTCATTGTCGGCAGATTGCACATCGTGCATACCATTCTCCACAGAGCCATTTCGGTCTCGTTTATGTCCTGGTCGATGCACATCAGCGAGCCCAGATAGGCGGCGACATAGGTTTTCTGGTCGTCGTCCATCTTTGAGATCAGCGAGAGAGCCGTCGCGGAATCAATCTCGTCCGCCATCTTGAAGACTTTGTCGGCCATGCCCGGGTCGTCGATGCCGAACCTCCGGAGTTCGTTCACGATCACGGACAGTTCGGCCTTTTCGACCTTGTCGTCGGCCATTGCCATTGCCTTGGCGACATACATGATGGCTACAAATTCGTCAGCAGAGAATGTCATATCCTGTTCCTCCTTTCCCATCCAGCTCCCGAATGGAATCTAATGTTACCGTGAAAGCGTGGAGCTGTCCCGTAGCCCGTAGCGGCGGATTTCCCGGTTGCCCTGATCGGGTTCGGCTTGCCGCCATTCCGTCCGGGCCTTCGATGCCCCGTGCAGAAGTGAACGGAAGGCGCTTTCATTTTATGTACCGGTTTTCCGGCAATAGTCTAAAGATATGGATTATATCTCATTCCTGCAAAAGGTCTGGCCGCTTCCGGCTGATTTCTCTGGCTGGCTTCCCTAGGTGGGCTTCTTCCGGTTGGTTTCTCAGGCTGGCTTCTCCGGCTGGCGACTTTGGAGCAATGTGTTTTGAAAAAATGCCCCTGCGGGCCCATGGAAAGCCGTTTTTCTGAAACCTAATGCTCCGAAGTCGCCACAAAAACACTGACCAGAGAGTATTGTGCGAGCTTAAAATGCTGATTGATAAGCTGTTCTGAAAGAACGCCGCTCCTAAGTATTTACGCCGTGCATTCAGAGTACGCCAGTGCATTCAGAGCAGGCTCTTGATATTGGCCGGGTCCAGATGCATGATGCGGCCTAGCTGCCTTGAACCTGCCCCCAGTCTCTTGCGCAGGATTTTGCATATCAGCAGTTTCTGACGGTAATCAAGAATGTCGACCGATGTGGTGCCGAAGGTGTCCATGCATACCTTTGCAGCTTCTTTCCGGAGGTCGGTGTCGTTCATCCTTATGTTCTGCATCATGGTCAGATTGATTTCCATTTCCTTATTGGTGGCAAGGCGGTGCAGATATCTTCTTACCGAGAAGAACAGTTTCTCTACTTCCTTAACCTCGACATAGTTCTCCGGCAATATCATACCGTTCTTGTCCATCGTCCAGAGTGTAGGATATCCGTGAAAGTCTTTGAAATATTTTTTCTTTTCCCTGAACGAGAGGAAGGAAATCCTCCTGCAGCTATCGTCATGCGTCGCCCCGCCGAGCCTGAAATATGCCGATGCGGAACTCCATAAGTAATCCTGAGGCAGGTAGTTGATACCGGCGGCTATCGGGTTCCGGAGCACGTATGCGATGACGGTCAGAAGATTGTCGGTGTTGTCGACTCTGACGATTCCAGGAACCATGGTCTCGGAAATGTTCCTTTTTCTCCACCTGTTCAGGAACGACAGCAGCGCACGTTTGTAGCTTGTCATGAACCGCTTGCATTTCTCCATCGAACCTTCCAGAACGAAATGCACATGATTGTCCATCAGGCAGAATGCCAGGGCTCTGGCATCGGCGGATTTCAGACATCTTGGAATCAGGTTCATTCCGTAGATAAAATCGCAGTCGTCGTGAAAGAGCAGGCCCTTTTCCAGACCTTTTGTAAAGACATGGTAGTATTCCATAGTATAAGTTTTGATGGTGTATGTCAGTGCAAGATGATAAGAATAATCGATCTTTCAAAACATCCGTCGGTAGTTGATTCTCAGGCAGAGTCAATGATCGGGCCCGATATGGTGGTGTCAGCTGATTTGTCCTTTGTTCAGCCAGATTTGCCGTTCGTTCCGCCCAGCCGCGGGCGGAGTTCGCCCTACGGCAGTAGGAACCACCGCACCGCCCTATACTGCCGGCAGGCCGACTCCACCGCGGTTTGCTCCTGCTCGTTGCAAAATTTCAGGTCGCAGTTCCCGCGTCTGGCGGGCGCGAGGAGAGCCCTTCGCGGAGCTCCCCGCAGCGCACGCCCATAGGTGCCGGAGCTCATATATTCCGACGCCGGTGCCGCTGACTTCTGTTAGCCGAATATGTAATTCGGCGCTTTCTGCCGCCTGCAGCCATAAGCATCCCTCGCAGGCGAAAGGAGCCTGCTCGTGGATGATATGGCCCTCCGACGGCGCTGCTTCTCAACGTTGCAGCTGATTTGTAATCTGCTGCCATCTTGCCGCCGGCAGAGCTTGGCCGCCTGCTGCAGTGTTTTGAATGATTTTTCGCTGTGGTTAGTTTTACGCTGCGGCGGCTTCTCCGGCTGGCGACTTTGGAGCAATGTGTTTTGAAAAAATGCCACTGCAGGCCCATGGAAGGCCGTTTTTCTGAAACCTAATGCTCCGAAGTCGCCATAAAAACACTGACTACGGAGCATTGCGCGAGCGTAAGAGGCTGATTGATAAGCTGTTCTGAAAGAACGCCGCTTCTAAGTATTTACGCCGTGCATTCAGAGTACGCCGTGCATTCAGAACGGGCTCTTGATATTGGCCGGGTCCAGATGCAAGATGGCAAGACTTCTCTTTCGGACGACAATTCAGGCAATGCCGTTCCGCACTCCCCATTTGATGACGTCCAAATACCCGCATTCCGGGCAGCGTTGGCGCCTCCTTATTTTTCGATTATCACCCATCAGATGAAACGCGTTTCATCTGATTTCTTTATATTGCAGAAGCTTAGCAAGTTATAGAGGTTTCACCAACCATTTTTGGCAATTATACCCCAAACCGCCAGTAACCAGCAAAACAAGAAAAGCAGCCGCTCGTAGGCAGCTGCTTGACAGTCAGTGTGACTCCGGCGCGACTCGAACGCGCGACCCACAGCTTAGAAGGCTGTTGCTCTATCCAACTGAGCTACGGAGCCGAAACCCCCTCCGAGGAGGGACTGCAAAGATAATCAAAATCCTTTACAAGCCGCATCGTCCGGTCCAAAACTTTTTGGCAGCACCCGGCACCCGGTATCCGCACCCGGCATTGCGCACCGGTCAGCGCTTCGGCACCCAGCCATCAGCACCCGGCCCCTGGCACTCAGCCCCCCCCGCACTCAGCAAC
>JADILW010000072.1 GCA_017695095.1 Candidatus Cryptobacteroides avistercoris | reverse complement strand
CTCGCCCGACAACGCCAAGATCTTCATCAACATGCAGGTGCCCCACCTCTACAACACCGACTCCGCTGAAAAGCGCTGGGAACACAACTCCGACAGGGACTTCGCCGGCTACGTGAACCTCTCCTACACCTTCTACCCGGGCATCGAGTCCTCCATGACCCTCAAGGCCGGAGGCATGTACAGAAACAAGATACGTGACAGCTTCTTCAACGAATACACCTTCGACTCCGCCACCGACATCTACAACCCCCAGTACTACGGTGAGGACTGGAACAACTTCGACGAACTCCTGCTCAAGCCGCGCCGCTACGGCAACATCGGCGACCCCCTCAACTACGACGCCTGGGAGAACATCGCCGCAGGCTACCTCATGGCAAAATACGAGTGGGACAAGCTCGAGGTCATCGCCGGCGTGAGGGCAGAGCACACCGACCAGGGCTACAGACTCGACTTCCCGAGGCAGACGGAGTCCGAGGGCAGCCAGAACTACGTCGACATACTGCCGAGCGTGCACATAAAATACCAGGTGCACGAGGACGCCAACCTGCGCTTCTCCTACGGCCGCTCCATCAACCGTCCCGGGTTCTTCGAGATAGTGCCCTACACTATCCTCAACGAAGACTACGACGAAAAGGGAAACCCCGGCCTCGAGCACACGGTGGCCGACAACCTCGACCTGAGATACGAGTTCTTCCCGAGGTCATCGGAGCAGTTCATGGTGGGCCTCTTCTGGAAAAAGCTCCAGAACCCCATCGAAACCGGACTCATCAACGAGGGGCAGTCGACCTTCATCACCCCGATGAACTTCGGAGACGCCACCAACGCCGGAGTGGAAGTGGACCTCATGAAATACTTCAACTGGTTCGGAATCAAGGCCAACTATACCTACACGCACTCCAGCATAACGACCAACAAGCGACTCAGGGAAGGCACCGAGGTCAAGACCGTTGACCAGACCCGTCCCCTCTACGGCCAGGCAGCCCACGTGGCCAACCTCTCCCTGCTGTTCAACTTCCCCAAATACGGCATCGAGGCCCAGCTTTCCGGATCCTACACCGGCAAGAGGCTCAGCGAGATATCCAACTGGTTCAACAACGACATCTGGGAAGCAGGATACGTCGAACTGGACGCCTCTCTCGAAAAGAGTTTCAAGTCCGGCCTGTCGATATTCGCCAAGGCCACCAACCTCCTCGACTCTCCCACCATAAGGTACATCAATCCCAACAGCCTGACCGAATCGCTGAAGGACTACCCCACCTGGCGCGGAGCAGTCATCGAACGCAAGGAATGGCACGACATCTCGATGGTTGTCGGAATCAGATTCTCCCTTTAGATAATTCAAACCAAAAAAACTTCAATACAAATGGACAAGAAATCCTTACTCGCAGCAGCAGCGATGGCATTCCTCGCGATTGCGGCATCATGCAACAAGATCACTCCCGACCCTGATCCGGACCCTACCCCCGATCCTGATCCCGATCCCGTCCCCGAGCAGACGGTATCCGGCAATGTCAGCGGAATCTGGGAGGCCGGAAAGACCGTCAACGTCAGCGGGCACATCGTAGTTCCCGCGGGTGAAAGCCTGACCATCGAGGAGGGCGTGACCGTGATCTTCAGCGATGCAGGAGTCGGAGTCAACCATGCCGCCATCGAATTCTCAGTGGACGGCAATCTCTACTGCCTCGGCACCGAGGAGGCACCCGTGCGCCTGACCGTGGCCGAGAATCTCAGAACCTCCGCCAATACCTTCGCCGGTCTCTGGGGCGGAATAGTCGCCGGAGCCGACTGCGAAGAAATGATAATCGACCACACCATCATCGAGTACACCGGAGGACAGGTGGTCGAAGGTTCACCCGCCGCTGAAAACGGCTACTACACCGCCGGCGACGACGCCTATCCTCAGATCACCACCAACAACCCCGACGGCAACTACGTAATCACCAACAGCATCATCCGCAACGGCTGGTCCGACGGCATCTACATGATGGGAGGCAACGCCATCATCGCCCACAACATCTTCAGCGCCACCGGCTACGACGGAGCCGAGGCCGTGAACGTGAAGTCAGGCTGCAAGGTCGACGTGGCCGGCAACATCATGTTCAGCCCCAACACCAACGGACTCAAGCTTTCGAGCTCAGACCAGAGCGAGCTGAGGCATCAGGCTCTCATCCAGGCCTACAACAACACCATCATCAACTCCGGATGGAGGCGTGACGGCGAAAAGGGCGGCGGAATATACGTCGAGGAGATGGCCAACGTGAGCGTGTTCAACAACCTTCTCGTGAACTGCAAGTTCAAGGCTATCACCCCCGCATGGGACGAGCCGGGCAGCGAGGACTGCTACGACGGCGAGCATTCCATGATCGACTACAACTACTACGCTTCCGGCAACACCGAGAGCTCCATCGTCTGGGAAGGCGACTATGAGGACGACGGAGAGATCCTATACTACTCAGGAGCCAGGTATGCCTACGAGGGCTATGCCTACGAGCATGAAGAGTACGACCCCTCGGCCGACACCCACAGCATCGTAGCCACCACCTCCGAGGAAGCAGCCGCGCTCGACCCGATGTTCGTGAACTACAGTCTCGACTCTGACCCCGCAAACTACAGCTGGAACGACAGCTGGGACTTCCACGTACAGGCAGATTCACCGGTGCTTGAAGGAGCCTACACTCCCTCCGACGCTTCAAGGCAGCCTTTCTTTGCCGCTGCCGGCCTGACCGTGAACGGACAGACCTACACCTCTCCCGCAGTGCAGCCCTGGTTCGGTGCATATGGTGCTGAGTAAACTTTGATGAAATGAAAAAACTGATTCTCATACTTTCGCTCGCGGCTGCGTTCACGGCGTGCGCCGGAACGGGAAGCCAGCAGACGGCAGCAGACCCCGCGGATTCATGGAAGGCTCTCGAGCAGCCTCTGAACTTCTACATCGCCAACGACCTCGGACGCAACGGCTACTATGAGCAGAAGACCGTGGCAGCCACGATGGGCAGCATGGCCGAGGCCATAGACATCGAGTTCGTGGTCGCAGCCGGCGACGTCCATCACTTCGAGGGCGTCCAGAGCACCTCGGACCCGCTCTGGATGACCAACTACGAGCTCATCTACAGTCACCCCGACCTCATGATTCCCTGGTATCCGGTCTGCGGAAACCACGAGTACCGCGGCAACACCGACGCCGTGGTGGAGTATTCCGACGTGAGCGCCCGCTGGCAGATGCCCGCGAAGTACTACAGCTTCACGGCCGA
>JADILW010000071.1 GCA_017695095.1 Candidatus Cryptobacteroides avistercoris | reverse complement strand
CAAAGATGCTCAACCTCCATTTCATTCCGGTTGGCGGCTTCGTTGGTTCGATTGCTCCGCAATCTCCCTGACACTCTGCCGCACCGCTGATGCGGTCTCCGATGCTGCGCATCGGTGCCCTTCGCTACGCTCCGGACATCGTCCGCTCACAGCCGCGGACGGCTAGCCTCCTCAGCGGAAATTCCGTACTGCGTGCTGTCTTCGGATCAGGCAGGACGACGGCAAATCTGGCGGCAGGGAATTCAGATTCAGCCGCCGAACAGAACCAGCGCCTCGTCGAGGCTCAGGGCGTCCTCGATGCCGAAACCGCCGTTGCGGGTGCGCCTCAGACTGCTCAGGAAGGCACCGCTGCCGAGAGCCTCGCCCAGGTCGCGGGCCAGCGCACGGATATAGGTACCCTTGCTGCAGTCCACCCGAATCATCGCCGTGGGCAGGCTCAGACCCTCCACCCCGGACACGTTGATCTTCCTGTCCTGCCCCTCGAACTCCGGAACGAACTCGGAAAGAGGGCGCCCTTCGGAATACGACAGCAGTTCCAGCCCGTAGATGTTGATTCGGGAGGCGCGGATCACGCCCTCGGCCTCGGCCTTGCGCCCCTCGCGATAAAGTTTTCGCGCCATCTCGTATGCACGCACCCCGTCGACAGACTTCGCACTGAACAGAGGCGCCACCTGGTCCTGCTCGCCGAGGAAAGAAGGCAGCACTGAACGCAACGCAGCCTCGCTCACACCGTCGAGCGGCAGACCGGGCTCCACCTCCTTCTCGAGATCGTAGGACGCCGTGACCGCACCGAAAGTCACTCCCGCGACATACTGCTTCGGCGAAGCCTGGAGTTCCTCGGCCCTGCGGGTGGCGGGGCCGATGCACACCAGGAGTATCCCGGTGGCCAGCGGGTCAAGGGTGCCGGCGTGCCCGACCTTCAGATTCTTCTTTCCGAAATGTCGCTTGGCCGCGAACTTGATCTTGCGCACCAGGTCGGCCGAAGTCCAGCGGTAGGGCTTGTCGACCGGAAGGACTATCCCCTCGGGATAGTCCGCTATGTCAGAGCTCAATCTTGTCAATTCTGCGCTGATGCCGTCCTCCGGCGAATTCGGTTTCAATCCAGGTACGCACCATCATCACCGCCATGCGGTAGGACACGAAACGCGCGGGCATCACGAGCACGTTGGCGTTGTTGTGCTCCTTGACGAGCCTCGCAATCTCCGTGTTCCAGGCGAGGCCGGCCCGGATCCCGTGATGATGGTTCAGGGTGATAGCCATTCCGTTGCCGGTGCCGCAGAGAGCTATGCCGGCGTCGACATCCCCGGAGGCCACGGCGTTTCCGAGCCGGTGGGCGAAATCAGGGTAGTCGCAGCTTTCGGAAGAATCGGTGCCGAAGTTCACGACCTGGTGGCCTTTGCCGAGCAGATAGGCGATGAGCCTCGTCTTGTAGTCGAGCCCGGCGTGGTCGCTGCAAATTCCAATTTTCATGTCGAAAGATTTTGAACGCCCAAATGTAGGCATTTTCAAAGGAATCCGGCAGCCCGGCGCAAAAGAAAAAAAGAAATAGGAGAGCTCCTGGGGGCTCTCCTATCCTGAATACATAATTATTAACCGCTAATTAACCAGGAATAATTTAAGTTTTAGGTTAGAAGGCCGGCGACGCTAAACTGCCACAATGAACTTATTTTTTACGCCGGCCGCCGTTTATGGTCGTTTGGTTAGAATCCTTTTTATGAACTGCTGCAAAGATAAGCGGACGCCGATTTCCGGCGGTTTAATATAAACTCCAAAAGGTGGAAAATAGTACAAATCGAAAAATTATGTGTATTTTTGTTTAAAACGTATGACAACTATGAGAAAACTGCAGGTCCTGGCCGGTCTGATGCTCGCCGCGGTGCTCAACTGCGCCGCCCAGCCGTCGTACACCTTCACGAGGTTCCAGGAAAGGAACGGCATCCCCTCCGCCACGATAGAGAAGATCATACAGGACGCCGACGGCTACCTTTGGCTGGCATCGTGGTCCGGACTGTACCGCTTCGACGGCTCCGACTTCATCCGTTTCAGCGTCAATTCCTCCGAAATCGCCCGTGTCCCGCACGACGACAGGCTCGCGGACATCGAATACGACGGCTTCGGGCGGCTCTGGGTGCTCAGCTCCAGCAGGACGCTCTACCGACTGGATCCCCGCAACCGCGACGCGGAAAGGACCACTCCCCTGCAGGTCACCGACATCTTCAAGCTGAGCGACACCGACTTTCGCTTCCCCACCGCGCGCGGCACCATACTCAAATGCGAGTTCTCACGCAACGGGGACGACTTCACCCTGAGCAAGTATTTCTCCCTCCCCAGAGACGAGACCGTCAATCTCATAAGCAAGGACTCCGCGGGCAACATCTGGACCCTTACCAGCAGGGCCGTCTACCGCAATGCGGAACTCCTGGCTGAACTCCCCGGGCTCTGCATGCTCGACGACGGCGGTGTACAGTATGTCGGCAGCACTTCGGGACTGCTGCTCAAGGTCAGCGGAGACTACATCACGATTCTCCAGACCGAAACAGAAGCCCCCGTGGAGATACTCGTAAGGATTCCGGGACGTCCGGAACTCCTGGGCGGCTCCTCCGAAGAAGGCCTCTTCTGCTGGAATTCCGAGACTGAGCGGAGCACGAGAATCGAGGGGTTCACCGCCACGCACAGGCCAGTCAGGCAGCTCGCCGACAGCCGCGGCAACATCTGGCTGTATACCGAAAGAGGCGCCCTGTACTGGTACGACCCCGAAAACATGAGGCTCGTGCAGTTCTACAACCGCGAACTCCAGAACGGCTGGGACGGCGACGACTACATCAACGCAGTCTACGTCGACGCCCAGGACAACCTCTGGCTCTCCGGCTCCTGGGGAGGTCTGGAGCACGCAAGATACAACTCCGGCGAGTTCAAGCTCAAGGTCTTCGACCGCAGCCCGGATGCAGCTCCCGAGGCGAACAACGTCCGCGCCGTGCTCCAGGGCCGCTCCGGACTCATCTACGCCGCCACCCGCGACGGGAAGGTGCACCTGCTCGACCAGAGTCTCGACGAAGTCGCCGCATGGCCCGTTCCCGGCCCCGTATACACCCTGGCCGAAACCGCCGACGGAGAGATATGGGCGGGCTCCAAAGGCATGGGCATCACGGAGAACACGGCGCGCCCCGGCACCGCCGCCTACGTTCCACGCTACTACCGCAGGGACGACGACGCATACTACGCCCCCAACAGCGACCAGATCTACGACCTCAACGCCGCCGACCCCGCCAGGCTCTGGATATCCTCGTTCGACGGGAGCCTGTCCTA
>JADILW010000070.1 GCA_017695095.1 Candidatus Cryptobacteroides avistercoris | reverse complement strand
GGTGGTAACTATGCGGAGAAGATAGCCGAGGACTACGAGATCCGCAAATATCTCAACAACCGTCTTGCTAAGGCCAGCCTCAGCAGAATAGTTATCGAGAGGACTCTCAAGCTCATCACCGTGACCATCTACGCGGCCCGTCCCGGTTTCATCATCGGCAAGGGCGGCACCGAGGTCGACAAGCTCAAGGAAGAGCTCAAGAAGGTGACCAGCAAGGAGGTTCAGATCAACATCTACGAGGTGAAGCGTCCCGAGCTCGACGCCAACATCGTGGCAGACAGCATCGCCCGTCAGATCGAGGGCCGCGTGTCTTACCGCAGGGCCATCAAGATGGCCGTCGCCAACACGATGAGGGTCGGAGCCGAGGGAATCAAGATCCAGATCAGCGGCCGCGTGGGCGGAGCCGAGATGGCGCGCAACGAGATGTTCAAGGAGGGACGCACCCCTCTGCACACCTTCAGGGCCGACATCGACTATGCTCTCGCAGTGGCTCATACCAAGGTGGGAACCCTCGGAATCAAGGTTTGGATCTGCAAGGGCGAGCGCTACGGCAAGCAGGACCTCACTCCTGCAGCGCTGTCAGCCGCCAACGCCCAGGCTGCCGGACAGAACCGAGGCGGCCGCGGAGACCGCCGTCCCAGAAGGGATGGTGACCGCCGCCCCCGCAGAGGTGACAACCAGAAGTAATTTTGCAGAAAATTGCTATATTTACGACCGGTTCCGCTTCTGCGGAGCCGGTTTTTTAGTAGAAAACCTTTCGAAGGCTGACAAGAAACAATTTTTGTAGGTTATGAAAAGATACTTTTTGATTGCTGCATCCCTGCTTCTCGTCCTTGCGACCGGATGCAAGTCTGTCCCTGAGGACCAGGCTCTTGAGGAGTACAACGCCAGGTCCGCCGAAATGGTGGAGACCTTCAACCAGAAGATGACCGACATCCAGAACGACCCCGCGGTGGCCGACGATGAGAAGGCCGCGAAGATTCAGGAGGCCTACGACCAGGCTGTGGCCGAGCTGACCGAAGACGGTCTCGCGATGCTCCGCAAGTATCCCGACGGAGAACTTGCCGTGACCGTTCTCAAGAATATCGCCGCCATGCTTGAGCCCGCCCAGCTCGAGGAGGCTATCGCCCTCGTGAGCGGAGCCGCCGCGGAGGACGAATATGTGAAGCAGCTCACCGCTCTCTCGAACGCCAAGTCCGCTACCGCCGAGGGCAAGATGTTCACCGACTTCACCGTGGTTCAGGACGAGGATGACCCCGAGGGCAGCACCGTGAGCCTTTCCGACTACGTGGGAAAGGGCAAGTATGTGCTCGTCGACTTCTGGGCAAGCTGGTGCGGCCCCTGCAAGCAGGAGCTCCCCAACATCGCCGCTGTATATGAGAAATACAAGGGCGACGATTTCGATGTCCTGAGCGTGGCCGTTTGGGACGACCCCGCCGACACCAAGGCTACCGCCGAGGAGGAGGGAGTGGTATGGAACCAGATCATCAACGCACAGCAGGTTCCCACCGACCTCTACGGTATCGAGGGCATCCCCCACATCATCCTGTTCGGCCCTGACGGAACCATCCTCAAGCGCGACCTGCGCGGAGAGGCCATAGAGGCTGCCGTAGCCGAGGCTCTTGGACGTTAGAGAGAAAATATCCCTGTTGCCGCATTCCCCCGGAGTCTACCGTTATTACGACTCCGAGGGAACGGTCATTTATGTAGGCAAGGCCAAGGACCTCAACAAGCGGGTCGCCCAGTATTTCACCGACCCCTCCCGGCTCACGGCCAAGACCAGGGTGCTGGTGTCGAAGATAGCCGACGTGCAGTATTCGGTCGTCGACACCGAGGCTGACGCCCTGCTGCTCGAGAACAATCTGATCAAGCAGTACAAACCCCGCTACAACATCCTGCTCAAGGACTCCAAGACCTACCCCTGGATATGCGTGACCGCCGACGAGTTCCCCAAGGTCTTCCTGACCCGGAAGCTGGTGCGCAACGGCTCCCGCTATTTCGGCCCCTATAGTTCGGTGATGCACGCCAAGGCCCTGCTGGAATTCTTCCGGGCGAACTACCCCATACGCTCCTGCAACTACAAGATAACTTCCGACGCCGTGCTGCGCCACAAGTTCCGCCCCTGCCTCGACTTCCATCTCGGCCGCTGCAGGGGCTGCTGCGTGGGCGGCATCTCGCAGCAGGACTACTCCGCGATGATAGAGGAGATAGTGCGGTTGCTCGGCGGAGGGGTAAATGAGATACTGCGCAAGTACAGGGCTGCGATGTCCGAGGCAGCGGAGCGTCTCGACTACGAGACCGCACAGTTCTACAAGGAGCGCATCGACGCGCTGCAGCAGCACTACTCCAAGTCCATAATCACCTCCGCCGGCGACAGGGACGTGGATGTGTTCTCGCTCGTGTTCGACGGGCCGGAGGGCTTCGGCAACTTCATGCGCATACGCGGCGGCGCCATCATCCAGTCGCTGAATCTCGGCTTCCGGATGAACATAGAGGAGGACCAGGCCTCGGTGCTCAGCGAGTTCATCGCGGAGATACGCTCAAAGTTCGGCGCCCTCGGCAGGGAGGTCATAGTCCCCTTCATGCCGGACGTGAAGATGGAAGGCGTGGACTTCCGCATACCCGTGAGGGGCGACAAGCTGGCCCTGCTGGAACTGAGCGCCAAGAACGCCAGGGAATACCGTTTCAACTCGCTGAGGCAGCGCGAGCACACCAACCCCGACGAATACCGGGCTGCGGTGCTCGAGGAGCTGCGCAAGGCCATAGGCATGAAGGAGCTGCCTGTGCATATGGAGTGTTTCGACAATTCGAACATCCAGGGCACCTATCCCGTGGCGTCCTGCGTGGTGTTCCGGAACGGCGAGCCTTCCAAGAAAGACTACCGCAAGTTCAAGATAAAGACCGTGGTCGGCGCCAACGACTACGCCTCCATGAAGGAGGTCGTGAACCGCAGATATTCGAGGATGCTTGCGGAAAACCCCGACGACCTGCCCCAGCTGGTGGTCATCGACGGCGGCAAGGGTCAGCTGGATTTCGCATGGCAGGCCCTCTGCGAACTCGGCATACAGGACAGGCTGACCGTGATAGGTCTCGCGAAGCGCCTGGAGGAGGTCATCAGGGTGGGGGACCCCTACCCGATGTTCATCGACCGCAATTCGCAGGCCCTGAAGCTGCTGCAGCGCATCAGGGACGAGGCTCACCGCTTCGGCATCACCTTCCACCGCTCGCTGCGCAGCAAGGGCGCCGTCCAGTCGGCGCTGCGCGGCATAAAGGGGGTCGGGGAGCAGACCGAGCAGCGGCTGCTGATGCATTTCGGCAGCGTGGCGAGAATCGCCGCGGCCTCCAGGGAGGACCTTTCCGCCCTTGTGGGTCCGTCACTTGCCGACAGAATACTCGAACAACTGAATACCAATGAATAACGACAAGTTCAACAAGTGGTTCAACGTGTTCATCCTCGGGGGCATGACCCTGGTGATGATAGTGACCACCGCGATTCAGATTTCTCAGGACAGGTCGGACGCGGCCATGCTGCTCGTGGCGGCCTTCGGCTCGCTGATGGGTGTGCTCAGCACGGTCTGCTCCGCCAACGCGAAGATACTGACCTTCCTCTTCGGCTTCTTCGATGTGGCCATCTACGGCGTCATGTGCTTCATGAGCCACAACTACGGCAACGGAGCCCTGCACCTCGCCTATTTCCTGCCCATGCAGTTCATAGGCTTCTGGCAGTGGAGAAGAAGAGGGGCGACCTCCCACGATGGCATAAAGGCCCGCAGGCTCAGCGGAAGGCGGCGGCTGCTCTGGTCGGCGGTCTTCCTTGCCGGACTGGCGCTCTCCTATTTCGTCCTGCTGCGCTTCGGCATGGAGGATGCGGCGTCGGCCGTGCGTGTCGCGATATTCATGGACGCTTTCTCGATGATGTGCAACATAATCGGCCAGCTGCTGATGTCCACGGCCTACATGGAGCAGTGGATTTTCTGGATAGGCGTCAACGTGGCTTCGGTGGTGATGTGGGTCGCCACGCTCTCGGGCTCGGAGGATTCGGACTACGCCTTCATCTATGTGATAAAGTACAGCTTCTATCTGCTCAATTCGCTCAACGGGCTGCGCATCTGGCTCCGTCTGAGCCGGCCGGGCGGTACGGAGGAGGCGTCATAATATTCGGTGCAGCAAGAGTTTAGGCTGATTTTTGGAAAAACAGATTTTTTTTCGTTACTTTGCAGAGATTTAACGCAAGACTTTGTACTAATAAACTTAAATATCTAAAGTTATGGATCGCGCAGAAATTCTTGAAAAAGTTCAGGGAATTATCGTTGACAAGCTCGGTGTAGAGCCTTCAGAGGTTACCGAGTCAGCGAACTTCACCAATGACCTCGGAGCTGATTCTCTCGATACCGTTGAGCTTCTCATGGAGTTCGAGAAGGTATTCGGAATCAAGATTCCCGATGAGGAGACCAGCTCAATCGCAACTGTAAAGGATGCAGTTGACAAGGTTGCCGAGAAACTTGCAGCCTAAGAGATAGACTCAAAGCAATGAAATTGAGAGGGCCGGGATTTCAAATCCCGGCCCTCTTCAAGTTAGAATCCCGCCCGACTGTGGTTCAGTCCCGCCTAGCTTATTGTCTAGTAGTCGGCCTCCTCCATGGGTATTGCGAAGGTGATCCTCAGCTGGGGCACCAGCGACTCGTCGGGATAGTCGGGCCCGTTGAGGGTGGCGTTGTAGTAGCGGTCCTTGTCGAGCATCACGGTCTCGGTTTGGGTCGTGGTGTTCGCGTTGCTGTACATCGCCGCCAACATCGCATAGGTGTAGTAGTTGGAGTAGTAGTCCGAATAGCCGCCGTAGCCGTAGCCATAGCCATAGCCGCCGTAGCCGTAGATGCTGTTGTAGTAGTTCTGGTAGGCAAGGTAGCTGTAGAGGTCGTTCGTGCTGGACGAGCTGACGTCGGTGGTCTCGATGAGCTCGTTGGCCATTATCAGGAACCATACGTCGTAGGAGCCGTTGAGCAGCTTCTTGGTCTGCTCGTCGGAGGTGTCGTTCTCGTCAATCCTGACGAGAGACTGGACGTGGTAGGTGATGTCGGGTGAGTATTTCAGGGTGGAGCGGTTCACGTCGCCCAGGTTAGCGTTCTCGTCGCTGGAGTCCGAAAGGCTCATGAAGGTCGCCATTCCGCCCTCGCCGTCTTCATCCGGTTCGGTGATGATGCGGCAGGTGGGGGAGAGCACCTGGGGCCAGTGGTCCATGTCGTTGTAGTCCTCTGGGAACTCGAAGGGAAGTATCACGGAAGCCTTGTTGATCACCGAGGTGGCGGGGTCGCCGCCGGCTTCCCTTATCGCGTCCTCGGCGAGGTGCTTGAGCTCGAGTCCGGTGATTCTGGGCTTGAGCCCGCCGCCGCCTTCAACGTAGAGTTTCTCTCCCGCCTGTCCGGCAAGCGCCTCCGTCTCCTGGCTGGTGAGGTTGAGCGCGTACTGGGGGAAACTTCCGTTGCCGGTGGTTCTGAACAGGGAGTCGAGGTCGTAGAAGTCGGTGGCTCCGTAGTAGAACATCAGCGTGGTGTCCTTCCTGACTCCGTCGAACTCGGCGGAGAAGTTCAGGCTCGCGTGGTTGCCGCGTATGTAGTAGTTCTTGCTGTCGTAGTCCACCTGCAGCCTGAACATGTTGATGCGTCCTCCGTCGCCCGCCGGCGCATCGGCCTCGATGTAGATGCCGGGGAATCTTTCCAGGTAGGAGTCGATGTCGCCGACCCCGTTCTTCGCGAGGTCCTCGAGGCAGCGCTTCCCGAACTCGTCGGAGAAGTTGAAGCTCAGGGAGTCGCCTCCGTTGTAGATTATGGTGCTCTTGGCGAGGTTCTCTCCGAGATGCTCCACGGGGCGGTTGCAGTCGTAGTTCACGCTCACGTCGGTGGGCTCTGCGAGCTCATAGACCCTGAATGTCTGGAAGATGTGCTCCTGGTCGGCCCTGCTGCTGGAGAGCGTGTCTCTCGCTGCCGCGAAGTGGAAACCCTTGTAGATCTGGTTCTTGCCGAGGTCCAGGGTGTCCTGGAACATCGGGATCAGGGTGATCACTCCGGTTCTGGTGGTGAGCCCGAAGAGGTCGTCTCTGACTGCGCCGACGGTTATCCTCGTGTTGGAGTAGCCGGAAAGGCTGTCGGCCATCTCCATGGTGATGTTCTCTATGGGGATGGTGCGCGTGTAGATCTTGTATCTCTGGTTCTGCGGTATCAGGTCCGAGCCTACGCCATAGTTGATCTCTATGCAGGAGAGGCAGCAGAGCGCGGCCGCAGCGAGTGCGAGGAAGCTTTTTCTCATTTTCTAAAGTCTGTCATAAAAACTGCAGTACTCGTCGACGTAGCTGCCGTTCTGGTAGGAGGCGCCGTCATATTCGAGAACGGGCAGTCCGAGCTGCTTGCAGAAGGCGGTGATGCCGCCGTCGACGTTGTCGGAGCCCATTATTATGCCGTCGGAGTACTGAGCGGCAGTCTGAGCAAGTTTTATGCCATCGGGCTGGCCGGCGAGCAGCGGAATGTCCTCTGCTCCAACGCCTCCGAAGCACGCCTTGTCGGCGAAGTTCCCGGAGAAAGACTCCGCGGGGGTGTCGTCGTAGAGAGAGAGCACTATCCGGCTTTCGGAGAATATGGGGTCGTCCCTATAGGCTTTTTTCAGGTATACGGGCACGAGATGGGAGATCCATCCCTGGCAGTGGATGATGTCGGGGGCCCAGCGCAGCTTCTTCACGGTCTCGAGAACTCCTCTGGCGAAGAAGATGGCGCGCTCGTCGTTGTCGGCGAAGAAGTTGCCGTCGGGGTCGCGGTAGGTCTGCTTGCGGCGGAAGTAGTCGTCGTTGTCGATGAAGTAGACCTGTATGCGCGCCGAAGAGATGGACGCCACTTTGATTATGAGCGGACGGTCGAGGTCGTCGATGATGATGTTCATCCCGGAAAGCCGGATCACCTCGTGGAGCTGGTTCTTGCGCTCGTTGATGCAGCCGTATTTCGGCATGAACGAGCGGATTTCGCGCTTGCGCTCCTGGACAGCCTGCGGAAGGGTGCGCCCGATGGAGGCGATGTGCGTCTCCGGGAGATAGGGGTATATCTCGGAGTTGACGAAAAGTATTTTCTTCCTGACATCGCTCATGTCATACAAAGATAATAAAATTTTTATGATGTTTCGATATTTGATTATCTTTGAATTTTGATTCGAGAGAGGTATGCCCAAGCCTGAATCCAAAATGATGAAGCGCCGTCTGGCGAACGCCTATCTGTCGAGCGTCATCAGCATCACGCTGGTGCTGCTGCTGATCGGCGTGGCCGCGTTCGTGGTCATCAACTCCGGAAGCGTGGCCCGCTATCTCAAGGAGAACGTGAAGATTTCCGTGCTCTTCGTGCAGAACGCCACCGAGCAGGACGCGGAGGAGTATCTGGGGTCGGTGAGGGCGCTGCCCTACGTGCACGACACCCGCCTTATCACCAGGGAGGAGGGGGAGCGCGAGCTCGCGGAGATGCTCGGCGAGGACTTCCTCGACGTGTTCGAGACCTCGCCGGTGCCGATTTCGGTGGACGTGACGCTGAACGCGGAATATGTGGTCCCCGACAGCCTCGCCTTCGTGAGCGAAGTGCTTGCGGCCTCTCCCATGGTGGAGGAGGTCGACAGCCAGCAGCCGCTCGTCGCTATTCTGAACGAGAACCTGGCCAAGATTTCGGCGGTGTTCGGAGTGTTCATCCTGCTGCTTCTCTTCATTTCCTTCGTGCTGATCAACAATATGGTGCGGCTCAGCGTGTTCGCGCGCAGGTTCACCATCCACACCATGAAGCTGGTCGGCGCCACCAAGGCTTTCATCCGGGCTCCGTTCCTGCGCGGCGCGCTGCTGCAGGGCCTGATCTCGGCGTTCCTGGCCTCCGCGGCCATCTGGGGCATCTACTACGCGGCGCGAAGCTCCTTCAGCGAGCTGTTCGAGATATTCGACATCGTGACGCTGCTCGAATCCACCGGAATCATTTTCGTGTGCGGCGTGCTGATATGCGTGCTGAGCACTTATTTTGTCGTTGGCAGGCTTGTCAGCGCGAACAAGGACGAACTCTATTATTGATATGGACAGAATGGCAGTTACCCCGAAGGGGCTCAAGATCATTATCGCCGGGCTGGTCGTGATGATAGTCGGCTACATCCTGATGACAGGAGGCGGCTCGGACGACCCTCAGGTGTTCAACTACGAGATGTTCAATTTCCGCCGCCTGACGCTTGCGCCCATCGTCATAACCGCGGGAATAGTGACCATAGTGTATGGCATAATGGGCCGCACCGATAATAAAAAGTAGACGATATGGAATGGTGGCAGGCCCTTCTGATGGGCATAGTCCAGGGACTGACGGAGTTCCTTCCTGTCAGCAGCAGCGGACACCTCATGATTTTCCGGGAGCTTCTCGGAGTTGACGCCGACGGCTTCCTCGACTTCACGGTGCTAGTGCATTTCGCGACGGTGCTCAGCACCATAGTGGTGTTCTGGTCGGTGATCTGGAAGATTCTCAAGGGTATTTTCAAGTTCAGGTATAACGACGAGACCGACTACTTCCTGAAGATCTGCGTGTCCATGATTCCCGTTGCCGTGGTGGGCTTCTTCTTCAAGGACTTCGTCGAAGGTCTGTTCGGCGACAGCCTCCTCATCGTGGGCGTCTGCCTGTGCGTCACGGCGGTGCTCCTTACGCTGTCCGACTGCTTCGCCGACAAGGTGGGCGTCAGGAACCATTACCGCAACGGCATCTCCTGGTGGCAGGCTTTCGTGGTCGGACTCGGCCAGGCCTGCGCCGTGGCTCCCGGGCTCTCGCGCTCCGGCACCACCATCGCCACCGGACTGCTCTGCGGAGTCAGGAGGGACAGCATGGCCCAGTTCTCGTTCCTCATGGTGCTGATCCCCATCGTGGGAGAGCAGCTTCTCGGTCTTCTGGAGATGGCCGGGGGCGGGGAGAGTTTCGGCAGCGGTCTCGGGGCGGCTCCGTTGGTGGCCGGTTTCCTCGGCGCGTTCATCGCCGGTCTGGCGGCCTGCAAGGCCATGGTGGCCCTGGTGCGCAGGGCGAAGCTCCGCTGGTTTGCGTTGTACTGCCTGCTGGCGGCCGTGGCCATCTTCATCTTTGCATAGCGGATGGCCGGACGCAGCGAAGTCTATTTCGTCTCCGACGTGCATCTGGGCCTGAAGATCGGTGACCCTGCCGAGAGAGAGGCGCGTTTCACGGGCTTCCTCAAGTCCATTCCGCGCGACCGCGCGAAGGCTCTTTACATGCTCGGTGACATCTGGGATTTCTGGTTCGAGTATCGCGACGTGGTTCCGCGCTGCGGCACGAGGGTGCTGGCGGCGCTGGTCGAACTCATGGACGCCGGGGTGGAGGTGTGGTTCTGCCCGGGCAACCACGACCTCTGGACCTTCTCGTATTTCGAGGAACTGGGGATGCACAAGTTCACTCAGCCCTTCTACGTCGAGATTGAGGGGAAGACTTTCTGTCTGGGCCACGGCGACGCGCTGGGAGGGGCGAAGTGGAACTACCGCCTGATGCTCAAGTTGTTCAACAGCCGTTTCCTGCGCGCCCTCTTCGCCTCCCTGCACCCGCGCATAGCCTTCGGCCTCGGCCTCGGCTGGTCAAGGTCCAACCGGGCCTCGCGGGCGCCCTATCGTTTCAGGGGTGCTGAGGAGCCGCTGTACAGGTTCGCGCTGGAGGCGTCGGCGGAAAGGCATGTGGATTATTTCGTGTTCGGGCATTTCCACGACGACGTGGACATGACCCTGCCGGGAGGCTCGCGCTTCGTGGTCCTGAAGGACTGGATAGACGGAGGGGTCCCCTACGGAATGTTCAACGGTTCCTCTTTCGAACTTCACTCTCCAGGGTCGTCCCGCTGATTTCGGTCTTCTCGGGCATTTCGTAGAATATCGAGAAGTAGAAGTCGTCCCATCTTCCCGAATCCCATATCCCGCAGAGCTCCTCTATCTGGGCGTCCTCGCCCTGCGTGGGGTCGTAGCGTGTCTTGAGGTTCTGCGAGAAGAGCCTCGCCACGAGCTGCCAGAAGTTGGCGGCGAATCCGCTTTCGTAGGTGCGTATGATCTCGTAGGCGCTCAGCCCGCACTCCCGGTCTATCAGGCGCATCAGCACGAGCCCCTGGCTCACCGTCATGGTGCGTATGTCTCTTTCGAACAGCCGGAACAGCTCCTTCTCCACGTCGTTGATGTAGCGCGTGCGCTCCGATCGCCTGGTCACGTCGGCGGCTATCGTGCTGTCGACCTGTGCCATGAGCTTTCTGCCGACGAGCGCGTAGGGGTAGACCTTGTTGAAGTTGTAGACGAGGCGGTAGTAGCGCCGCCAGTCGCGCCCCTTCATCTTCTGGCCTCTGGGCAGCACCCAGGCGGGGTCGAGGGTGGCGACGAACGTGGTGTCGCCATTGCTGTCGACGATGTATTCCATGGGGGTGCCGGTGACCTTCCTGATGTTCTGCGCGCCGGCGCAGAGGCATGCGGCCGCCAGGACCAGCAGTATGATGCAGACTCTCTTCATCCCTTCGATAAGGTGGCGGAAGCAAAATTATCGCTTTAATTCCACTTCAGCAAAAAACCTGCCTCCGCTCCCGGGAAAGACGTTCCGGAAACCGTTCTGACGCCGTGTCGAAAACGGCAGGAAAAATTTTTGCACCACTTCCGTAACTTGTTGTGGAGCGCGTAGTTGGCTATCGATATTCCGCGTCGGAAATATTTCAAAAATTTTCAACGGAACGATGGTAATTCGGATTTTTTTGCTAACTTTGCAATCCCAAAAATCGGCTTCTTTTTGCCTAAGCGGCTGGTTTTCAGGGTTTTAGACGATTAATATTTTTTTAAAGTAATACTGAGATGTTACAACCGAAGAGAACAAAATTTAGAAGGGAACAGAAAAACCGGATGAAGGGAAACGCCCAGAGAGGCAACCAGCTTGCTTTCGGCTCCTTCGGCATCAAGACCCTTGAGAATTGTTGGCTTACGGCGCAGCAGATCGAGGCTGCGCGTCAGGCTATCTCGCGTTATATGAACCGTGAGGGCCAGATATGGATCAGGGTATTCCCCTCGAAGCCCATCACCAAGAAGCCTCTCGACACCCGTATGGGTAAAGGTAAGGGCGACCCCTATGCATTCGTCGCTCCCATCACTCCCGGCCGCATCATCTTCGAGGCCGAGGGCGTGTCCCTCGCCGTGGCCAAGGAGGCCATGCGCCTCGGAGCTAACAAGCTCCCCATCGCGACCAAGTTCGTCGTACGCAGGGATTATGTTGAATAGTTAAAAGGAGAAAGAGTCCAATGAAAGCATCAGAAGCACGCGACATGTCTGTAGCAGATCTTCGCGACCGTATTGCAGCCGAGAAGAGCAATCTCGACACAATGAAGATTAATCACACGATTTCTCCTCTGGAGGACACCTCCAAGATCAGGAAGACCAGAAAGGATATAGCTCTTATGATCACTATCCTCGCTGAAAAAGAAAGACAGAACTAAATCGTAAAATCTTATGGAAAGGAATCTTCGTAAGGAAAGAATAGGGGTTGTGGTCAGCAACAAGATGGACAAGACCATCATCGTTGCGGTAAAATACAAGGAGAAGCACCCCCTTTATGGCAAGTTCGTGAAGAAGACCACCAAGTTCGTGGCCCAGGACGACAAGAACGAGTGCAATGAGGGCGACACCGTGCGCATCATGGAGACTCGTCCCCTGAGCAAGACCAAGAACTGGAGACTGGTTGAAATCGTAGAAAAAGCAAAATAGTACATTATGATACAGCAGGAAACACGTTTACAGGTTGCTGACAACAGCGGAGCAAAGGAGGTCCTCTGCATCCGCGTGCTTGGCGGCACCCATCATCGTTATGCCACTGTCGGAGACACGATCGTGGTCGCAATCAAGAGTGCAATTCCCGGCGGTGACGCCAAGAAGGGCACGGTTTCCAAGGCCGTGGTGGTCCGCACCAAGAAGGAAGTCCGCCGTCCCGACGGATCATATATCCGCTTCGACGACAACGCATGCGTCCTTCTCAACAACGCCGGCGAGCTTCGCGGCACCCGTATCTTCGGCCCCGTGGCCAGGGAGCTTCGCGCCAATTTCATGAAAATCGTCTCACTGGCACCCGAGGTACTTTAATCCATCTGCATTATGAAGAAGTTACATATCAAGAAAGGTGACACCGTATATGTGAATGCCGGCAACGACAAGGGCAAGACCGGTAAGGTCCTGTCAGTGGATCCTTCAAAGGACCGCGCCATCGTCGAGGGCATCAACATGGTCAGCAAGCACACCAAGCCTAACACGAAGCAGCCCCAGGGCGGAATCGTAAGGCAGGAGGCTCCTATTCATGTTTCAAATCTCAACCTCATCGATCCCAAGACCAACACCCCTACCCGTGTCGGCCACAGGATGGAGGGAGACAAGAAGATCCGTTACGCTAAAAAATCAGGGGAGGAGATTAAATAATTATGGCAAAGAAAAACGCACCGGCAGCAGCTCAGACACTGCCTGCAGGATATGTTCCTGACCTCAAGAAAGCCTACAAGGAGAAGATCGTTCCCGCTCTCGAGAAGCAGTTCTCCTACACTTCAGTGATGCAGGTTCCCCGTCTGGTCAAGATCACCATCAACGAGGGTATCGGAGCCGGAACCCAGGACAAGAAGATTGTCGAGGAGGCCGCTGAGGAACTCTCCCTGATCACCGGACAGAAGGCTGTCATCACCACTTCAAGGAAAGACGTTTCCAACTTCAAGCTCCGCAAGGGCATGCCCATCGGCACCAAGGTGACCCTCCGCAACGTGAAGATGTATGAGTTCCTCGAGAAGCTCATCAGGGTCGCCCTTCCCCGTATCCGTGACTTCAACGGTATCGCCGAGAACATGGACGGCCGCGGAAACTACACTCTCGGACTCAAGGAGCAGATCATCTTCCCTGAGGTCGACATCGACAAGAACCCGCGCATCCACGGACTTGAGATAACTTTCGTAACCACGGCCCGCACCGACGAGGAGTGCCACGCTCTTCTCGCAGCCTTCGGCCTGCCTTTCAAGAAACACGACAAATAGGATATTATGGCAAAAGAATCAATGAAAGCCCGCGAGGTTAAGCGCGCTAAACTTGTTGCTAAGTACGCAGAGAAGAGAAAGGCTCTCAAGGAGGCCGGCGACTGGGCTGCTCTCGACAAGCTCCCCAAGAACGCCTCTCCCGTCCGCCTTCACAACCGCTGCTCACTGACCGGCCGTCCCAAGGGATACATGAGGGCGTTCGGAATCAGCCGCATCCAGTTCCGCGAGATGGCCAGCAACGGCCTCATCCCTGGAGTAAAGAAGGCAAGTTGGTAAAAATTAAACTAAGTTAAAGTTATGACTGATCCTATTGCAGATTACCTCACAAGAGTGCGCAACGCATACAGCGCAGGCAAGAAGGTGGTTGAAGTGCCTTCTTCCAAGATGAAGGTGGCCATCACCCAGATTCTCTGTGAGAAAGGATATATCCTCAGCTACAAGGTGGTTGAGGGCACCCCGTTCAACACCATCAAGATAGCTCTGAAGTACCATCCCCAGACCAAGGCTGCCGCGATCAAGAAGATCGAGCGCGTGTCAACCCCCGGTCTCCGCAGGTACACCGACGTGGATAACATGCCCCGCGTTCTGAACGGACTCGGAATCGCAATCCTCTCCACCTCAAAGGGCATCGTGACCGACAAGGAGGCCAAGGAGCTCGGAGTCGGCGGCGAGATTTTATGCTACGTATATTAATCTAATAAACATTCAGAATAGATGTCACGAATTGGTAAATTGCCTGTAAGCCTTCCGACCGGAGTGAGCGCCGAGCTGCTCCCCGGCAACGTTGTGAAGGTTAAAGGACCTCATGGTGAGATGAGCCAGAAAGTCGATCCGGCCATCACCGTCACCATCGAGGACAATCAGATCAAGTTCGCACGTCCCACCGACCTCCCCCGTCATCGTTCGATGCACGGACTCTACCGTGCCCTTGTGCACAACATGGTAGTGGGCGTAAGCGAGCAGTTCACCGTCAAGCAGGAGCTTGTGGGTGTGGGTTACCGTGTGGCCCTCAACGGTCACATCCTGACCTTCTCGCTCGGCTATTCACATGAGATTCAGCTGATGCTCCCCACGGAGATCGTGGCCGAAGTCCCCGATGTCCGCAAGGGTGAGAACCCCGTGCTCGTGCTCAAGAGCTGCGACAAGCAGCTGCTTGGC
Organism: Candidatus Cryptobacteroides avistercoris; assembly: GCA_017695095.1. Lineage (GTDB taxonomy): Bacteria > Bacteroidota > Bacteroidia > Bacteroidales > UBA932 > Cryptobacteroides > Cryptobacteroides avistercoris. The sequence continues at coordinate 5,206 of JADILW010000070.1, read as the reverse complement.
CAGGTGGCAGCCAAAATCCGTTCATTCCGCAGGCCTGAACCTTACAAGGGCAAGGGTATTAAGTTCGTCGGCGAGCAGCTTCGTCGCAAGGCCGGCAAGACCGCCGCTGCAAAATAATAGGAGGATTGAATTATGGCACTCAACAGAATTGAAAGAAGAAGAAGGATTCACTACCGCATACGCAAGCATGTCAACGGAACTGCTGAGAGACCTCGTCTCGTGGTATTCCGCAGCAACAAGCAGATTTATGCCCAGGTCATCGACGACGAGCAGGGCAGGACTCTCTGCGCCGCTGCTTCCAATGACAGGGAGCTTGCCGCCCAGTGCAAGGGCAAGACCGGCATCGAGGCTGCTGCCATCGTAGGCAAGGCCGTGGCCGAGCGCGCTCTCGCGAAGGGCATCAGCACCATCTGCTTCGACCGTGGCGGATACCTTTTCCACGGAAGAGTTAAGAGTTTGGCAGACGCTGCCCGTGAAGGCGGCCTCGTATTCTAAGAGAAAGGACTATGGCAAATACAAACGTAAAAAGAGTAAAGACTTCTGACCTTGAGCTCAAGGACAGACTGGTTGCCATCCAGAGGGTCACCAAGGTGACCAAGGGAGGCCGTCACTTCCGCTTCGCAGCCATCGTGGTTGTCGGCGACGAGAAGGGTGTCGTAGGCTACGGCCTCGGCAAGGCCAATGAGGTGACCGCCGCTATCGCCAAGGGCGTTGAAGACGCCAAGAAGAATCTCGTGAAGATTCCCGTCATCAACACCACGATTCCCCACGAGCAGGAGGCCAAGTTCGGCGGCTCCCGCGTGTTCATGAAACCCGCCGCTCCCGGTACCGGCGTGAAGGCCGGAGGTGCGATGCGCGCGGTGTTCGAGTCAGTGGGAATCCAGAACGTGCTCGCGAAGTCAAAGGGTTCATCCAACCCCCACAACCTCGTGAAGGCCACCGTGGCCGCCCTCACCCAGATGAGGGACGCCTACACCGTGGCAGGTCTCCGCGGCGTACCCATGTCTAAGGTATTCAACGGATAGGAGGACACGACTTATGGCAAAATACAGAATTACCCAGATCATCAGCAGCAACGGCGAGACCAGGCGTCAGAAGGACAACCTCCGCTGCCTCGGAGTGCGCCGCATGCACAAGACCGTGGAGGTGGAGAAGACTCCCGTGACCGCCGGCCAGGTGGCCAAGATCGCCCATCTCTGCAAAATTGAAGTAATTGACTAAGGAGGACCCGAAAGATGAAACTCAACAATTTGAAACCCGCAGCGGGTTCTACCCATACCAGCAAGAGGCTCGGCCGCGGCCAGGGCTCAGGCAAGGGCGGTACCGCCACCCGCGGTACCAAGGGTGCGCAGGCGCGTGCCGGCTATGAGCACAAGATCGGATTCGAAGGCGGTCAGATGCCTATCCAGCGTCGTCTGCCCAAGTTCGGCTTCAAGAACCCCACCAGGGTTGAATACCAGGCCGTGAACGTCTCCGACATCGAGGCCGTAGCTGCCAAGACCGGACTCAAGGAGATCGGCATCGCCGAGATCAAGGCTGCCAGGCTGGCGGCGAGGACTGACCTCGTGAAGGTTCTCGGACGCGGCGAGATCAAGACCGCCGTGACCGTCACCGCAGACGCCTTCTCGAAATCAGCGATCGCGAAAATCGAAGCTGCCGGCGGAAAGGCAGTCGTAAACGAATAGTCCTATGAAGTTCGTCGAGACTATAAAGAACATTTTCAAGATTGAGGAGCTCCGCAAGAGACTCGTCTACACATTCCTGCTCATCCTGGTCTACAGGCTGGGCTGCTTTGTGGTGCTTCCGGGCATTGACGCGTCCATGCTCGCATCCCTCCAGAGCACCGCTCAGGAGGGCCTCGTCGGACTGCTCAACATGTTCTCCGGCGGAGCCTTCGGCAACGCCTCCATCTTCGCGCTGGGAGTGATGCCCTACATCTCCGCGTCCATCGTGATCCAGCTCCTCGGAGTCTTCGTGCCCTATTTCAGGAAGCTCCAGATGGAGGGTGAGAGCGGACGCAAGAAGATGAACCAGATGACCAGGTGGCTGACCGTCGCCATCATCTGCATCCAGGGACCCGCCTACATGGCGGCCGTCCACAGCCAGATTCCTGCCGCCGCCTTCACCGCGGTGAACCAGCTCGGATGGAGCAACTTCATGTTCAATCTTGTCTCCACCGTCATCCTCATGGCGGGATCCATGTTCGTGATGTGGCTCGGTGAGAGAATCACCGACAGAGGAATCGGCAACGGTATCTCCCTCATAATCATGATCGGTATCGTCGCCCGTCTCCCTTACGCGCTGTTCGCCGAGATCGGTGAGAAGCTCTCCATCAACAACGGTGGCCTGCTACTCATCATCGTCGAGCTCCTGATATGGTTCTTCGTGATCATCGCGGCCATCGCCCTCGTGCAGGCCGTGCGCAGGGTGCCCGTCCAGTACGCCAAGAGAGTGGTCGGCAATCGTCAGTACGGCGGAGTCCGTCAGTACATCCCCCTCAAGATCAACGCTGCAGGCGTCATGCCTATCATCTTCGCACAGGCACTGATGCTCTTCCCTCTGATTTTCTCCCGCTGGGACGCAACCCGAGGACTCGCAGCTACGCTGAGCAACTATACCGGATTCTGGTATAATTTCATATTCTTCGTCCTCATCGTGATCTTCACCTGGTTCTACACCGCCGTCACCGTAAATCCTACCATGATGGCCGAGAGCATGAAGCGCGACGGAGGATTCATCCCGGGAGTGAAGCCCGGCAAGAAGACCGTGGAATTCCTCGACACCATCATGACGAGGGTCACGCTCCCCGGTTCCTTCGCGCTCGGCATCATTGCCATTCTTCCCGCGATTGCGATGATTTTCGGTATCAACAACCAGTTCGCAAGCTTCTTCGGCGGTACCTCGCTGCTGATTCTTGTGGGAGTGGTGCTCGATACGCTGCAGCGTGTGGAAAGTTATCTGCTGATGCGTCACTATGACGGTCTGATGAAGACAGGCCGTATCAGCGGACGTTCAGGAATGTAGTTCTTTGATTTAAAATTTGCAAGGTTGTGATCAAGCCTAAGACTGAGGAAGAGATTGAGCTTCTGCGCGAGAACGCGATTCTCGTCTCCAAGACACTGGCGGAGGTCGGTAAGGCGGTCGCCCCCGGTGTGACGACCAAAGAGTTGAACAGGGTGGCCGAGACTTTCATCCGTGACAACGGAGCAATCCCCAGCTTCCTCGGATTCGAGGGTTTCCCCGCAGCCATCTGCGCTTCAGTCAACGAGACCGTCGTGCACGGATTTCCGTCCGACTATGTCCTGAAGGAAGGCGACATCGTCTCCTGCGACATAGGCACGCTGTACAAGGGCTACAACGGCGACTCCGCCTACACCTTCCCCGTGGGAGAGGTGGACGAGAGGACCCGCAAGCTGCTTGACGTCACGAAGGAATCGCTGTACCGGGGCATAGCGGCGGCTGTGGCAGGTGCGAGGGTCGGCGACATCGGATACGCGGTACAGACGTATGCCGAATCGTTCGGATTCTCGGTGGTGCGCGAGCTCGAAGGCCACGGCATCGGCAGGGGCATGCACGAGAACCCCGGCATTCCGAACTACGGAAGACCCGGGAGAGGCACTCATCTCGTCGACGGGATGGTGATCTGCATCGAGCCGATGATCAACGCCGGAGGCAAGGCCGTCTATCTCGACAGGAACGGATGGGCGGTCCACACTGCGGACCACAAGAATTCGGCGCATTTCGAACTTACGGTTGTTGTCCGGAAAGGCCATGCCGAGCAGCTCTCAACCTTCGATTTTATCGAGAAAGATGGCACGATTAAATTTTAAGTGTAATTTTTTATGTCAAAACAAGTAGCAATAGAACAAGATGGAAAGGTTATCGAGACCCTTCCAAACGCGATGTTCAAGGTCGAGCTTGAGAATGGTCATGTCTTGCTCTGCAACATTTCAGGCAAGATGAGGATGAACTTTATCCATATTCTTCTGGGCGACCGAGTTAGAGTAGAAATTTCACCGTACGATTTAACCAAGGGCAGAATATCTTTCAGATACAAATAAAAATTACAGATATGAAAGTCAAGACATCCATCAAGAAGCGTAGCGAGGACTGCAAGATTGTAAGGCGTAAGGGCCGTCTTTACGTCATCTGCAAGAAGAATCCCAAGTTCAAGATGCGCCAAGGTTAATAATCAGTAAACAAATAAAGTAAAGTATAATTATGGCAAGAATAGCCGGTGTTGATTTACCGAACAACAAACAGGGAGAGATAGGTCTTACCTATATCTACGGAATCGGCCGCCCCTCTGCGAAGAGGATTCTTGAGAAGTGCGGCATCGATCCTTCAATCAAAGTCGGTGACTGGAACGACGATCAGGTTGCCAAGATCCGTGCAGAAATCAACGAGGAGTACAAGATCGAGGGAGAGCTCCGCTCTTCAGTCCAGATGTCCATCAAGCGTCTCATGGACATCGGCTGCTACCGCGGAATCCGCCACCGTCTCGGACTTCCCGTGCGCGGACAGAGCACCAAGAACAACGCCCGTACCCGCAAGGGCCGCAAGAAGACCGTTGCCAACAAGAAGAAGGCCACCAAGTAAAAATTGATGAACTATGGCAAAGAAAACTACAACATCCAAGAGGGTTGTCAAGGTTGAAGCTTATGGCAGGCCCATATTTCATCGACCTTCAACAACGTGATAGTGTCCCTCACCAACGCCCAGGGACAGGTCATCAGCTGGAGCTCCGCCGGAAAGTGCGGCTTCAGAGGCTCGAAGAAGAACACTCCCTACGCCGCCCAGATGGCTGCCGAGGATGCGGCGAAGACCGCTTTCGACGCCGGTCTGCGCAGAGTGAAGTGCTATGTGAAGGGTCCGGGAGCAGGACGTGAGTCCGCCATCCGCACCATCAACAATGCAGGCATCGTGGTCACCGAGATCGTGGACGTGACCCCCATGCCCCACAACGGATGCCGACCTAAAGGCCGTCGTAAAGTTTAATCATATAAAGCAAGACTACTATGGCAAGATATACAGGTCCCAGCACCAAGATCGCCCGTAAGTTCGGCGAGCCCATTTTCGGGTCAGACAAGTATTTTGAGAAGAGGAACTATCCTCCGGGACAGCATGGCCTCGCCGCGAAGCGCAAGAAGCAGAAGGACTACTCCATGCAGCTGAAGGAGAAGCAGAAGGTGAAGTACATGTACGG